>CANFZC010000061.1 GCA_947451475.1 Flavobacteriaceae bacterium | reverse complement strand
GGAATGTAAAGTGAAATAATATGCGTGCCACTTTCTTTAAACTCCAACAGTTTGTCAACAATACTCTCATTGGCTAAAAAATCATATTTACCTTTAATGTCTATCGGGGTGGCTCCCGGTGTTGCTTGAAAATCATAATAACAGCCTAAATCATGCTGACTGAATATTTCATAAACTGTTTTACAACCATTACAACAAAAACGCTTAGCATCAAAAAGAACTTCATCCTTTTTAATGACTTCGTTACCACAATGGAAACACTGTGATGTATTCATAATTTGCTCATTTTTACCTAAGACAAAGGTTGAACAATACTTAAAATTAAAATATGACAATTATCATACAATTCAATATATTTGTAGAGCCCAAAAAATGGTATTGAATTATGAGTAAATGTGAACAGTGTATCGTTAGACAATTTAGCTCCTTAAAAGCCCTAGGAAAAGAGGAACTCTTAAAAATGGCCGAATGCAAGACATCGTATACGATTAAGAAAGGCACTCCTATTTTTGAAGAAGGCGAAATAACAAACGGAATTTACTGTGTAAAAGATGGCGTCTGCAAACTTTCAAAACTCAGCTCCAACGGTAAAGACCAAATTGTCAAATTAGTCAAACCAGGCGAATTGCTAGGACAACGCTCCATGATCAGCGAAGAACCAGCCAATTTAAGTGCCGTAGCACTAGAAGACATGGAAGTCTGCTTCATCCCCAAATCAGAAATCATGCAGTTCTTCAATCAAAACAATAACTTTTCCATGAATGTCATGAAAAACATCTGTGGCGATCTAAAAGACGCTGATGCACACATGGTAGACATGGCGCAAAAAAGCGTTAAAGAACGTTTGGCAGGTACCCTAATCTACTTAGAAGAAAACTTTGGTGTAGAAGCCGATGGTACCCTGCGCTTACAACTCTCTAGAGATGAATTAGCAGGCATGATTGGCACCGCAACCGAAAGCTGCATTCGATTATTATCCGAATTAAACAAAAGCAATCTTATCGAACTAGTAGGCAAACGAATCAAAATTGTAGATAAAAATAAACTACACCGCTTAGCCGATTAAGCCTCCCTAAGCTTTCCAATAACAGACACACCCATAGTGTGTCTTTTTTTATACATTTACAACAACAAACTAATTTACAATATGAATAAAAAGATAGTTCTTTTCGTAAGCTTGTTTATCGCTCTCACTACACAAGCACAATTAAAATCAATTTCCCTAGACGAGGCTGTAATGCAGCAAAACCGTGCCTTCAGAGCCGATAAGTTACAGGGGTTTCAATGGATTCCAAACACCACTAGCTATGTGTATTACACGGATGCATTTACCAAAATGATGACCGCCAATACCAAAGACAACAAACCCACCGAACTGCTTACCTTAGTAGACATCAATAAAGAATTAGGGACCAAACTAAAAAACTTCATGGGTGCGTCTTTTATCGATGCCACGAGCTTACTAATCAATGACGGCGGCAACTACTATACCTATAACGTTGCAACCAAAGCGGGTAAACTAATCCAAGCCACCACCGAAACCCAGGAGAACGCCATGTTTGATGCCAATCATACCAACCTAGCCTTCACCGAGAAAAACAACCTGTTTTTCTACAATAAAAACAAAGAAAAAGTTACGGTAACAAACGAAACCAATGAAGCCATAGTATCTGGTCAATTCTTCGCCCGTAACGAATTCGGAATCAAAGAAGGAATCTTCTGGTCACCCAAAGCCAGCTTTTTAGCGTTCTACCAAAAAGATCAATCCGAAGTAGCCGATTACCCGCTACTGGATATTACTGAAACTCCGGGCAAACTGGAGTCCATCAAATACCCCATGATCGGCCAAAAATCTGAAAAACCAAAAGTGGGCATCTATAACCTTGCCTACAAAAAAACGGTATTCATTTCCCCAAAAGGCAACTCCGATGATTACTTAACGAATCTATCTTGGTCACCAGACGAAAAATACGTGCTTATTGCCGAACTAAACCGTGGCCAAAACGATATGTCACTCAATGTATACGATGCCTCTACAGGGGCTTATGTAAGAACCATTCTTAACGAGAAAAACGACAACTGGGTAGAACCTGAACACGAAGCCTTCTTTCCTAATAGCAAATCCAATAACTTCGTATGGTTCAGCGAAAAAGACGGCTACCAAAATCTTTACTACTATTCTATCGAAGGTAAATTAATCAAACAATTAACGACCAATAAATTCCCAACCAGAGAAATCCTAGGAGCCAACAGTGCCGGAACCGAAATCTATTTCTCCGCCACCGGAGAAAATCCAACCAACATGCTGGCCTACAAAGTGGATCTAAAAGGGAAACAAACCCTAATCACCAAAGACCAAGGGGTACACACGTTCAGTGCCTCTACCGATGGAAGCTTTTTCTTTGATGAATTTTCAAACCATACCACCCCGTCCAAATCATTGTTATACGACAAAAGCGGAAAAGCAACAACGCTCCTAGTAAGCAAAAACAAATACGACGGCTACACTATGGGAAGTGCCGAAATCAAAACCATCAAAGCCGCCGATGGGACTACCGACCTATACACGCGCCTAATCAAACCAAGCAACTTTGACCCTGCTAAAAAATACCCGGTAATGGTGTACGTTTATGGCGGACCTCATGCCCAAATGATAACCAACTCCTATTTAGACGGAGCCAACCTTTGGATGTACTGGATGGCTGAGCAAGGGTATCTTGTTTTCACCGTAGATAATAGAGGGTCTGACAACCGAGGCTTCGCCTTCGAAAGCGTAATCCACGGCAGATTAGGAGTAATCGAAATGGAGGACCAACTTAAAGGCGTTGAATACTTAAAATCGCTGCCTTTTGTAGATGGAAACCGACTAGCAGTACACGGCTGGAGCTTCGGGGGCTTTATGACCACTTCATTAATGTTAAGAAAGCCCGATACGTTTAAAGTCGGAGTGGCGGGCGGACCGGTAACCGACTGGAAGTACTACGAAATAATGTACGGCGAACGCTATATGGATACCCCTGCCGAAAATCCTAAAGGATTCGAAGAAGCCAGTACCCTAAACTACGTAAAAGACCTCAAAGGCAAACTATTACTAATCCACGGCACCAGTGATGACGTAGTAGTAATGCAAAACAATTTCGCCCTAATCAAGAAATTCGTAGAAGCTCAAAAACAAGTCGACTTCTTCGCCTACCCTATGCACAAACACAATGTGCTAGGAAAAGACCGAGTGCATTTAATGACGAAAGTCTTGAATTATATTATTGAGAATAATAAGTAAGAAGTAAATAAATTCCAATATCAAAAATTCCAAATTCCAAAAAATTATATCTTGGAATTTGGAATTTTTTTATTGAATATTGAATTTCAACCCTACGAGTTGAAATTATTACGTTTTCTGCGGCTTCTTTCTAGCTGCGGGAAACAATACATTGTTTAAGATCAATCTAAAACCTGGCGAATTTGGATGTAAATCTAATACCGTAGGTTCGTCGCCTACGCGGTGTTGGTAATCCTCAGGATCATGCCCACCATAGAAAGTGAAGAAGCCTTTTCCCTTTTGACCATGGATGTAACGAGCCTCGTCATTCAACTCTGATTTGCCCAAGGTCAGTACATTCGACTTGATTAAATTGGAATCAAACGAAGTCGTTTGCCCCATAAAGCCTTTAATCAATTGGGTGTGGTTCTGGCACAACATACTCGGAATAACATCCCACTTAGCCGAAAAATCCATTAAGGTAAAGTAGTCTTTCTCAAACGGAATCTTACGCTTCTCCGTCATGTCAATATCCGAAAACTCATAATGGTCTGGTCTTCGATCCAAGATGAAGTCTTTAAACGCAAAAGTACGGGTATAATCTACTTTCGCTTGATAATTAGGATCACTGTCGTCCCCATCAAACATCGGTTCGCAAATATCCGCTCCCTCTGCCGACAAGGCAATGTCGAAACTATCGGTGGCTGAGCACATGGCAAACATGAAACCGCCGCCTATAACAAAATCCCGTATCTTTTTAGCCACAGCCAATTTCTCTTGGGATACTTTTGAATACCCTAGTTTAGTAGCCAAAGCCTCAGCATCTTTCTTCTGCTCGATATACCAAGGGGCATTGCGATAAGCGCCATAAAATTTTCCATACTGTCCTGTAAAATCCTCATGGTGCAAGTGCAACCAATCATACAAAATTAATTGGTCTCCCAATACTTCTTCGTCATAGACTACTTTAAACGGAATCTCAGCATAAGTCAAAACCATCGTTACCGCATCATCCCATGGCTGCTTCCCCGGTGGGGAATACACTGCAATCTTGGGCGCTTTCTCTAAGACTACCGTTTCCATGTTTTGCGACGGACTAGAGATATCGGCCAAGATCGATTCTTCTTCCGCATCGGTTAGGATTTCAAAACTCACTCCGCGTATCTGACACTCCTTGCGGATCTCTGGGGCATCGGGCAATAAAAAGGAACCGCCTCGGTAGTTGAGTAACCAACTGGCTTTATAATGCTTGTCTAAAGCCCAATAGGTGATACCATAGGCTTTCAAGTGATTTTTCTGGGTAGTCTCATCCATAGGCAGCAAAACGAAGCTGGCTCTAATCGAAAACGAAAGCAATAAAAGGATGATAAACAGGGTCTTCTTATACATTTCTTAGCAATTATATCCCAAAGATACTAGTTTTAATGTGAAGATAATCATAAAAAAATCCCGAGGACTCGGGATTTATCTATTTTAAAAAGGAACATCACTATCGTCTTCATCACGATTGAGATGACTGCCAAAGGCCTCATTTGGGGAAGGCAAATTCTTAGTCAAAAACGGATTCTCATCATGATTCATTTTTGATGGCAAATCATCAAAGCCTCCGCCATATTCTTCGAGGTTATCAAATTTACCGAGATTCCCAATAAACTTCAACCTAATATTCTCTAACGAACCGTTACGGTGCTTCGCAATAATAAATTCGGCCTGCCCTGCAGTTGGCGATTGCTCATCATCATCCCACTCGTCAATTTTATAATACTCTGGTCGGTATATAAACGATACAATATCGGCATCCTGCTCAATCGCACCCGATTCACGTAAGTCAGACAGCAACGGTCGCTTACTAGATCCACGGGTTTCTACCGCACGAGACAACTGTGACAAGGCGATAACGGGTACCTCTAACTCTTTGGCCAAAGCCTTCAAGTTTCTCGAAATAGTCGAAATCTCCTGCTCACGGTTTCCGCCTCCCTTACCATTGCTTCCACCTGCCGTCATCAACTGCAAGTAATCCACTATAATCATCTTAATACCATGCTGCGACGATAAACGACGCGCCTTAGCTCTTAAGTCAAAAATCGATAACGACGGGGTGTCGTCTATATACAAAGGGGCTTTCTCCAAATCCTTTACCTTAGTGGATAACTGCTCCCATTCATGCTTTTCTAACTTTCCGGTACGCAATTTCTCCGAGGACAAACCGGTCTCCGAGGAGATCAAACGGGTAATCAACTGTACCGAAGACATCTCCAAGGAAAACAACGCCACTGGATGTCCAAAATCAATAGCCATGTTTCGAGCCATCGACAAGACAAAGGCGGTTTTACCCATACCCGGACGGGCCGCTATAATAATCAAATCCGAAGGCTGCCATCCCGAAGTTACTTTATCCAACTTCTCAAAACCAGTAGCCACACCACTCAATCCTTCTTTATTCGCAATCTCTTCGATACGCTTCTTGGCTTGGATCACCAAACTCTGAGCGGTCTCCGAACTGCGCTTAATGTTGCCTTGGGTAACTTCGTATAATTTAGACTCTGCCTTATCCAACAAATCAAACACATCCGTAGCTTCATCATAAGACTCTTCGATAATCTCCGAGGAGATTTTAATCAAACTGCGCTGTATAAATTTCTGTAAAATAATACGCGAGTGAAACTCAATATGCGCCGATGACGAAATCTTTTGAGTCAACTGGATCAAATAAAAATCGCCTCCAGCCAGTTCCAACTTACCGCTCTTTTTCAACTGAGCCGAAACGGTTAATAAGTCAATAGGTTGAGAATCTGTGAATAACTGAAAAATAGCTTCAAATATATGCTTATGCCCCTCCTTATAAAAAGCATCGGGTTGCAAGATATCAATCACTTCATCGACTCCCTTTTTGTCAATCATCATCGCACCCAATACAGCCTCCTCCAAATCGAGTGCCTGTGGCGGGAGCTTGCCTTTCTCAAGGTTGATGATGGTCGTTTTATCTACCTTAATGGGATTAATATTTCTGAGATTTTCCATGAAACGAAAGTAGTTATTTTGTAAAAATTTCTAGTATTGAGTTATTCAAAACCAGTGTTGATAAGTTGCGGTTATTTGTTAATAACCAAAAAAAAATCCGAAACCATTGGGCTTCGGATTTCATTATAATTTGTAAGAAATTATTCTTTAAATTCGCCCATCTTGCTGTATTTGTCCATCCTTTGAGACACCAATTCCTCTGTTGATAAATCTTTTAATTCATTAAAGGCTTTCATGATATATTGCTCAACCGTTTTAAAAGTTGTCTCTCTATCATAATGAGCACCTCCTAGCGGCTCCGGAATAACATCATCAACCAATTTCATCTTTTTCATATCCGACGAAGTCAATTTCAACGCTTCAGCAGCCTGTTCTTTATACTCCCAGCTTTTCCATAGGATAGACGAACATGATTCTGGTGAAATAACAGAATACCAAGTGTTCTCCAACATCATTACGCGATCTCCTACTCCAATACCTAAAGCACCTCCAGAGGCTCCTTCACCAATGATAATACAAATGATAGGCACTTTCAAACGCACCATCTCCAATATATTTCTTGCTATTGCTTCTCCTTGACCACGCTCCTCTGCCTCTAAGCCTGGAAAGGCTCCCGGGGTATCAATAAGGGTAACTACAGGAATGCCAAACTTCTCAGCCATCTTCATCAAGCGCAAGGCTTTTCTATAGCCTTCCGGACTAGCCATCCCAAAATTACGCAATTGACGCATTTTGGTGTTGATTCCTTTTTGCTGGCCTATCAACATAAACGACTGTCCATCGATCTTTCCAAGACCGCCAATCATAGCCTTATCATCTTTAAAATTACGGTCACCAAACATCTCAAGGAAGGTTCCTTTAGTCAAGTTAGTAATGTGTTCTAAAGTATACGGACGATTAGGATGACGCGATAATTGAACGCGCTGCCAAGCGGTAAGGTTCTTGTATATTTTACGTTTGGTTTCTTCTAATTTTTTTTCAATCTGTTTGCAGGTAGCGGTAACATCAACATTAGATTCGGCACCGATGAGCTGGCATTTATCGAGTTGATCTTCTAATTCCTTAATGGGAAGTTCAAAATCTAAATATTCCATAGGGTTGTTAGTTTGTTTAATCGAACAGCAAATATAAAATTTTATATCGTGATAAAAAGGACTTTTTAAAGATTAGTTGTAAACAAAATTAACCTTTGTCTAACATTAATTTAATTGATGCTTTCTACTTTTTAGGAGCGCATTCAACAGTACCGTTAGCAATATTATAAAGGCGCCTACATAAAATTCAAAACGCATTTTCTCTTTGTCTTCAAAAACAATCACCGCCAATATAATCCCATAAATGGGCTCCAAATTAATGGTCAACATAACTGTGTACGGACTCAAATATTTCATCACTGAAGTAGAAGCGATAAAGGCATAGGCCGTACATACCGAACTCAAGATCATCAAATACATCAAATCATTAGCCGATAGCCTAAAAAAGGTGGGCGAAAAACTGCCCGTAAACAGCAATATAAACGTAAAAAAGACCACCCCTCCACTCAATTCATAAAAAGAAATTACGGTGGGATCAAACGCTTTAACAAACTTAGAATTCATAACCGCAAAAAGCGCCGACAGAAAGGCAGAGGTAAGCGCCATAATGATCCCCATATAGTAATGACCCTCTACGTTGAAGATGATATACAATCCTACCACAACGAGCAAACCAAAAAATACTTCATACCATACCACCTTTTTGCCATACAATATAGGCTCCAATAAGGAAGCAAATAAGGCTCCCGTGGACAAGCAAGCCAACGTAATAGAAACATTCGATATCTTAATGGCATAGAAAAAAGTAAACCAATGCAATGCAATGATTAAGCCCGCCACTAAAAATTGAAAAGCAGCTTTAAACGAAATTCGTAAGGATAACTTTTTGAAATAAATATAAATGGCAATAAAGCCAACAGCAAAGAGCATGCGGAACCATACCAATGGCAAGGCATCAAGCGTAATAAGGGCACCCAACACGGCCGTGAATCCCCAAATGAATACAATCAAATGAAGGTGCAAATAACTCTTTACATTATCGCTTGGCATTCCGCAGTAAATAAATGGCCAATACTCCAAAAACAATATTAGGAAGCCAAATAGCTAACATAGGCGGCATCGTAGATTTCTCCGCCAATACACCAAATACTTTATCCAAAAAGACAAAGGAAAAGGCCAATAATATCCCAATGGCCAAGTTCATCCCCATTCCTCCGCGACGCTTCATCGAAGAAACAGCCACGGCAATAATCGTTAAGATAAATGCCGATACGGGCGAACTGTATTTTTTATATAACACTACTAAGTAGACGTTTATGTTGGACGAACCCCTAGAACGCTCTTTATCAATGAAATGATTTAAATCACCTAAACTTAAAGTTTCTGCTATATAGACTACGGGCGTCAAATCTTCAATGTCAAATTTAAACACAGTATCCTTTTGCTCAGCCGATTCTAAGATATCGCCAAAGGCCCCCACTTTTCGTTTGCTGTAATTAAACAAGGTGTAATTTTTTTTGGTGGGATTCCACTTAATCCGACTGGCCGTAACCTTATATTTCAATTGGTCGTTCTCAAATTTTTCCATCGAAAAATTAAACGCCATCTTAGAGGCATCTTGAAAATTACTGACAAAGATATACTCGTCTTTACTGATCTGTCTAAACACATCGGTGTTGTCGCGCATGTCATTTAGCCCGTCGTTAATAAGATAGGTGTACCTAAAACTCTTAAACCCAGCACTGGCCTTCGGAACCAAATAAATATTCATCCCCAAGGCAATTAGCGATACTAAAGTAGCCCCAATAATGTAGGGCCTCAAAAAACGTCTAAACGATATACCCGAACTCAAAATGGCTATGATCTCCGTATTGCTGGCCAATTTCGAAGTAAACCAAATAATAGACAGGAACAGAAATATAGGGAATAAGATGTTGGCAAAATAAATAATGAAATCTATATAGTATTGCACAATCATCGGGAACGGTACATGATTCTCTATCATCTTATTGACTTTCTCCGATATGTCAATGATGATCCCTATCGGAATAAACATCAGTAACATAAAAGTGAATGTTACTAAATAGCGCTTGAGGATGTATTTGTCAATTATTTTGAGCATAAACTTATAATCGTTGACCCATTTGTTTAACCATCATATCTTTCCATGTTCTAAAATCTCCGGCTAAGATATGTTTTCTTGCTTCACGAACCAACCACATATAAAAACCCAAATTGTGTATCGTCGCAATTTGTTTGCCCAAATACTCATCCGCAGCAAATAAATGACGCAAATAGGCTTTAGTATATTCTGTATCCACAAAGGTGTACCCCATTTCGTCTACGGGCGAAAAATCATCAGCCCACTTCTTGTTTTTGATATTAATAGTCCCATGCGCCGTAAACAACATACCATTTCGAGCGTTACGGGTTGGCATCACACAGTCAAACATGTCGATGCCTAATGCAATATTTTCCAAAATATTAATCGGCGTTCCTACACCCATCAAATACCTAGGTTTGTCTTGTGGAAGTATCGCAGTCACCACTTCGGTCATCGCATACATCTCTTCGGCTGGCTCCCCTACCGATAAACCTCCTATGGCATTACCTTGTGCCCCTGCATTGGCAATATATTCGGCCGATTGCTGACGCAAATCTTTATAAGTACTCCCTTGTACAATCGGAAAAAAGGTCTGCTCATAACCATATTTATAAGGCAATTTTTCCAAATGATTAATACAACGATCCAACCATCGATGGGTCATGTGCATCGATCGTTGCGCATAGCGATAGTCACAAGGGTAAGGCGTACATTCATCAAAGGCCATAATAATATCAGCCCCTATAGTACGCTGAATCTCCATCACATTCTCAGGCGTAAACACATGATACGATCCGTCAATATGGGACTTAAACTTAACGCCTTCTTCTTTAATTTTACGATTAGCCGATAAGGAATATACTTGGTACCCCCCACTATCCGTCAAGATATTACGATCCCAATTCATGAATTTATGCAATCCTCCCGCTTTTTCAAGGATGTCGGTTTGCGGTCGCAAGTACAAATGATAAGTGTTTCCCAAGATAATATCGGGGTTAATCTCATCACGCAATTCGCGTTGGTGAACTCCCTTGACAGAAGCTACCGTACCTACAGGCATAAATATAGGGGTTTCTATAACACCATGATCGGTAGTAATACTACCAGCACGGGCTTTAGAATTAAGATCTTGGGCAAGTAAATCAAATTTCATTCTCGGTTTTTTACAGTCGGCAAAGATAAAAGATTTCAGATTTAGGAATCCGAATTTAGGATTTTATTTAACAGAATTAATTCAAGCAATTTCTTGAATTTGAAATTAACAAAACAAATTAGCTACTTATACAATTCCAACAATACTTTATATAATTCACACTTTTCAAGCGTGCAGCTATCAACAATTTGCAGTCCAAAATCGCTAGTTCAAAATCTGAAATCAATAATCAAAAATCTACAATCAAAAATCCTATAGAGTTTACTCAGAGTTTATATAGAGTTTACTTAAAGCCTACTCTACCTTTAGGTCGACTTTACTTCGATGTACAATAGGCTTAATACGTCCAAAATAAAAATGTAATTATCAAATCTAAAAGCTGCAAAACACTACCGCTTACTTTATCCTAATATAATATATCGCTATTTACGGCAACAAATAAGGCATTCCTACAGCAGCATAGAAAAAAACAATATCAATTACATCAAAAAAATCAATTCATTTAGTAATTTTACAAACTGTGAGTTATTAGTAAACCTCAGCGCTTCATGAAACGTATACTAGCTATGGCCTTTTTATCGTTTTATTTGTTTTCAACAACCGAATTCCATGAGTTGTTGAAACTTCCCGCTATGGTGGAGCATTTTAGCGAACATAAAAAAGAAAAGCCCGGAATTTCATTGTGGCAATTTATTTGCATTCATTACACCCACGGTGATGTAAAAGACCACGACCACGATAAGGATATGAAACTTCCTTTCAAAACACATGACAACTGTGGTTCAGCCAATTTCATTTCGCTTATTCCAGACCACAAATTCAATCTCGAAAAAAACACACTAGTATACCTTGTGAAAAATAATCCAAACTACTACAAAGAGATTATTTTAACCCATTCCTTAAATAGCATTTGGCAACCGCCCAAAATTAGTTAACATACTGTTATTATCCATAGGGCAATGAATCGCATTGCACTGTGATGCTTTTTATCGTATTAAAAACTAAATACTATTTACCTTCATGCTAAATAAAATCATTGAGTTTTCCGTAAGGAATAAACTCCTAGTTGGGCTTATGGTTATTGCCCTAGTAGGCTACGGTGTATACCAAACTACTAAATTACCCATTGATGCCGTACCCGATATCACTAACAATCAAGTACAAGTCATCACCATCGCTCCTTCTTTCGGTGCTACCGACATCGAAAGGTTAGTAACATTCCCTATTGAACAAGCCAACACTAATATCTCAGGCCTAAAAGAAATTAGAAGTTTCTCCCGCTTTGGCTTGTCTTTAGTAACCATCGTATTCGATGACGAGACCGATATTTATTGGGCACGTCAACAAGTAGCGGAACGCCTCCAAAAAGTGCAAACCGAAATCCCAAAAGGCATTGGAACCCCCGAACTAGGCCCCGTTTCTACTGGACTTGGAGAAATCTACCAGTACGTCGTACGCGCCAAGAAAGGCTACGAAAAGAAATACAATGAAACTGATTTACGAACCATACAAGACTGGATTGTACGACGCCAATTAATAGGCGTCAAAGGCGTAGCCGAAGTAAGCAGCTTTGGTGGCAAATTAAAGCAGTATGAAATCGCCATTAATCCAAACAAATTACAATCTTTCGGTATCACTATTGCCGATGTATTCACTGCCGTCGAAAAAAACAACCAAAATACAGGTGGTGCCTATATCGAAAAAGGAGCTACCTCGCTTTTCATCCGTACCGAAGGTCTGATCGGAACAATAGCCGATATCGAAAACATTTCTATCAAAACAAGTGCCTCTGGAACCCCTCTCTTCATCAGAGACGTAGCCGAAGTGAAAATGGGTTTCGCAACTCGCTATGGTGCCATGTGCTACAATGATCAAGGCGAAGTTTCAGGTGCCGTGGTCATGATGCTCAAAGGGGCAAACAGTAGCGATGTAATCAAAGATGTCAAAGAAAGAGTCGCTAAAATCCAAAAAACATTGCCCGAAGGTGTCATCATTGAGCCGTTCTTAGACCGAACCAAAATGGTAAACAATGCCATCGGAACAGTCGAACACAAACTGCTAGAAGGGGCCTTAATTGTCATCTTCGTCCTGGTCTTGTTCTTAGGAAACTTCAGAGCAGGCTTATTAGTAGCCTCAGTCATTCCCCTAGCCATGTTATTTGCCATCATTCTAATGAATACGTTTGGAGTAAGCGGTAACCTAATGAGCCTTGGTGCCCTTGATTTCGGATTAATTGTAGACGGCGCCGTAATCATCGTAGAAGCCGTAATGCACCAATTAGCCCACTCCAAAACCCTAGTCAAAGTCGAAGAATTAAGCCAATCCAAAATGGATAAAACGGTGCAAAGTTCTGCTGGCAAAATGATGAACAGCGCAGTATTCGGCCAAATCATTATTCTAATTGTGTACCTGCCTATATTCACACTTCAAGGCATCGAAGGGAAAATGTTCAAACCCATGGCGCAAACCGTTGCCTTTGCACTGCTAGGCGCCTTCCTTTTATCCCTTACCTACATCCCCATGATGAGCGCCCTGTTTCTAAGCAAAAAAATAAAACACGAATACAACTTCTCCGATCGCTTAATGATTTGGGTCGAAATTAGATACCAACATGCACTTACTAAAATACTAAACATCCCCAAAACAGTAATTGCAACGGTAATCAGCCTCTTTGTGTTGGCTATAATTACGCTAAGCTTTTTAGGAGGCGAATTTATTCCTGCCCTAGAAGAAGGTGATTTTGCCGTCGATACCCGCGTGCTGACGGGTAGCAATCTATCCACAACCATAGAAAGTACCCAAAAAGCAACCCACATCCTAAAAACGCAATTCCCCGAAGTAGAAAAAATAGTGACCAAAATTGGTAGCGGTGAAGTGCCAACCGACCCGATGCCAATGGAAGCCTGTGACATGATGGTTATTATGAAAGACAAAAGCGAATGGAAATCCGCCAAAACATTCAACGAAATGGCAGAGAAAATGGGGAAAGCCTTAGAAGACGTACCAGGTATTACGTTCGGTTTTCAATATCCAGTCCAAATGCGCTTTAACGAGCTAATGACGGGAGCACGTCAAGATGTGGTTTGCAAAATCTTCGGCGAAAACTTAGACACTCTAGCGGTCTATGCTCAAAAGTTAGGCAAAATTGTGACTACAGTGGAAGGCACTCAAAATCTATTTGTCGAACCCGTTACCGGTATGCCGCAAGTAGTCATTGAATACAACCGTAATACCATAGCACAATACCACCTCAGCATAGACGATGTAAACAAAGTAGTGAATACCGCTTTTGCAGGGCAATCGACCGGCCTAGTCTTTGAAGGCGAAAAACGGTTTGACCTAGTAGTCCGACTCAATACCTCCCAGCGAAAAAACCTAGAAGACATACAAAATTTATTAATCCCTACACCACAAGGAACGCAAATTCCGTTATCGCAATTAGCCACCGTAAGCATCAAAAATGGTCCTAACCAAATCCAAAGGGAAGATGCCAAACGCCGCATTGTAGTAGGCTTCAACGTGCGAGGACGTGATGTGCAAAGTATCGTAAATGAATTACAACAAAAAGTAGACCAGCAAATCAAATTGCCAACCGGCTACTATACGACCTATGGTGGTGCTTTCGAAAACTTAAATAAAGCCAAACAACGCCTCATGATTGCAGTACCCGTTTCGCTTTTGTTAATTTTTTTACTACTGTTCTTTGCCTTCAATTCTGTTAAACAGGGCCTATTAATTTACTCCGCCATTCCGCTTTCTGCCATCGGAGGGAT
>CANFZC010000060.1 GCA_947451475.1 Flavobacteriaceae bacterium | reverse complement strand
TCCTTTACTTCTTCCAGTAAATTTATCAGTAATAATTTTCACGGAATTAACCGTACCATAAACCCCGAAAGATTCTCTTAAATCTGCTTCGTCTATACTAAACGGAAGACTCCCAACAAAAATGTTCATATTTTATATTTAAAATTCAAGTACAAAGGTAACTCAATTAAAACTGTAAACCGCTATAAATTTGGACTTTATTATAATTAAATAAAAAAACCATCCGAAGATGGTTTGTATTATTCTTATTATTTTTTGGCGAAGGGCAAAATGGGCACCTCATAAAACTCTCCGTATTGGAAGTTCACTACTGGAACTCCGAAAGGATTGTTGTCTACATTCACCGCATTGAATTTGAACTTTCCTGAAACCGTCATGTTGATGTTATCAAAATCGGTAATTTCGATTTCACCGTTACTGGTTTGCACGTTTATTACTTTGACTTTACAATTTAAGTCACCATTGGTTACGGTAACGACATCCCCTGGCAGGTATCCATTACCTCTTGAAACCACTCTGACAACCTTGGTCACTGCTCCACTAGGATTAGCGACAATTGACACGGTCAAGCCAGTACCTGAACCACCGGTGGTATTGTGAGAAGCATTACACGTATATTGACCGTTTGTTTGTAGATCACAATCAGAAGTATATCCTGTCCCATTGGCAATCAACTGCACGCTGTATACTGGACCAGCCACTGGATCTGTTGCATAAAACAACGCAAGGTCGTTGAAGTTTGAATCGTAAGTAGCTGAATTAGCACTATCAGTGGTACCTAAAACGTATACACCTTCATCGATACTACTTGTATTTAGGGATACTTGATCATATTCACCAAGTGCTTCAATGGTTAATTCTCCATCAACAGACACACTAGCTCTTGCATCATTGGCTCTCCACATTAAATCATCTTTCATGGCTTGAAAACCAGGCTTATTTGATTTTAAATCCTCTGAACAAGAGGAAAAGGCTACAGCGATAAGAAATAGGGACAAAAATCTTTTCATAATTTTCTATATTACTCCACAAAAATAGTTTTTTAATGGAAAAATGCTAACATAATTCAAAAAAAATAATGTTAAAGATTTAGTTTCAAACACTTTTGCCTAATAAAAAAATGGTTGAAGGTTGTTTGTTTACGAAAAAAAACTATCTTTGCGCCCTTAAATAACCGAGGTCGAGTACCTCAAATTAATCAAAATAGATTATGTCAGTAAAAATTAGATTACAAAGACACGGAAAAAAAGGGAAACCTTTTTATTGGATCGTAGCAGCAGATGCTCGCGCGAAAAGAGATGGTAGATTCTTAGAAAAATTAGGAGTTTACAATCCAAACACAAATCCGGCTACTGTTGAATTAAACCTTGACCAAGCGGTACAATGGTTACACAATGGAGCACAACCAACTGATACTGCAAGAGCTATCCTTTCTTACAAAGGCGCTTTAATGAAACACCACCTTGATGGAGGTGTTCGTAAAGGAGCTTTAACGCAAGAGCAAGCTGATGCTAAATTGGCTAAATGGTTAGAAGAAAAAGCAGGTAAAGTTACTGCTAAAAAAGAAGGTTTGACAAAAGCGCAAGAAGCAGAAAAAGCGAAAGCTTTGAAAGCAGAAAAAGTAGCTAATGATAAACGTGCTGCTGCGGCGATTGAAGCTGCAAAAGTAGAAGAAGAAGTTGCAGAAGAAGTTGCTGTTGAAGAAACTGCAGAAGTAGTTGCTGACGAGGCACCTGCGGTTGAAGAAGCTCCAGTTGCTGAAGAAGCTCCAGTTGCTGAAGAGGCTCCTGCTGCAGAAGTAGTTGCTGAAGAAGCTCCTGCTGTTGAAGAAGCACCAGCTGCTGAAGAAGCACCAGCTGCTGAAGTAGTTGCTGAAGAGGCTCCTGCTGTTGAAGAAGCTCCTGCTGCTGAAGAAGCTAGCGAAGAAGCAGAAGCTTAATATTTCAAGCGATTATGCGTAAAGACGAATGTTTCTATTTAGGCAAAATTGCTAAAAAATTTAGTTTCAAAGGGGAAGTTTTGGTCTATTTAGACACTGACGAGCCCGAATTATATGAAGATATGGAATCAGTATTTGTTGAATTCAACAAAAATCTGGTTCCATTTTTTATTGAAAGCAGTTCGTTGCACAAAAATGATTTTCTTCGGGTACAATTTGAAGATGTCGATTCTGAAGAAGAAGCCGACAGCATTTTAGGATGTGCCGTATACCTACCTTTAAATATGTTGCCTAAATTAGAAGGCAATCGTTTTTATTTTCACGAAGTTATAGGTTTTGAAATTGAGGATAAGCGTTTGGGTGTCTTTGGTAAGATTGTTTCCATTAATGACACTACTGCGCAACCTCTTTTTGAAGTCGTTAACGGTGAAGTAGAAATCTTGGTTCCAATGATTGACCAATTCTTGGTTAAAATTGACCGAGAGAATAAAAAAGTGATCATGGATTTGCCAGAGGGCTTACTAGAGATCTATTTATAGGAGCTTACTTTCGCTTTACAAGGCAGCAAACCTTCATCTCACATACGAAACAACTTCTACCATCAAAAATCGTTAATCATCAATCCTAAATCATAGTGTTTCAATTCAAACAGTTTAGTATTCAGCAAGATCGTTGTGCGATGAAAGTCGGCACCGACGGGGTGTTGCTTGGCGCTTGGTGCCCGGTGGATCACAAACCTTTTTCTATAGTAGACTTAGGAACAGGCACGGGTGTCATTGCATTGATGTTGGCACAACGCTGTGCGGCCGAGCAAATTGATGCGGTTGAAATTGATGAAGAGGCTTATGAGCAAGCGGTAGACAATTTTGAAAACTCCCCTTGGAGTGATCGATTGTTTTGTTTTCATGCGGGCTTGGATGAATTTATGGAGGAGCCGGAGGATGAATATGACCTTTTTGTGTCTAATCCGCCTTTTTACAGTGAAGATTTTAAAACTACCCATGAGCAGCGGGACTTGGCTCGTTTTCAAGATGCGATGCCCTTTGAAGATTTGGTAGAAGCGGCAGATTTATTATTGTCTGAAAACGGGGTATTTGCCGTTATTATTCCGTTTAAAGAAGAAGAGCGCTTTATTGATTTGTGCGCGACCTTTGAACTGTATCCGGTGCGCGTGACTCGAGTAAAAGGGACTCCAGACACCCCAATTATTAGAAGTTTATTGGCTTTTAAGCGTTACGAACTTAGTACGCTAACCGCCGACGTGTTGGTTATAGAAACGGCACGTCATCAGTATACGGAAGATTACATTGCGTTGACGCAAGACTTTTATTTGAAGATGTAGACTGGCCTTTCGGCTAGTGCTTTTCATTTCGAAATAGGTCAACCTCCCTCTTTTTTAGGCTTCAAATTGCAAAAATTATAACAATTGTTGATAGTGATTTTAATTAAGATTATGTAGCTTTGCAAACGTTTTCGTGAACCAAAATTAACATTATGAAACCAGATTTATTTCAAGCTCCTGATTACTATTTATTAGACGATTTGCTTACTGAAGAGCATAAATTAGTTCGAGATTCGGCTCGTGCCTGGGTGAAACGTGAAGTTTCTCCGATTATTGAAGACTATGCGCAGCGTGCTGAGTTCCCTAAACAAATCATCAAGGGGCTGGGAGAGATTGGTGGATTTGGTCCCTACATTCCTGAAGAATACGGCGGTGCTGGTTTGGATCAAATCTCTTATGGATTGATCATGCAAGAAATTGAGCGTGGTGATTCGGGGGTTCGTTCGACCTCATCAGTACAATCGTCTTTGGTGATGTATCCTATTTGGAAATTTGGTACTGAGGAGCAACGTCAGAAATATTTACCCAAATTGGCTACAGGCGAATTCATGGGTTGTTTTGGATTGACCGAACCTGATCACGGTTCGAATCCGTCGGGCATGACGACTAATTTTAAAGATATGGGCGACCATTATCTATTGAACGGAGCTAAGATGTGGATTTCGAATGCACCCTTTGCCGATGTTGCGGTGGTTTGGGCAAAAGACGCAACTGGAAGAATACACGGTTTGATTGTAGAGCGCGGTATGGAAGGGTTTACTACTCCGGAGACGCACAATAAATGGTCGTTACGTGCTTCGGCTACGGGAGAATTAATTTTTGACAATGTAAAAGTTCCTAAAGAAAATTTATTGCCAGGAAAATCAGGCCTTGGTGCTCCGATGATGTGTTTGGATTCGGCTAGATACGGTATTGCTTGGGGAGCTATTGGTGCGGCGATGGATTGTTATGATACGGCTTTGCGTTATGCAAAGGAGCGTATTCAATTTGACAAACCGATTGCGGGTACTCAATTGCAACAAAAGAAATTAGCCGAGATGATTACCGAAATCACTAAGGCTCAATTATTGACTTGGCGTTTAGGAGTATTAAGAAACGAAGGAAAAGCGACTACGGCTCAAATTTCAATGGCTAAGAGAAACAATGTGGACATGGCTATTCACATAGCTCGCGAGGCTCGTCAAATTTTGGGTGGTATGGGAATTACTGGAGAGTACTCTATTATGCGTCATAGTATGAATTTAGAGAGTGTGATCACGTATGAAGGAACGCATGACATTCACTTGTTGATCACGGGTGCGGATATCACAGGCATCCCTGCTTTTAAATAAAATAGATTAAACAATAAATAAAATTGATATAAAATGCTTCTCTAATTTGAGAAGCATTTTTACTTTTGTCTTATACAAAAACCTGCTATGAACATTACCGCTATTAACGAAAGAATACAATCACAGAAAGAAATCCTTTGGCAGCATCCGCTTTATGAAAAAGTTAAAACGATGGATGATTTGCATAAATTCTTGGAAAATCACGTTTATGCTGTGTGGGATTTCATGTCCTTACTGAAAGCCCTTCAAAGTAAATTGACTTGCACCACTACCCCCTGGATTGCTTCGGCCAATCCTGAAACCCGGTATTTGATTAATGAAATTGTATTGGCAGAAGAAAGTGATTTGACTTTGGACGGAAAGCGCTTAAGTCATTTTGAAATGTATGTGGAAGCGATGCACAGTTGTGGTGCCCAAACCACTACTTTGGAAACCTTTTTACAAAACGTTCAAGAGACTAAAAACGTCTTTATTGCGATTAAGCAAAGTAATTTGCATCCTAATGTAAAGAGCTTTCTTGACTTTACCTTTAGAATTATAGAAGAAGGCAAAACCCATAAAATTGCGGCTGCTTTTACTTTTGGAAGAGAAGATTTGATTCCGAGTATGTTTACCGAGATCTTGAAAAATTTCCAGCAGCATTTTCCGGATACCGATTTATCTAAACTAATCTATTACTTTGAACGTCATATTGAATTAGATGCTGACGAACACGGTCCGATGGCGATGCAAATGATTACAGAACTCTGTAAAGACGATGCACAAAAGTGGGCTGCTGTAGAAGAAGTTTCGATTCAGGCCTTGGAAAAAAGAATAGGGTTATGGGATGCGATTGAAGAAGCCATTTATAAAAGAGAGGTTGAATTAATATAAAAAAGGCGAGAATTACTTCTCGCCTTTTTTATATTATGCTTCAGGTGCCAATTCAATGGCTAATCCTTCTATGGCTTCGGTTATGGGAATTTGGCACCCTAACCTACTATTTTCTTTTACATTGTAGGCTTCCCAGAGCATGGCTTCTTCGTCTGGGCCTTTTTCAGGGAGGGGAACATCGTTTAGTACATAACATTGGCAAGAGGCACACATGGCCATTCCGCCACAGATTCCGATGGTCCCTTCGGGGGCTAACTCGTAGGCTCTCACGACTTCCATGATACTCATATTCATATCGGTAGGCGCTTGCACCTCGTGGTTCACCCCTTCTCTGTCGGTTATATATATGGTAATGTCTTGTGCCATATTATTCGATTGCTTTTACCACCGCTTTTTCGGCTTCTTTACGCGTACCGTCAAAACCGTCAACTCCAGAAACGGTCGTATATTTTAATACATATTTCTTTCCTGGGTTAATGCGGTTGTAGACACTTTGGCACATTAAGGTCGCTTCGTGGAAGCCGCAAAGGATTAATTTCAATTTGCCAGGATAGATGTTCACGTCTCCGATGGCGTATATACCGTCTAAATTAGTTTGGTAATCCAATGCATTATTTACTTTGATGGCGTTCTTTTCGATTTCTAGACCCCAATTAGCAATTGCTCCCAATTTTGGCGTTAAACCAAAAAGCGGAATGAAGAAATCGGTTTCTAGTAGTTCCTCTTGACCGTCTCTGTTGATTGAGATGCCTTTTAGATGGGTATCGCCGTGCAGTTTGGTAACTTCGGCTGGTGTGATTAGATTTACTAATCCTAGTTTTTTATATTCTTGTAATTTCTCTACCGAATCTAGAGCTCCGCGGAATTCATTTCTTCTATGAATTAACGTTACTTCGGAAGCGACATCAGCCAAGAAGATACTCCAATCAAGAGCAGAGTCTCCCCCACCAGCAATCACAATTTTTTTATCTCGGAACAGTTCAGGATCTTTTACAAAATACTCTACTCCTTTTTCTTCAAAGAAGGCAATTTTTTCTAGGTCGGGTTTTCTTGGTTCGAATGTCCCAAGGCCACCAGCTATCGCCACTGCTTTGGCATGGTGTTTTGTTCCTTTATTGGTTGTTACAATAAAAGTACCATCTTCTAATTTATCTATAGTTTCGGCTGTTTCGGCCAGGGTAAAACCGGGTTGGAACTGTTTGATTTGTTCCATTAAGTTATTGACTAAATCTCCCGCTAGCACCTCAGGATATCCCGGGATATCGTAGATAGGTTTCTTTGGGTACAGTTCTGCTAACTGTCCGCCGATTTGCGGTAAGGCATCAATTAAATGGCATTTTAATTTTAATAATCCGGCTTCAAATACCGCGAAGAGTCCGGTAGGGCCGGCACCGATTATTAGTATATCTGTTTCAATCATTTTGTTATGTGGCATAAATTCGATGTTAACGTTGGCAAAGGTTGCCAAACTTCACCTGAAATAATATGATTTTTATCATTAATTAAAGCCTTTTTATAGTAATTTATAGCCTACGATTAATCCGATGGTGCTAAATTTAGAATCTACATAATTGTAATTATCGAATAAATTTCTATTGAATTCGTATCTAATTTCTAGACTGTATTTTTTGTTACATAAGTAACCAAGACCTAATGATGGATTTAAAGTCTTTGAAATTGTTAAACTATTCGGATTATTGCTTAAATCAACTTTTGAATTCAATGTCATTCCATAAGTATAATTGGCGTCTGCAAAAAAATAAGAATTTGAATTTAGCTGTAGGTATCGTTTTATACCAAATGAAATATCAATCCCCTTATAATTTATGTCGGCATGAGAAGCATTGTTTTTAAACGTATAAGAATTAGTGTATTGCTGATAACACGGCTCTATTAAGAGAGACCATCTTTTTTCTTTATTTGATAAATTAATTTCAGCCTCAAAACCTACTTTAAATCTTGCCTTTTTATCGAAATTGGCATCGCTTCCATTGCTATAAGAAAAACTAGAAACGCCAAAACCGAGCTTAGCATACCCTTCAAAGGTTTTAAAATTCATTTTTGTTTTGTATTCGGTAATTGCGGCGCCGGTACATAGATTATAGCGCTCAAATAGGTCAACAAGTTTAGATTTGATATAAAGTAATCTGTCAATATCTTTTTGGCTAATTTTATCACATTTCAAGCTGTTTAGCAGCTCTTGTTTATATGTTTCATTCTTGCTGTTCACTTTTTGATCTTCATCAAAATAAATTTTATACGTAAGAGGTTTAATATCATCCCCTTTTATTGCATAAAAATATCGTGCGTAATTATCTGTTTTAAAACTATATAAATTTGCATTCCCTTCAATTAAAACTCTTATTAATAATTCTTGTTCAACAAAATTACATGCTTTGACAGAAGTAACTTTTTCATAACTATCACTAGATTTATCAATTTTAACGGTAACTTTTTTAAACCTATATTCATCAACGGAGAATTCTGAAAAATCACTCATTTTAATGATTTTTGATTCTGAATTCAAATCAAATTTATATTCAAATTGATTCGGATTATATTCCCAGTCCTCATTTTTTATTAAGCAATCCACTTTAGTATTTTTATTGTCTATAAAATATCCCTTTTCATAAACTTGGTGTTGGGCAACTAAAGTGCTTAGACATAAAAATGTTACTACTGAGGTAAAGAGTTTCTTCATTTTAAATTGGATGATTAAATTGAGTTTTTAAATTACATTCACAACCGTTTCAATTTGTGGAGCGTACTTCTTGATGGTAGTCTCTACTCCGGCTTTCATGGTACTGATGCTTAAGCTACAGCCGGTACAAGCGCCTTCTAGTCTTACTTTCACATGCTTTTCATCCTCAATAGACACCAAACTGATGTCGCCTCCGTCGGAATTAAGAAAAGGTCTGATTTCGTTTAATGCTTTAAGAACATTTAAGGTCAATTCTTCGTGTGTCATGATTATTTACCTTTAACTGCTGAACAGCCAGCCATTGTTGTTATTTTAATTGCTTCAGTGGGTGGTAAACTTTCATTTCTGTTTACGGTTTCTTGCACCACATTACGGGTAATTTCTTCAAATACACTTTCAATGATCGAGGCGGTTTGCAACGCCGCTGGACGACCGTAATCGCCTGCTTCACGAATGCTTTGTACTAGTGGTACTTCACCAAGGAAGGGCACTTGTAAATCGGCTGCCATATTTTTGGCTCCTTCTTTACCGAAGATATAATATTTATTATTTGGCAATTCTTCTGGAGTAAAGTAGGCCATATTTTCAATAATTCCCAATACAGGAACGTTGATACTCTCAGACATAAACATCGACACTCCTTTTTTGGCGTCGGCTAGTGCCACGGCTTGCGGCGTACTTACTACTACGGCACCTGTTATAGGCAACGATTGCATGATGGACAAATGGATATCGCCGGTACCTGGAGGTAAATCGACTAGCATAAAGTCTAGTTGGCCCCAAGCGGCATCAAAAATCATTTGGTTTAAGGCTTTGGCCGCCATTGGACCACGCCATATTACCGCTTGACTTGGAGAAGTAAAGAACCCGATGGAAAGAATTTTGATTTCGTAGCTTTCTATAGGTTTCATTTTGGATTTACCGTCTACGTCAATAGAGATGGGCTTTTCGCTTTCCACATCAAACATGATGGGCATAGAAGGTCCGTAGATATCGGCATCCAAGATCCCTACTTTGAAACCCATTTTGGCTAAAGTCACGGCTAGGTTAGCGGTTATGGTAGATTTCCCTACCCCACCTTTACCGGAGGCTACTGCGATGATATTGCTGATTCCGGGTATGGTTTTTCCTTTGATTTCATTGGTAATTGCTGGCGCTTCTACTTTGATATTTACTTTTACCACTGCCTCTGGAGAGAATTTTTCATGGATTAGTTTTTTGATATCGTCTTCGGCGCGTTTTTTAATGTGCATTGCTGGCGTTGCGATGATTAAATCGACTACTACTTCGTTGCCGAACGTCAGTACGTTTTTAACGGCTCCGCTTTCCACCATATTTTTTCCTTCGCCTGCTATAGTAATGGTTTCCAGTGCTGAAAGGATTTCTTTTCTGTCTAATTTCATGTTATGCTTGTGCTAATACCCTCGTTACAGACTATTGCTTTTTTATGTTTATTTATACTGATTTTAGATTGCAAAGATACTATGAATTACAAAGAAATTATCCAAATTATATTGAAAAAATTGATTGCTACATAAAGAGTATATCCTATAATTAAAAGGATTTCTATCAGGCAGTTAACGAAAATTAAAGTGGCTCCTTTTAAAAAAAGAAACTAACTCAACTTGACAACTTAGGATTTGTCCATAGGTGGCGTCCAAAAGTGATTTTCAAAATCTACAATCTGGTTATCGAGCACGGTTATGCCTTCGTTTTCTAGCAATTGTTGCATGAGGTTGGTTCCCTCAAAATGGTGCTTGCCGGAAAGCAGACCGAGACGATTGACCACTCGGTGCGCGGGCACATCTTCTATGCTGTGAGAGGCATTCATAGCCCAGCCGACCATGCGTGCCGAGCGTGCGGTTCCTAGGGCTTTGGCGATGGCACCGTAGGAAGTGACTTTTCCTTCGGGGATTTGGCGTACTATAGCATATACCCGCTCGAAGAAATTCTCCTCCATATTAATTACAAAACAATTTGATGATCGTAATAACGGCCATAAAGGTAGTGACCGAACCAATGATAGTGTTGATGTTGCGTAGAAGAAAATCAGTTTTGTTTTGGATGGCTTTAAACGAAACAATATAGAGATAAAAGACCGTAAAAGAGCCTGCTACTACCCCTGACACAAAAGAGTAAATTTGTATTTTTTCGAATTTAAAATAACTAGAACTGGCTAAACTCATACTGGCAAAAACATAGAAGGGAATGGGTAGGAAGTTTAGCATTGACAAAAACATGCCGTAGAAAAAGCGATTGGATTTCCCTTTTATTTTGATTTCAGGATTGAGTTTCTTGGGGCCTTTGGCAATCCAGAAAAAATAAATGCTAAGACCCGTAAACACAAACACTCCGATCTCTTGTAGCGTGGTTACTATTTCGTGGTGATTGCTGATAAATCTTGAGAAGAAGACGGCGATTAAGGTTTGAAAAAACACGATAACTGAAGCCCCAGAGGCGAAACTCAGTGCCTCATTCCTGCCTTCTTGTAAACTGATTTTGGCCGCCGTCATATTGAGTAACCCAGGGAGGATTACCGCCAAGATTGCAATGCAAAACCCTAGTACCAGTGGCAATAAAAAAGTCATCTATTTGATTTTGAAACGAATATACGTAATTGCTTTGTTGATTTCCAAATATTGTTTTTCGTAAAACGTTTGGATGCCGATTACTTCTGTTGGCGCTCCTTCATTTTTGTATACATTGTGATTAGCATACAATACTTCATGTCCTTCGCCATGCAGTAATCCTAATGTATACCCATGCATAAACTCGCTATCGGTTTTAAGATTAACCACTCCGTCTGCTTTCAATATTTTCTTGTACAACTGCAGGAACTCGGTGTTCGTCATTCGGTGTTTGGTCCGTTTGTACTTTATTTGTGGGTCGGGGAATGTAATCCAAATCTCGGCTACTTCTTGTTCGGCGAAGATGAAATTTATAAGTTCGATTTGGGTACGGACAAAAGCGACGTTATGCATACCGCTTTCAACAGCTGTTTTAGCCCCTCGCCAAAATCGGGCTCCTTTGATGTCAATGCCTACAAAATTTTTATCGGGATAGCGCTCGGCCAAACCAACTGAATATTCTCCTTTGCCACAGCCTAATTCGATAATAATTGGATTGTCATTTTTAAAAAAATTGGAATTCCATTTACCACGTAAGGGAAAATCTCCTCCTACGACTTCTTCTCTCGTTGGTTGGAAAACGTTTTCAAAGGTTTCATTTTCCTTAAATCTTTTTAATTTATTCTTACTTCCCACAAACTTAATTTTTTGGTAAAATTAAGGAAATATAAACTATTGGAAATCTTTTTTATTTTGCACTATGAAAAGAGTACCTTACCATCTTGGAAACTAACGGAAAAAATATCTTAGTTGCCCCTTTAAATTGGGGGTTAGGTCATGCGACACGTTGCGTTCCAATAATTCGTGAATTACAAAAAAACAAATTCAATGTCATCATAGCTAGTGATGGAGCAGCCTTGAGTATGATGCAAAAAGAATTTCCCGAGTTGCTCAGCTTATCGCTGCCCTCTTATGACATTGAATATGCACAGAATGGAAATGATTTTAAATGGAAGTTGATTAAGAACAGTCCTAAATTATTGGCTGCGATTATTGCTGAGAATAAAAAAATTAGACATTGGGTTACAAAATATGAATTGACGGGTATTATTTCAGATAATCGCTTTGGAGTTTACAGTAAACAAATACCCAGTGTTTTTATCACGCATCAACTCAAGGTGCTTTCGGGAGACACGACCTGGATATCCAGTAAAATACATCAATTTTTTATCAAAAAATTTACGGCCTGTTGGGTTCCAGATTTTCAAGAAAAACCAAACTTAACCGGGAAAATGGGGCATCTTAAATCTACTGATTTGGTGCTTGACTATATTGGTCCGTTGAGTAGATTAGAAAAAAAAGAGCGTGTAAAACAGTATTCGTTGATGGTAATTCTATCTGGTCCTGAGCCACAGCGCACCTTACTGGAAACTATTTTGATTAAGGAGGTACAGCGCTTTAATGGAACGGTGATTTTCATTAAAGGAGTTTTAGAGCCTGAACAAAAAATGACGCAAGACAAGCATGTTACTTACTATAATTTTATGACCACTCTTGAATTAGAAGAGGCCTTTAACGCAAGTGAATTGGTGCTTTGCCGATCGGGCTATACTACTATAATGGATTTAAGCAAACTTAATAAAAAGGCATTTTTCATTCCGACTCCAGGGCAATTTGAGCAAGAGTATTTGGCAAAAAAAATGAAGCGATTGGGCTTTGCACCCTTTGTAAAACAAAATGATTTTAGGATTGAAAATTTATTGGAAGTAGCTTTATATAAAGGATTACCGCAGCTCCAAATGGAAGCTGACTGGGTAAGATTATTTGAACTTTTCGAGGGTAAATGAAAATTCAGAACCTTTACCGAATTCACTTTCGACATAAATTTTTTCTCCGTGGGCTTCAATAATGTGTTTCACGATGGAAAGACCGAGTCCTGAGCCCCCTTCACTGCGGGCACCACTTTTGTCTACTCTAAAAAAACGTTCGAATAAACGGGGAATATGTTGTTGTTCAATTCCTTCTCCATTATCTCTGAAACGAACGATAATCTTGTCGTTTACTAAATCTTCGATGGTTACTTCGGTAGTACCATTCTCTTTACCGTACTTAATGGAATTCATCACAAGGTTGGTCAACACTTGTTGAATTTTCTCTTTATCGGCAAAAACTTTTATGGCTTTATTGTACTTTCTATCGAACATCAAAATGATATTTTTCTTATCGGCATTCATTTCCAACAAATCAAAAACATTTTGAATGAGTTCAATAATATCAAATCTTGTCAATTCCAAGTTTAAATCGCCCATTTCCAATTTAGAGATCATGTCTAAATCTTCAACGATATAGATTAATCGCTCTACTCCTTTTTCGGCACGTTCTAAATATTTCTTTCGAACATTCTTATCATTAATGGCGCCATCCAATAAAGTTGAAAGATAACCTTGTACCGTAAACAAGGGTGTCTTGAGTTCGTGTGAAACATTTCCCAAAAACTCACGACGGTATTCTTCACGCACTTTAAGCGTTTCGATTTCCATTTTTTTATCGGTAGCAAACTTTTTAACCTGTTTGGTTAAAGTGGCCATGTCGGTAGTGATGGGTTGGTTTCTAAAGGAAGTAGATTCTAATAAAGAAACATCATCGTAGATTTTTTTTACTCTACGGTAAATGAAATGTTCTACTCTATACTGAATAACGAAGAAGGAAAAGGTAAACATGCACAGTGCAAACACCAAACAAATTGGCCACGAGTATTGGTGGAAAAACCATAATAAAAGTCCAAGAAAACCAGTGGCAAACAGCGTAATATAGGAAGAGGAAATTACAGCAAACCTATAGGTTTTCTTAAAATTAATTTTCATTTAGACTTCTAATTTATAGCCAACGCCTTTAATGGTTTTAAACAAATCCTCTCCAATTTTTTCGCGTAATTTTCTAATGTGTACGTCGATGGTTCTACCACCAACGATTACTTCATTGCCCCAAACTTTATCTAAAATTTCTTCTCTTTTGAATACTTTCCCGGGTTTGGAAGCTAAAAGGTAGAACAATTCGAACTCTTTTCTTGGCAAGATTATTTCTTGATTGTCTTTAATAATTTTGTATTCTTCTCGGTTGATTTCAATACCCCCTACATTAAGCGTTTCTGAAGTCTGCTCGTCACTTTTTAAACGACGCAAAAGCGCTTTTACTTTACTCACTAATAATTTTGGTTTGATGGGTTTTGTGATATAGTCATCTGCTCCTGCATCAAATCCGGCAACTTGAGAATAATCTTCGCTACGTGCGGTCAAAAAGGTGATGATTACATTATTTAATTCAGGTATTTTACGAATGTTTTCACAGGCTTCCATACCATCCATTTCGGGCATCATCACATCCATAATGATGAGTTGCGGTAATTCTTTTTTGGCTTTGGTTATTGCTTCTTTACCATTGGTAGCGGTTACCACTTGGTATCCTTCTTGCGAAAGGTTGTAGCCCACAATTTCCAGGATATCCTGTTCATCATCTACCAATAAAATCTTAATGTCTTTTTTTTTCATAACGAACACAATTGCTTTTGTGAATGTAAAGGTAAAGATAATACAAAATGATTA
>CANFZC010000059.1 GCA_947451475.1 Flavobacteriaceae bacterium | reverse complement strand
CTGTACTCTCGGGTGGTGCCTGATTTTGCCCCGAAACAGCATCCTTAATTAAATTATACTGGTCTTCATCAATAGCCCATACATTATAAGTGGTTGTGATATCACGCAACATCAATCCGTAATGCCAATCATCTTTCTCGTACTGCAAACCAAAATCAAATCCAAAGCCCCACGAATTAGCAAATTTGCCAATGACTCTTCGTATGACTTTAGCATTCACGCCATAAGTTAAACCTTCCGCTAGCAAAGGTCTTCTAGCATAAGAAAAAGTCAATCCATAATCAGCCGTGGAAAATAAACTAATACGGTTATAATCTATATTACCCTGATCATCGATTAATTGGGTGGTGTTTAAGATGTTGTCTACCCCAAAACGAATTAACGAAATGCCCCAAGCACTGCGGTCATCTATTTTTTTGGCATAAGCAGCATAATCATATTGCGCTATGTTCGCAAAATAACTAGCATGCATCAAAGCTGCCTCGCTATCCTCAATTTGCATCAATCCCGCCGGATTCCAATAGCCCGAATTTACATCGCCCGTCTGTCCCGTCACCGCATTCGACATTCCTAGTGCCGCCGCATCAACGCCTATATTCATAAACTCGTTAGAGTATTTTCTAACGGCCTGGGCATGCATAAGTATACTGGTGAAAAGCAGCAGAATAGCTATTGTTTTTTTCAAGGCAATTTTTCTTTTTACAAATATCAAATAAAAATCTCTAATATAAAACGCAGAAGTCTCCAACTTATTGTATTAAATTTGCAAATCTTTAGTAAAAAGCAAAGACCAATGAAAATTAAAGCGCAGATTCCCAATTTATTCACGATGTTAAATCTGTTTAGTGGTTGTATGGCTTTGGTGATGGTTAGTAATGCTGCATATGAAAACGCTTTCTTCTATGTTTGTTTAGGGATATTTTTCGACTTTTTCGACGGCTTCTTTGCCCGTAAATTCAATGTTGCCGGACCTCTAGGAGTACAGTTAGACTCCCTAGCCGATATGGTAACCAGTGGAGTAGTGCCTGGCTATGTGATGTATAAGTTAATGTTAACTAATGATGTTTTTGGCCCAGATAGTTATTTACCCTATTTAGGATTCATCATAACATTAGGAGCTTGTTACCGCTTAGCTAATTTCAATATTGATACAAGACAGTCAGATTCATTTATTGGGTTGCCAACTCCTGCCAATGCATTGTTTTTTGCAAGTTTGCCGATGATACCTCATATCTTAAGTGATAGTTTTGGTTTATTCTTCTCGTTCAACTTCAGCGAGTTGCTTTTTTTGACTTTTTTAAGTGCCTACGTCATGAATGCCGAAATCCCGTTGTTCTCCCTAAAAATCAAAAACTTCAGTGTGGCCAAATACAAACTACAGATTTTCTTTTTAGCAGTTTCCGTGCTAATGTTACTATTCTTAAATATTGTAGCCGTGCCACTAATCATCATCCTCTACGTCTTACTCTCCGTAGTATATAACTATTTACACATCACCCACAAAGCATAATCCAGCCTTGCTTCACAAATAGAATTTTAGGACGCTTTTCATACTTATTACTATACTTGTAAGTTAGTTTCCGTTTATCTAATTCTATAGATATAGCATGGATATAGCATGGTAAAGCTTATATATACCTTAGCAATAGCCTATAAAAAAACAACTCCCATACTAAAAGTACAGGAGTGCTATTCGATAGTTAATAAAGTCTGATTATTTAAAATTCTAATTTTTTCTTGCGAAGCTCAAAGTTCTGTCCTAGATATACTTTTCTAACCATTTCATCTTCAGCCAATTCTTCTGGGATTCCCGCTTTTAAGATACCGCCCTCAAACATCAAGTAGGTCTTGTCCGTAATCGCCAATGTCTCTTGTACGTTGTGATCCGTAATAAGGATACCAATATTCTTGTTTTTCAATTGTGCCACAATACGTTGGATGTCCTCTACCGCCACAGGGTCAACTCCTGCAAACGGCTCATCCAATAGGATAAACTTAGGATCCGTTGCCAAGGCTCTTGCAATCTCCGTTCTTCTGCGCTCTCCTCCCGATAGTAAATCCCCTCTGTTAGTTCTAATGTGCTCCAAGCTAAATTCAGCAATCAAACTCTCCATCTTAGCGATTTGAGCTTCTTTAGATAGCTTAGTTAACTGCAATACACTCAAGATATTATCTTCAATACTCAACTTTCTAAACACTGAAGCTTCCTGCGCCAAATAACCAATGCCATATTGCGCTCGCTTATACATAGGGAATTCCGTAATGTCCGTATCATCCAAGTAGATTTTTCCCGAATTAGGCTTCACCAATCCCACGATCATATAGAACGAAGTGGTCTTACCAGCACCATTAGGCCCCAATAACCCCACGATCTCTCCTTGGTTTACCTCCACAGAAATACCCTTAACAACACTTCTGCCTTTATATGTTTTGACTAAATTTTCAGCTCTTAACTTCATTTTTGTGGTTATTCGGTTATTCGAGTATTTGTTTATTCGACAAATTAACGAATAAACAAAGCACCAAATCAACCCTTTAACAATTATTTATTTTCTTCTAAAGCTTCCCAAAATTCATAGGCTCTGCGCAAATGAGGAATAACGATAGTTCCGCCTACTAACGTAGCAATGCCCATAGCTTCCATCATTTCTTCTTTGGTAACGCCTTCTTTATAACTGGTCTCCAAATGGTATTTAACACAGTCGTCACAACGCAAAACCGTTGAGGCTACTAAGCCTAATAATTCCTTGGTTTTTACATCCAAAGCACCCGCCGCATAGGCATTGGTGTCCAAATTAAATAGGCGCTTAACAATTTTATTATTATCCGCCAATAGCTTCTCGTTCATCTTAGAACGATACTCATTAAACTCCGTTACTAGTTTGCTCATCTCGTTTTTTATTGCGTACCACGACCGCCGATATCCATATACTGGCTTCGTAAATTAATAACATAGGAATCGCTACCGTAATCTGACTAACGACATCCGGCGGTGTCACAATAGCCGCAATGATTAATACAATTACTATAGCATATTTTCGATAGGTTCTTAAAAATGTGGGGGTAACCAATCCTAATTTAGTTAAAAAATAGAGGATGATCGGCAATTCAAAATACAAGCCGCTGGCAATCACCGCCGTTTTAACCATACTAATATAGGAGTCAATGTTAAATTGATTTTTAACTACACTACTCACAGAGAAGGTGGCCAAGAAGTTAACCGACATGGGTACGATCACAAAATAACCAAACAAGACCCCAAAAAAGAACAATAAAGAGGCTACAGATATAAATACCTTAGCATTTTTACGCTCTTTTTCATAGAGTGCCGGACTAATAAATTTCCAAAACTGCCACAATATATAAGGGAAGGCTAATATAAATCCAGCCGTTATACACGTCCATACAAAAATGTTGACCTGTCCTTCCATTTCTGTATTCTGAATGATAAAAGGCAATTCAGTAATACAAATGCTGTCGGCAAACCCCAAATAATGGGATGCTTCACAGAAAAAGCGATAGGTGATAAAACTAGGGTCGGTAGGGCCAAAAATTAAAGTGTCAAATATATAATCACTAAAAAAATAGGTCACACAGGCCATGATGACGACCGCTGCCGAACTTCTTACCAATACCCATCTTAACTCCTCCAAATGGTCAAGGAAAGACATTTCATTACTAGGTTTCTTGGGTGCCTTTGCCATTATACAATGCCTTCTTTTAAAATGTCATGCAAATGCAATACGCCTTGGTATGCCCCATGGTCAACTACCACCAATTGTGTAATGGAAAAGTCTTCTAATATATTCAACGCATCGCTAACCAATTCCGACGATTCGATAGTTTTAGGATTCTTAGTCATTATTTCTTGCGCAGTCAAGCCAGTGATGGTATCCGTTTTATTCAACATACGTCTAATATCTCCATCCGTGATGATACCAATGATTTTTCCGTCTTCAACAACCGCTGTTACGCCCAATCGTTTTTCCGATATTTCAACAATAACGGTTTTAATATCGGCATCAGGAACTACAGAGGGTTTGTGCGTGGTATCAAGCATATCTCGCACGCGCAATAACAGTTTTTTACCCAAAGCGCCACCCGGGTGGTATTTGGCAAAATCTTCCGCTGTAAAATTGCGTAGCTCCATCAAGCATACCGCAATCGCATCGCCTATAACCAGCTGAGCAGTGGTGCTGTTGGTTGGTGCTAAATTGTTCGGGCAAGCTTCTGTTGTCACATAAGTATTTAAAGTATAATCTGCTTCCTTACCTAAAAAAGAAGTAACGTTTCCTGTAATCGCAATTAATTTGTTGCCAAATCGCTTCAATAAGGGTACTAAGACCTTAATCTCCGGACTATTGCCACTCTTCGATATACAAATCACTACATCGCCAGGTTGTACCATACCCAAATCACCATGTATCGCCTCAGAAGCATGCAGAAATAGGGAAGGGGTTCCTGTAGAGTTTAACGTGGCTACAATTTTTTGGGCTATGATGGCACTTTTACCAATGCCAGTGACTACTAATCTACCAGGGGATTGGTAAATGATTTCAACAGCCTTCGCAAAGTTCTCGTCTAAAAGGTTTACCAGATTTGCAACTGCCTCACTTTCTGATAAGATTGTGCTTTTGGCAGAGGCTAGTATGTTTTCTTTATTTATCAAAATTGAAACAATATAAAATTTGTGTGTATAAAAGAAAGTCGTATCTTTATGTTTGCAAATTTATGTAAAAATACCATTAACACAGAATGAATTCAAACGAAATTGACATACACAAAGAATTAAAAAAGTATTTTGGTTTCAACCAATTTAAAGGTTTACAAGAACAAGTCATAAAAAGTATTATTACCCAAAATAATACCTTCGTAATAATGCCTACAGGTGGTGGAAAATCACTTTGTTATCAATTGCCCGCACTAATGCAACACGGAACCGCTATTGTAGTTTCGCCCCTTATTGCTTTAATGAAAAATCAAGTAGATGCCATCAGAAGTTTATCTTCCGAAAGTGGCATCGCGCATGTATTAAATTCTTCACTTACTAAGACCGAAATAACCCAAGTTAAAAAGGATATTACTTCAGGAATTACAAAACTTTTATATGTAGCTCCTGAATCATTAACCAAAGAAGAATATGTTGAATTTCTTCAAAGTGTACCCATATCTTTTGTAGCAATTGATGAAGCGCATTGTATCTCCGAATGGGGCCATGATTTTAGACCCGAATACAGAAACCTTAGAAGCATCATCAAACAGTTAGGAGATGTGCCTGTAATAGGTTTAACAGCAACAGCAACTCCCAAAGTACAAGAAGATATATTGAAAAATCTGGACATGTCTGATGCTACTACTTTTAAAGCATCGTTCAACCGTCCCAATTTATTCTACGAAGTACGCACTAAAACCAAAAATATTGAATCCGATATTATTCGCTTCATAAAGCAACATAAAGGAAAATCTGGAATCATCTATTGCCTTAGTCGCAAGAAGGTTGAGGAGATTGCTGAGGTGCTACAAGTAAACGGAATTAGCGCAGTGCCCTATCATGCCGGTTTAGATGCTAAAACTAGAGCAAAACACCAAGACATGTTCCTTATGGAAGATGTGGAAGTCGTTGTGGCGACCATCGCTTTTGGTATGGGTATTGATAAACCCGATGTTCGTTTTGTCATTCACCACGATATTCCAAAATCCCTAGAAAGTTATTACCAAGAAACAGGACGTGCTGGTCGAGATGGTGGTGAAGGTCACTGCTTAGCCTACTATTCCTATAAGGATGTAGAGAAACTAGAGAAGTTTATGTCCGGTAAACCCGTAGCCGAACAAGAAATAGGCTTCGCACTTTTACAAGAGGTAGTAGCCTATGCCGAAACCTCTATGTCAAGACGTAAATTCCTCTTGCATTACTTCGGTGAAGAATTTGACGGTGAAACAGGCGAAGGTGCCGATATGGACGACAACGTTCGTAATCCTAAATCCAAAGTCGAAGCCAAAGATCAAGTCAAAATGCTCTTGGAAGTTGTACGGGACACCAAGTATTTATACAAGTCTAAAGAAATAGTCTTTACCCTAATTGGTAGAGTAAATGCGACCATAAAAGCACATCGTACAGATGCCCAGCCTTTCTTTGGTTGCGGAAGTGATTTCGAAGAACGCTATTGGATGGCGCTCATTCGTCAAGTGTTAGTAGACGGACTTTTAACCAAAGACATTGAAACCTACGGGATTTTAAAAGTTTCAGATAAAGGACATGAGTATATTACTAAGCCTAGTTCTTTCTTGATGTCGGAAGACCATGAATACAATGAAGCAGAAGATGATGCTATCGTTACCGCAGCCAAATCTTCAGGTACCGCCGATGAAGCGCTAATGAGCATGCTAAGGGATCTTCGAAAAAAAGTCTCCAAGAAGTTAGGGGTTCCTCCTTTTGTAGTCTTCCAAGATCCTTCCCTAGAGGATATGGCGCTAAAATACCCCATCACCGTTGATGAGTTAAGCAATGTACACGGAGTAGGAGAAGGTAAGGCTAAAAAGTACGGGAAAGAGTTTGTCGAATTAATCGCTCGTTATGTAGAAGATAACGATATCATTCGCCCAGATGATTTGGTCGTTAAATCAACCGGTGCCAACTCTTCCAATAAATTATACATCATTCAAAATATTGATAGAAAATTATCCCTAGAAGACATCGCCAAAGCCAAAGGGTTTACCATGGACAACCTCCTCAAAGAAATGGAGCAAATAGTCTATTCAGGAACCAAATTAAATATTGACTATTGGGTAAACGAAATCTTAGACGAAGACCAGCAACAAGAAATTCATGATTATTTTATGGATTCAGAGTCCGATAAAATAGAAGAAGCCCTAAAAGAATTTGATGGGGATTATGATATCGAAGAATTGCGATTAATGCGCATTAAATTCATTAGCGAAGTGGCTAATTAAAAGATAAAAGAGAGGGTTTTACCTTCTCTTTTTTTATTCATATAATTCGCCTCGATGGGGCTTTAAGGCATCTCTAACACTGATCATATAATCATCGGTAACTACCATGTAAGCAATAGCATACAATTCGTTTATGGTTTCAAATCCTGTGATGTTGTAAGGTAATTTTTCGGTTGTACAATATTCCTTTAAATGAATTTCATGATGTTCCGCTATTTTATTGGCATCAGGCCCCCTGAAATCCCAAATCAATTTAATTTTCCGCATAAAAACTTAGTAATTAATGTTATATAGTTAGTTTTTTTTATATTTGTCTGTCAATTTTTCAAACAAACTAATAAAACCAAACCATTATGAAACAAAAGTACATTCTTTTTCTTGCTTTTTCTTTTCTTTTTATAAAAGGAACGGCACAATCTAACTATGCTGTAGCAGCGATACCATACCAACCCTTCACGGGTTCTCTAACTTCGTTACCAACAAATGACGATATGAACTCGGGAGTAATTGCGTTACCTTTTAACTTCGATTACTATGGAGTAACCTATAATCAAGTAGTAATCAGTACCAACGGTTACATCGATTTTAGAACCAACTTGGCCAATACGTATTCTCCTTTTGCCTTTTCGCAAACCATTCCAGATGCTGCTTTTCCAGTAAAAAATGCTATTCTTGGAGCCTATACTGATTTAAACAATTATAATGGCGAAGGTTTTGTGTCTTATGGAGTATACGGAGCCGCTCCTTACCGAAAATTTGTAGTTTATTTTTATAATAACTCTCTTTTTGCTTGTACGGCTTCAAAAAGTACCTTCCAAATGGTACTTAGTGAAACGACAAATATAATTGATGTTCAATTAGTTGATAAACAAGCATGTGCGACTTGGAACAGCGGAAGAACCGTAACAGGACTTATCAATCTTGCAGGAGATGCAGGTATTGCGGCGCCTGGTAGAAATACAGGTTCATGGACCGCTTACCATGAAGCTTGGCGTTTTTACAGACCAGGATATTATACTAATTATACCTTCGTACGTTGTGATGACGATACTGATGGTTTGCAAGTATTTGATTTATCTGTGGCTGCCAATGATTTAGGAGGAAACTTCATCTTCTATGCGTCTCTAGATGACATGCAAAACAATAACCCAATCGCAAACCCAACAGCGTTTATGTCAACCTCCAATCCACAAACGATCTATGCTATGGGAAGCGGAATGGTAAAACCACTTTCGTTAAGCGTTATCGATTGTTCTATTGATGCCGACGACGATTCAGTTGCTACTGATCTAGAAGATGCTAATGGCGATACAAATCTTGCTAATGACGATACCGATTTTGATGGTATGCCAAATTACGTAGACAATGATGACGATGGTGATATGATCTTAACTAATCTGGAATATGTGTTCAATAACAAAGTAACTACCTTGGCCGATACCGATAACGATGGTATTCCAAATTATCTAGACAATGATGATGACGGTGATGGTCTACTTACCTTCCTAGAAGACTACAACCATGATGGAAATCCTGCAAACGATGATACTAACGGTGATGGCGTGGCAGACTACCTTCAAACCAATGTAGCTTTAGGAATTCAACCAAATACTGCTATAACTAGTGCCATTGATATTTATCCAAACCCAACTTCTGATGTATTGAATATCAAAAATAACTCAAATGATACTATTGGATCAATTGAAATATATTCAATCAATGGAGCCAAAGTAAAACAACATAAAGGAAACGAATCAATTACTACTATTTCAGTGGCTGATCTTCAAACAGGAGTTTACTTTGTAAAAGTTACAACCAATACTAGTACTTCAAATTATAAATTCATCAAGAATTAATACTTCTGAGTTTTAATGAATCCAAAAAGGTTTAGCGAAAGCTAAACCTTTTTTATTTGTACTAAGCTTCATTTCCTTATTTTTGCCAAAAAAGAACCCATCAATGCCAAGCGAACTACAACTTCAGGTTTCTCCAGAAATTGCCGCCAATGAAAAGTTGCTCTATGAAAATGTAGCTCAATTAGTCCGCGTTTCTACTAAACTGGTTCATAAAGTTGTTATTCTGAAACGTTCTATTGATGCACGTCAAAAAGCAATAAAAGTCAATCTTAAAGTGTTGGTCTATCTGATTGATGAAAAATATACAGAACAAAAAATCGAACTTCCTAACTACGAAAACGTTTCAAACAAACAGGAAGTAATCATTATAGGAGCCGGTCCTGCCGGCCTATTCGCCGCTTTGCAATTAATTGAATTAGGATTAAAGCCCATAGTCATTGAAAGGGGTAAAGACGTCCGAGGAAGACGCCGTGACCTAAAAGCCATAAATGTGGACCACATCGTAAACGAAGACTCTAATTATTGTTTTGGTGAAGGCGGTGCCGGTACATACTCCGACGGAAAATTATACACGCGTTCCAAAAAGAGAGGGGATGTCGATCGAATACTCCAACTACTAGTTGGCTTCGGAGCAACCCCCGATATCTTAGTGGAAGCGCATCCTCACATCGGTACCAATAAATTACCCCAAATTATTCAAGATATTCGAGAGAAAATCATAGAATGTGGCGGTCAAGTGTTATTTGAAACCCGTGTGACCGATTTTACTATTGTAAACAACGAAATCCAAGGGGTAGTCACCCAAAAAGGGGATACCATTGCCTCCAATAAAGTAATTCTGGCTACTGGTCATTCTGCTCGCGATATTTTTGAATTACTCGATAGAAAAAAGATCTTTATCGAAGCCAAACCTTTTGCCCTCGGAGTAAGAGCAGAACATCCTCAAGAACTAATCGATAAGATTCAATACAGCTGCGATTACCGCGGTGAACATCTACCTCCAGCTCCCTATTCAATCGTAAAACAAGTAAACGGTCGTGGAATGTACTCTTTTTGTATGTGCCCAGGTGGGGTAATCGCTCCCTGTGCAACTAGCCCAGGTGAAGTGGTAACCAATGGATGGTCACCTTCCAAAAGAGACCAAAGTACGGCCAATTCGGGTATAGTAATCGAATTAAAATTAGAAGATTTTAAACCTTTTACCAAATTCGGTGCCCTAGCCGGAATGGAATTCCAAAAGGCAATCGAACAAAAAGCATGGCAACTAGCCGGGGAGACTCAAAAAGTACCTGCTCAAAGAATGATAGACTTTACGCAAAGTAAAGTGTCAACTTCTATCCCAAAAACGTCCTATGTACCCGGAACCACCCCCGTCGAACTAGGGGAAGTGTTTCCCGGTTTCCTAACACAGATTCTCCGGGAAGGTTTTGTGCAGTTTGGTAAAGCCATGAAAGGCTATATGACCAACGAAGCCATTCTTCACGCACCCGAAAGCAGAACGTCCTCGCCCGTAAGAATACCGCGTCATCCAGATACCCTAGAACACGTCCAAATCAAAGGACTATATCCTTGTGGAGAAGGAGCTGGTTTTGCAGGCGGAATTATTTCTGCCGCTATAGATGGCGAAAAATGTGCCCTAAAGATTGCTGAAGTGCTGAAATAAAAAAACCGCTTAGGGGTATAAGCGGCTCTTTTAAAATATTATTTCTTTTTCAATCGGTCTTTAAAGACTTTTTCAAACTTTTCCAATTTAGGCTGTATCACCAATTGACAATAGGGTTGTGACTTATTGTTTTCATAATAGTTTTGATGATACTCTTTGGCTTTATAAAAAGCTTTAAAAGGTTCTAAAGTGGTAACTATTTTTGAATCATATACGTTAGCCTTAGTTAATTCAGTGATGACACTTTCAGCGGCTTTCTTTTGTTCCTCGTTTTTATAAAAAATCACCGAGCGGTACTGTGTTCCTTCATCAGCACCTTGACGATTCAATGTGGTAGGATCATGCACCGTAAAAAAGACTTTTAATATCTCATCTAAATTGGTCTTCGTAGTGTCATAAGTAATCTGAACCACTTCCGCCGCTCCGGTAGTACCCGTGCATACTTCTTCATAACTCGGATTTTCTACCGAACCCCCAGCGAAGCCAGAAACTACTTTTTCTACGCCATCCAATTGTTCATACACCGCTTCAACACACCAGTAACATCCTCCTCCAAGTACAAGAGTCTCAGTAGGACCATTTTTTTTACTGGCCATTGCCAATGGGACAAAGTCTAACGAAATAGCATTCATGCAATAGCGTTTGCCTGTAGGAGCTGGACCATCATCAAACAAATGACCTAAGTGACTGTTACAACGTCCGCACAAAGCCTCAGTTCTGCGCATGCCATAGGAATTATCGGGTTTGAAAATGACACTGTTTTTATTTTCTTGCTCAAAAAAACTTGGCCATCCACAACTGCTCACAAATTTCTGCTCCGATTGAAACAACTTAAAACCACAGGTCGCACAATAATAGGTTCCCTTAGTCTCTGAATTCCACATAGTCCCAGTAAAAGCTCGTTCAGTATTGGCCTCACGAGCGACGGCAAACAAATCAGCTGAAAGTACTTTTTTCCACTCAGCATCGGTAACGTTGAGTTTAGTAGTGTCCGTGTTTGAATAATAAGGGTTTCCAGGTTTAGAAATTACATTTTCCATAGCAATAGGTTTGATTGTTGTTTCTTGTTTGTTGTTCTGACCACACGCATTGAGCATAAAAAGTGGTACCAAAAGTAAAAAGTTAAAGAGGGTTTTTCGCATAGTTACTAGTTTGTTATGATTGCCCAAACGACATTCGGTTACTATTCAGTGACATTTTGATTTTTTATTCTACTACAAATTTACAGTACTAATACGACGCAAAATGTCAGTTAGATTACAAATTGCTGCTATTTAAGGAAAGTTTAACGGTTGTTCGAGTGGCATAAATTTAGAAGGTTGTTTTTTTTCGTATTTTTGAACGTTTAATAACAACTATGACAGAAGAAAAAGTAATCTTGGTCAATGAACAAGATGAGCCTATCGGTTTGATGAATAAACTAGAAGCACATGAAAAGGCAGTTTTACACAGAGCTTTTTCGGTTTTTGTGCTCAATAGTAAGAACGAAATCATGTTGCAACAACGTGCCCATCAAAAATACCATTCTCCATTGCTGTGGACCAATACCTGTTGCAGCCATCAAAGAGAGGGAGAAACCAATATTCAAGCAGGAAAACGTCGTCTATATGAAGAGATGGGGTTCGAGACCGAACTCAAAGAGTTATTCCACTTCATTTACAAAGCGCCTTTCGATAATGGGCTAACCGAACACGAACTAGACCATGTGATGATTGGATATTACAATGACAATCCCACCATCAATCCAGAAGAAGTAGAAAGCTGGAAATGGATGAGCATCGAAGCGGTAAAAGCCGATATGCAAGACAATCCCCAAGTATACACCGTTTGGTTCAAAATTATTTTTGACGAATTTTACCACTACCTAGAAGACCATAAGATATAAGAATGCTGATGTAAGATTTAAGATGTAAGAATTGATAAATAGCAACATCTTAAATCGTTAATCAAAAATCAAAAATCAAAAATCATCAATCTTAAATCGTTAATCAAAAATCATTATGAAAGTAACCGTATCCCGAAAAGCACATTTCAACGCAGCACACCGTTTATACCGTAAAGACTGGTCCATGGAACAAAACGATGCCGTTTTTGGAAAGTGCAATAACCCAAACTTCCACGGGCATAACTATGAATTAATCGTTTCGGTCACAGGCGATATTGACCCAGAAACTGGGTTCGTAGTGGATGTTAAGATTCTCTCAGATTTAATAAAAGAACACATAGAAAATAAATTCGATCATAAAAACCTAAACCTGGATGTTCCAGAATTTACCAACCTAAATCCCACCGCCGAAAATATCGCAGTGGTAATATGGCAAAAACTTAGACAACACATCGAGGTTTCTAAAGACTTAGAAGTGGTTTTATATGAAACCCCACGTAATTTTGTAACCTACAAAGGAGCATAATGGCATTGCAATTAGGGGATAAAATTCCCAATTTTACAGCAACAGACACCAAGGGTGAACTCTTTAAAAGTGAGCGTCTAGTAGGGCAAAAGCCTTTTGTGATTTATTTTTATCCCAAAGACAATACCCGCGTTTGTACCGAACAAGCGTGTTCCTTTCGAGACCAATACGAAGCCTTTAAATCCTTTGGTGCCGAAGTCATCGGAGTAAGTGGCGATTCGGTTAAGGCACACCAAAAATTCACCAACCAATACAAGCTTCCTTTCATACTGCTTTCTGATGCCGATAAGAAATTGAGAAAATTGTTCGGAGTCCCAAACGATTTATTAGGATTAATTCCCGGCCGGGTGACCTATGTTGTGAATAAAGAAGGAGTAATCCAATTAGTTTTCAATAGCCTCTCCGGTAAAATACACATCCAAAAAGCACTCGAAATGCTCAAATCAATGTAATTTTGTGCAAAATAGTCTAAATGAAACCATATCCATTACAATTCGAACCCATTTTTAAAGAGAGAATTTGGGGAGGAACAAAATTAAAAACATATCTAAATAAAGCCATTACATCCAATATCACAGGCGAAAGCTGGGAACTATCAACCGTAGCAAATGACGTGAGTATCGTAGCAAATGGTGCGTTCAAAGGGAAAGATTTAAACGAATTAATTAACGAATTCCCTGCCGAAATTCTAGGGACAAGGGTTTACGCTACCTACGGTAAACAATTTCCACTGCTTTTCAAATACCTAGATGCACGAGAAGATTTATCGATACAATTACACCCCAATGATGAACTGGCCATGAAACGCCACCATTCTTTCGGAAAAACTGAAATGTGGTACGTCATGCAGTCGGATGAGCAGGCCAGCTTAATTGTCGGATTCAAAGAAAAAGAATCTCCTGAACAGTTTTTGAAAAACGTGCACGATAAAACCTTGTTGACTATTTTAGATTCCAAAAAGGTGCAGAAAGGGGATGTATTCCTGCTTAATACCGGAACCATTCACGCCATCGGAGCCGGAAATGTTATTGCCGAAATTCAACAAACCTCTGATATTACCTATAGAATCTACGATTTTGACCGAGTAGATGCTAATGGAAATCAACGCGAACTCCATTTAGATTTAGCCTTAGAAGCCATCAACTACGATACCGTAGCGGCACAACAATCCTACGCCAAGGTAGAAAATGTGTCTAACCAAATGGTCCATTGCAAGTATTTCACAACCAATTTTCTGCCACTTAAGGGTTCCACTGAAATACACAAAACAAACGAGTCCTTCACCGTCTATATGTGCGTAGAGGGTGATTTCCATTTAAATATAAATAACGATTTATATACCTATACTAAAGGAGATACGGTTTTAATACCAGCAACGCTAACTGATTTTCAACTAAATGGAACGGCCACGCTATTAGAAATTTATATTTCGTAGTTTGTATTCTAAAGTTTTAATGTAATTTTGCGCCACCCGAGGCCGAGAGGCCGAACGGAATGAAATTAAATTTAAAATTTACAAGAAAATGGGAAGTGTTAAGAATTTAAAAAAAGACATCAACTTTGTATTAGGTGATATTATTGAAGCAGTTTATATCTATGAAATGACTTCTTCTGGAAAACCATCCGATAAAACTAACGCTATCATTGATGAAGCGATAGCATCTTTTGATGCTTTGATTACTAAAGTAAACGCTAAGAAAGTTGAGAATAAAAAAGCTCATTTTAAACAAATCAATGTAGAATTAGAACAAACTGCAAATCAATTGGTTGAAAAAATCAACGCGCTGTAAGCAGAAAAAACAATAAAAAAAGTGTAAAATATTTTGGTGAATTCATTTTGACTATTATATTTGCACTCACATTGAGACGCCAGCGTAGCTCAGTTGGCTAGAGCAGCTGATTTGTAATCAGCAGGTCGTGGGTTCGAGTCCCTCCG
>CANFZC010000058.1 GCA_947451475.1 Flavobacteriaceae bacterium | reverse complement strand
CATTTTTTTCGACCAACGTATTTTTTGTGTAGGAAATTACAGTTTTTAAGTAAGAATGATGTTAATTTATTACTAATAATAGGTTAAAAAACTCCTTTTGACAGACTATTGCTTGTAAGTGCTGCAGTTGGTAGTTTTTATTTGTCAGATATCGGAATTATTAGAATTAATTCAGGAAGAATAGTATTTTTGAAGTAGTAAAGAGACCAAAATTTAACGCTAGTATAGTACAGTTGATGAACATACACTAACCCTGTTATCGTAATCAACCAACCACCACTGAAAAGTGGTGGTTTTTTTATGTAGTAACGGATTCTAAATGTTGGACTAAGGAGTCTTTGATGATGTGTAAAGGCGACGCGATGGCATTTACATACTGAAAATTACCTTCACGTTTATTGTCAATGGATAATTGGATTGGACAGGCCTCGCTTTGTATGGCATTCACTTTAAACGACTGGGTCAGTTCATCATAATACACATAGGGGGCCCCAGAGGATCCAAATCGGAAATAGCCTTTAATTAAATAACGTAACCCTTCAAAAGTATAGTTGCCCCCTATGCGGTCTTGAAAGAAGCTAAAATGGTCCGTATAGCCTTCAATTTGAGCTTTATTGAGGAGTTTGCCAATTTCACTAGTGGGAGAGCTTTGCAAACAATAGTAGTGTTCTTGGTTGTCGTTTAGTACATCAAAATCTACGGTTAGGGCTGGCAAGGCATTGATGATCTCTTTTGGGGAATTCACAATGCGGTATAAGGCGATATCGGCACTGTAATAGGCTTCAACCAATTCAACTTCTACTAAAAAGGTATGACGGTTTATGGCCGTTTCTGGAAAGTAATTCTCGGCAGTGAAATGAGCAGTTAAGGCCTCGTTATTATAAAAGGAAGGGTTTTTAAATTGAATGATTAAATGGGGTTTGCTTATTTTTTTATCCATCATTGTAATCCAACGCATATCAAAATTGATTTGGTTTAAGACATCCATGGCCATTTGGTAATCATGAGGATTGTTGCTGTTCCAATACCTTTTTTGGGTGGCAGTGTCAAGGACAAAACAGGTATCGAATAATCGTGCTTGCACCGAATTTAGTCTAGGTAGTAAATCTGTACTATAAGTACTTTGGTCAATAGATTTGAACAGTTTGGATTCTGTTCGCAGGTTGTGGGCTACTGATAAGATCAGTCCGTTGCCGATGTGAAAGGCACAAATATTATTTTCAAATTGACGACGATGCGGTTCGCTACTGTTTTGAATCCACATGATTCTGAATAACGGAGAGGTTTGTTCGTTAGTAAGTTGGAGTTGTTGTGCCAGCATGGTAGATTATTTTACGCTAATATAACAAAAGAGCCGCTAAATAGCGGCTCTTTTGTATTCAAAAAAAAATAGTTAGACATTGCTATCTATTAATAATATGCGATATCGATATAAGGGATTCCGGTATTTACAAAAGTACCTCCATTAAGGTAAAACTTTGAACCTGTAATAGTCATTAGACCAGACGTTTTTGGGAATTCAATCGGTCCTCCCGATTGCGTTACCACTCTACCCGTCAAATTGCTGTTTACATTACCTACATTGGCAAGTACTAAAGTTCTTCTGATGGTGTAAGACTCGCCTTTTTTTACCACTACTGGTGGGTCTATTGGAATATAGCTAGTGGTATCAGAGGCAAAAACATGGCTTTTATAATATAATAATTTATTGGTAGTGTTGTTGATGATTTTGATGGAATAGGGTACATCTGCTGCTGCGGGCTGGCTTTGATAGCCTATACTAGCAATGGTCTTAGTTTCGGAAAAAGTGAAGTAGTATTCATGGATGCCATACCCAAAGTCAACAGTGTTTTGGTGGCCCGGAAGTGCTACTGTTTCGTTGTAAAGTTTATTGAAATCAGTATTTGTAGTATCAATAACTCCCGTATTATCAGTTGAGCAGTTTACTGTTAGCAAAAGGGTTAAGGCTGCCAATGGTAGTCTTAGCTTTGATGCCAAACGGTATAGCGTATTTTTTGTTGTGTTCATTTTTATTTATAAATATTAATTTAGGCCAAAAATATTAAAAGCAATTGAAAATTAGGTAAAAGTATTGTAAAAAAATTACCTTACTGTTTCTAATTACGTTTGTTTTGTTAATTATCTAATAGTTTTTGCTTTTGTTGTTCAAATTCAGCTGCTGTAATGACCCCTGCATCAACCAGTTCTTTTAGTTTTTTCAATTCATCGGCAAGGCTAGTTGTACTAATTGCGGCTGAAGTTGACTTGATGTTTAGTTTTCCTTTTTCGATGCCTTCTTTGATCTGTTTGACTTCGGCTTTGGTAAACCCATTAGCTTCCATCATGGTTCCACCAGCGAAGATGGATATTTTGGAATAACCTATTAGCGGGGTATCGATTTCAACAGAAGCAATGTGGTCATAATCAAATTGCTTGGTTTCTCCACTAAAGAGTCCAGGTATTTTAATGGTCACCCCTGTTGGATCCAGATAGATTTCGGCAGGGAATATTTTGTTACCAGAAGATAAACGAGAAGCTACAAATTTCATAGGAGGTGTATTTATAATTTTTAAAGTGCAAAGATAAGAATTGGGATTGATGATTGATGATTTGTGATTTAAGAAAAGACATGTTATTGGAGTTCTATTTTCTACTTATTAGCATTTTAACTTCTTTTTCTTTTTGCTTAAACTTCCCTTGTCGGTGGCTTTTTTTATATAATCGGCTGCTAGTGGGACTTTGCAAGCAGTACCATTTTTATCTATGGTGAGTGTGCCAACCAGCTGTGCAGCAGCAATAGCTTCATGCGATAAGGAGGGTACATAACTGCCGACCGAAATTAGGAATCCGTTCATGGCTTGTTTCTCTTGGTTGCGCGCTTGATGAATGTTGGCTGTTACCCGTTTCAACAAAATACGTAGTGTATTGAGGTCTAATTCGCCATCGGGTTTTATAGAGACAAGGCCGGCTACTGTAGCCCAACCCACCACCGCGACGTGCTCCTCCTTATCATCGATCCATTTTAGTGCCAGTTCAAAGCCAAACGGACTTCCTGCGGCAACCCAAGGAACGGTATAACTGGCGATATTGGTGGACACGGCTTGCTGTGCCCAGGTGTTAAGGTCTTGTTTGGTCATTTTTTCATCGTCGGCTATCAGTCCGGCAAGGTACATGGCGTCAGCATTTTTTGTTGCATAAAGCTCTAGCGCTAAGGCGTAGTCTTTCTTAATTTGTTTTTCAATGACTTTCAGGAATTCAACTTTTACGCCAAAAAGGGGTTCTTTTAAGCCGTGTTTTAAAAGGATGCTTTTGATGCTTTCACTGCCTTTGGCCTCAAGTTCGGCCATGATTTCGTTAAGGGTCATGGTTTATTGATAAATTGCTAATTGAGAATTGCTAATTTATGGGTACACCTTACTTTGTTGTATCCATTGCGGATATAAATATAACAAAAATTTGTATGCTTTAAAAGTGCAATAGGTTGAAATAAGTGAAAGTTTAAAATTTAAATTGTAAGAATATCATGGTAGGATAGTGTTTGATCTAGCGTATCTAGGGAGATCGGACAACTTTGTTATGGAGTAACTATGGAGTAACTATGGAGTAACTATGGAGTAACTACGTTGTATCGTAAGATGGGATAGTGGGGTCACCGTGTTAATTGTTTGTATTTGTGTTGTTTATGATTCTTTATTAAGGTAGGATTATGTAGTGCGAAAGGAAAGATAAGGCAGCTTATCTTGTAAGAATATATGTTTTTTGTAGGTGTTGTGGAATTTAGGGTCTGGGTTGGACTAAAAATTTTCGTTCTTTTGAACAAGTTGATAGAATTCTTTTTAGTACCTACAACTCTTTAAGCCGCGCGGTGTTTTTTAAAAGTTCTTTAAGTAATTTATTAGTTCGGCGTTTTTGGAATAAAATAATAGTGATGAGAACCAAGATGATTGAACCGAAAAAAAACAAGATGAGGTATAAAGCTTCCAATGTGGGTATTTGATTGTAGGTGTTTTGTATCGTCGTTTTTTACGTCTGTAGTTTATGAATTGAAGGAATCAGCAAATATTCAAGTTCTCAAGTCCTTATTTTTTTTTATATTTCCTTACAAAGTTATCTACTCTACTATTGGATTTGTTGTGATAAAGTAGTGAAAAGGCTAGTAAATTCAGGAGAACTATACCAATGAAACAGAGTATGATATAAGTGGTTTCCATAGGGGTAATCTAATGTCTTTTTTATGCTTTAAACAATCAAGTAAAAATAGCAAAAGAGTCGGGCTAAATTTTTTACCGCCGATGCAATACCGCAAGGTTTAGTTTAAATGCAAGCTAGTTGAGATGGACGGTTATTGTACCTTGAGGGGCATTTATTATTAGTCTTTGATTTCCTATTAGGAAGGAAATAGGACTCCCTTAAATTTTAAATCCTTTTGACTTTTTAGATTTTTTTAAATAATCTTTTAGTCCTTTATCTGTACGGCGGTAATGTAGCATGGAAAATGCTAATAGATTGAAAAGAACAATCCCTATGATGCACAGCAGTATATAAGTGGTTTCCATAATCGTAACAAACTTGATACTTGTTTCTACTAGAATAAGGTCTGAAAGTAGGTAAAGTATAGACTTTCAAGAAGTTGTATTCGTTGTGTTGTTGTTAAGTTTCGTTGAGATGATTTATTGTTAGGTTTAGTTGTGTAAAATTACATATTATCGAATATGGATACATTAGTCGATACTTGGGATTGCTTTTTTGTGTGTATTTATTTCTAAAAAATGATTTTGTATTGAAGCGTAACCTTTATTTTTAGATTTTTATTTAAATACCATTCTTCCCCTGAAAATTTATAATTAATTCTTATCTTTAGGCTATTATAATACCCTTCTTCATGACTACTTTTAACGACTTGCATTATATAACGCAAAGCTTCCCAAATACCGATAAAATGCCCGTTTTTTTCTTTGGGCATGGGAGTCCGATGAACGCCATAGAAGAAAACGAATTTGTTCAAGGATTCCGTAACAGTGTTGCGGCGGTACAAAAGCCAAAAGCCATTCTTTGTGTTTCGGCCCATTGGTTTACCAAAGGCACCAAAGTAACGGCTATGGCTATGCCTCCTACTATTCATGATTTTGGAGGATTTCCTCAAGCCCTGTTCGATGTACAATATCCAGCGCCTGGGAGTCCGCTACTCGCCAAAGAGACCCAGCAGTTAGTACAGCCGTTAGCTGTGACTCTTGATGAAGAATGGGGTTTGGACCATGGTACCTGGTCGGTTGTCAAGCATTTATATCCCAAGGCTGATGTTCCTGTGATACAATTGAGTATTGATTATTCTAAACCGGCGGAGTTTCATTTTGGTTTGGCGCGCCAATTGCAGGCATTGCGCTATAAGGGAGTATTGATCATCGGTAGCGGTAATATTGTACATAATTTACGCTTGGTAGATTTTGCCAATTTCAATAAAGACAATTATGGTTATGATTGGGCTGTAGAAGCCAGAGAAACCATTAATGGGTATTTGTTGCATGGAGATTACCAGCCTTTGTTAGACTATGACCGTCAAGGGAAGGCATTTGATTTAGCCATTCCGACACCCGATCATTATTTGCCCTTGTTGTATACCTTAGGTTTGCAACAAAAAGGAGAAACCCTCAGTTTATTTAACGATAAAATGGTAGCGGGCAGCTTAAGTATGACCTCTATCAAAATAAATTAAACGCCTTATGAATTTAAAGAATATCCAAACCGAAGTAGACGCCAGTTATTTATACAAAATACTAGGCGACCATGAAGAAGATGAAAATGTAGCTAATGTGTTTCACCAAATGAGTGAAATCGAGCACAGTCATGCCGTAGCCTTTTTGGCAAAATATGATAAAGATGCCTCTCATTTGCCTCCGCCATCGGGCAGAGCAAAGACATTGCATTTCATAGGGAAGGTGCTGGGGTACGATTATATATTAGGCGTCCTGTTGGACACAGAAAAAAGCATTTCTTCTTCGGTACTAAGTGCGCGTAAGAAGACCAATACCAAAGAATCTTTATCGGATACAGCACACGTAACCATTTTAAAGAATATCCTGAATAACGATAAAAAGGTTTCGGGAGCTAACTTAGCGCGCTTCGAAAAACGGCACCGTTCGGTAGGCGGAAATGCCCTTCGTGCTGCTGTATTGGGAGGCAATGATGGATTGGTTTCCAATTTCAGTTTGGTGATGGGAATCGCTGGAGCTACTAATGGTCAGAAGGAAGTCTTGTTAACAGGAATTGCAGGTCTATTAGCTGGAGCCTTATCCATGGCTTTGGGAGAATGGATCTCAGTTAAGAGTTCGTTAGAGCTCTACGAGAACCAAATGCAGTTAGAGATGGACGAGCTAGAGACCAATCCGGAGGGTGAAGAGAAAGAATTAGCTTTAATTTATATGGCCAAAGGTATACCAGAGGACCAAGCCCGTCAAATGGCAGCTGAAATCATGCAAAATAAAGACCATGCGCATGAAGTGTTGATTAAAGAAGAACTCGGGATTAATCCAGAAGACTTAAAAGGTTCGGCTATGGAAGCAGCAGTGGCTTCGTTTGTGTTTTTTGCTTTTGGTGCGATTATACCCGTTATTCCTTTTTTCTTTTTGGGTGGTATGAAAGCCGTTATGGTTAGCACTTTGATGAGTGCAGGCGGCTTGTTTGTCATTGGAGGAAGTATCACCTTATTCACCGGAAAAAGTTTGTGGTATTCAGGCTTCCGCCAAGTATTGTTTGGTTTATTAGCCGCTGCGATTACCTTCGGTATTGGAAAACTCATTGGGGTTTCGGTGATGGGATAATAAAAAAGGAGGTCGACAGACCTCCTTTTTTATTATTGAATACTGCTTTATACTAGTCCAGAAATAAACGAGGCTAAGTTATAATCTAGTTCCGTTACGGCTTTTTTATCATGCGTAAAAAGAGAGATTTCAAGGGTAAAGGCTTTGGATACTTTATAATCAGGGTGGTGGTTGATTTCATCGGCTTTATGGGCAATAGTCGTGATAAACTGCGCTAAGGCTGACTGCGATTCAAATACAAAGGTGTTAACTAACTTACCGTCTTTTAAATTCCATTCCATACTGTCGTTTTGTTAAGTGAGACACCCGTAAGGGTATACTTGTAAAGGTAACGTATCTTTCTAGAATACCGACGATTTGGTTTTTATTATTAATAGTTGCCATTTAACAATTCACCTCCGATGGCCGATTTAGCTTCGAGTCCGAGTTTCTTCATCATTTCGTAGGTCGTACATACAGCGGCAGAAGTAACCGGTATGCCGCATTCGGCTTGAATCAGATCAATTGCTTCTAATGAAGGCATTTGTACGCAGGCAGAAGCCACTAAGACGTCAACATCAGTTAAGTCCAATTGCTTATAAATTTCTAATAAGTTCATGGGGTTTTGAGCCGCTACTTCTAGGTTATCTGGAATTTCTAGGGCTATGCTTTGTTTTACTTTGATGCCCTGGTGTTCGATATAATCCACGACCATATCGGTAAGCGGACGCATATAGGGCGTGATAATCGAGATTTGTTTGGCTCCCAATACCTTCAATCCATTTATCAAGGCACCAGCTGAGGTCACAATAGGAGTAGGGAAGTCATTAGCCACCGTTTCCTGGTGTAAGTTAACTTCCGATACGCAATGGTACCCTCGTCCCATACTCATAATGGCTACTAGACAAGCATAGCCCATCACGTCTACCTGAGCATCAGATAGTTCTTGGGCACACTTTAGGCTCATGGCATCCATAGCTTCCAGTTCTTCTTTGGTCACTTTCTTCATGCGCATGCGGCTGCTGTGGAAAGTGAAACGTTCCGGTAATATCGTTTCTCTCGCTCTGAAGATTGCTGGTATTTCGGTTTCCATCGTCACATTGGAGGAGGGAACAATTTGTCCTATTCTGTATTTCTTCATTTTAAGTAGCTGAGTAGCTTTTTTTTAATTATATCTCTTTTACTGTATTAACAATAGTGCCTATTCCTTCAACAGTGGCCTCTATAACATCACCATCATATAACCATTCTTGAGGATCACGACCAGCGCCTACTCCAGACGGAGTCCCAGTAGCAATAATATCACCAGGTTCTAACGTAAACACGATGCTAAGATCTTCGATTAGGTCGTTGATGTTGAACAATAAGAATTTGGTATTAGAATTTTGCTTTTCTACACCGTTTACTTTTAGGGAAAGGTTTAGGTTATGTGGATTGGCGATTTCGTCTTTGGTCACTAAAATCGGACCCATAGGCGCAAAAGTATCTTGCCCCTTGGAAACAATCCATTGACCTTCTCTTCGGCAGTCGCGCGCTGAGATATCGTTGATCACGGTATATCCAAAAACATAGTCTAGGGCATCCGCTTTGGACACATATTTTCCTTTTTTACCAATAACCACGGCTAGTTCAACTTCCCAGTCTAATTGTGCGGTCAGTTGCGTATTTTTAATGACCTCAGTATTCGTTCCCGTTACGGTAGTGGGAGGTTTAGAAAAAATGATTGGTTTTTGTGGAAGCTTACCTGTAGTATCCAAAGTACGAGCACTTTCGGCCACATGTTCCGTATAGTTTAGTCCGATACCGATAATGTTTTTTCTCGGTTTTTGAATAGGAGCCAATAACGTAACCTCCTCTAGACTATAAGCGATTTCTTCAAAGAAGTTGGCCGGAGTATCCGCCACCATATCATTGAGTTCGTCAACAAGTTCTATCCCCATATCAATTAACGCCAGCATATCACTGGGTAGGGGGAAATTAGAGATTTCGCCAAAGTCTTCCATATCGATGACTTGGTTGTTGTGTAAGAACCCTAATCGAGGTTCAGTATCAGCAGTTTTGTAGGTCAGTAGTTTCATTCTATTGAGTTTCAAAGTCACAAAGTGACCACGTTTAAAATCTATATTCTATTCTCTATTTTCTAAAAAGCTTGATGTCCGCTATTCTCAGCATATTCTCTTCCTTGGAACAAGCCTAAACCTTCAATTACGGGTAAGTCATTAAAGTTGAATAAACAAGCATCTTCGGTCTCTGAGGCATTATGGTGTTCGTGCCATGCCCATGACGGAACACAGAAAATATCGCGTTCTTTCCAGTCGTAGCGTTTGCCGTTGATGATGGAGTAGCCTTTTCCTTTGGCACATTGGTAGACAAAAGAGCCCGTATGTTTGTGCGCTTTGCCTTTGAAGCCCGCCGGGAAAAGTTGCATAGCGGCACCCATGGTTTGCATCACATGACCACCCGTTAAAGGATTGGAGTATTGCATCAAGATACCATCAAAAGCATCAAGATTGTTCACTTTAGCGACTTCCAACAGCGTTGGATAAACTACGCTCCAAGAATATTTGAATAGCGGCGAATAGGGTTTGTCCCAAGTCTTGTCAGCCGGTATCAAGCCTGCCCCTCCAAAGGTTAATGGGGAATGGTTAATGGGTTTAAGTAAGGGTTGTTTGCCATCATAAACCGCATAATCGTTTGCTTCTAATGCATTGACTAGTGGGATGTCTAATCCGTCTTGCCAGATGCACGTTTGACCGCCTTCTTCCACACCGTGTTCATGCCACGATGAATTCGGAGTAATAACAAAGTCATTGACTTCCAACATAATTTTGTTGCCATCTACTACGGTATATCCTTTGCTGCCTTCCATGATAAAGCGTAGGGCAGAGGCTCTGTGTCTGTGCGCTGAAGTACTTTCACCAGGGCGGGTAACTTGTATGCCCGTGTAAAGCCAACCCACCGCAGCTGAGACGTCTTTTCGCTTGTCGTTTACTAGATACACTACTCGTCTTCCAGCTTGTTCGGGTGTGACGAGTTCTGAGGATTTTAAAACCAAGCTTCTCAAATCTTCATATTTCCATAACATAGGAACTGAAGAAGCGCGAGGCTCCCAGGGTTCAATGTCGTTGGCAACGGTCCATAAAGCACCGGCACCAAGCGCCTCTAATTCTTTATAATAAGCTTCGAGTTCAGGGGTATCTTTTACTCTAGCACGACCGATAACGTCATCTGAATGTTTTGTTTCCATAACTAACTACTGATTCTTATTTTTTATTAAACTCTTCGTGATTGTCTATAAAAGTAATCTTTCTGGTTGGAGCGGTATTGACTCTTAAATCAAAAATATCAAAACGATTATAATGCCCTAGGATGTCGTGCATTTGTTTAGGTTGGATGCATTTTCCTAAATCGATATCGGCATATACCATTCCTTCCTCATCGATAAGTGGTGTACCAATTACGGCGCCATTCGGACCAATAAAACCGGAGAATGCTGAGCTTTTTCGGGATAGTAATTCGTCTACATTAGGCACATCAGCCCGCAAGGCATCTTTTATTTCTTGAGAAATGGTGGAACAAGACACGATGGTAAATAGCTTCCCTTCAAAGGAATGCGCTGCAGCTCTAATTTTAATGGCTTCCGCCATATCATAATCGGGTGGTGCTACAGGGAGTGAAATATAATTAGCAATATGGATTAATTCCCCTTGCGACAACAAGGTAAAACGAGCTAGCGTATTGGTGTTTTCACCACAGGCTAGGGTTCCGATTGGTCCAATTTCGGTATCGTACACTTTTAATGAGGAACCATCCCCACTAGTCCAAGTCAGTTTTTCAGCCCAAGTAGGTACTAATTTTCGGTGTTTGCCTATGAGTTGCCCATGATTATTTATTATTAGATTGGTATTGTAAATTTCGCCATAACTGTCTCCTCGTTCGTTGATCCCAATCACGATATGAATGTTGTGTTCCTTTGCCGCTTGGTAAAGGGGTTGCATAGCAGCGTCACTTACGGCCACGGAGTTTTTATATAGCGCTTCATACCATTTACTGCCTTGCACTGGCGTCATGATCCAGTTCCAGTAGGGATATCCTGCTATGAATACTTCGGGGAATGCTATGAGTTGGGCACCATTCGCTCCGGCTTCTTTAATGAAACCAATCGCTTTGTCAATCGTTTTCTCTACATTAAGAAAAACGGGGGAGGTTTGCACCGTAGCGGCTTTGAATTTTTTAAAGTCCAACATAAAGATTAGGAATTAGATAGGATGAATTGGGATAATTTGGTTTTCATATCTTCGCTAAAAGGCTCCGCTTTGATGTCACTGCGGTTTACTGCTATGGCGACATTGACTAGCGTTACTTCCCCTTCAAGACAAATAGTACCTTGTGCATCGTCAAAACGGAAGCCACAAGTCATGGATGCACCTCCTAGTTTGATGACCCAAAGTTTTTTGGTTAATACTTCTCCTATACGTGCTGCTTTTTTGAATTGCACTTTTAGGTCCACCGTTGGAATTCCGCTGGTTTCATGTATTTTAGAGAAAGGTCGGTCGAGCGCCTCTTCAAACCAGTCCTCTACTAAATCGTTTAGCATTTCTAGGAAGCGCGGATAAAATACTATGCCAGCATAATCCACGTGTTTGAAGCGTATTTTTTCTGTTTTTATAAAAGGATGGTTCATACTTGTCAGTTTTCTTTACTACTTTATTTCAATTTAAATCGCTGTATTTTGCCGGTCTCTGTTTTAGGCAAAGCCTCGGTAAACTGGATTACTCTAGGGTATTTGTAAGGAGCCGCTACTTCTTTGAACCAGTGTTGTATACGGTTCTTCATATTGTCGGTTGCTTTACTAGGGTCTTTGAGTACGATATGAGCACAAACTAGCATTCCTCGTTCCTCATCGGGTAGGCCAACAACGGCACACTCCAGAACATCTTCATGGGTAAGTAAGACGCTTTCGACTTCAATTGCTCCAATGTTGTAGCCAGAGGATATGATCATATCATCGCCACGGGCCACAAACCAAAAGTAACCGTCTTCATCTTGACGGAAAATATCTCCCGTGATGTTCCACCCATTCTCTACATACTCTTTTTGTTTGTCGGGGCGGTTTAAATATTTACAACCGGTAATGCCTCTGACGGCTAATCGGCCTGGTTCGTTAGTAGGAAGTTGGTTTCCCTTAGCGTCAATGATTTTGGCTTCATAACCCGTTATAGCAACTCCGGTAGCTCCGGGTTTCATGTTGTCGGTAGTAGAAGATACAAAGATGTGAAGCATTTCAGTGGCACCTATGCCATCAATAATTTTCAATCCAGTAGCATCGTACCAGTCTTGCCATACTTTCAAGGGCAAGGTTTCTCCGGCAGAGACGCATTTTCGTATACTGGAGATATCGAATTCTTTTACTTTGGTTGTAATCACTCGCCAAGCGGTTGGAGCGGTAAAGCAAATGGTAATTTTATAGTCTTGGATGGCTTGCAACAACATATCGGGAGTTGGTTTTTCAATCAAGAAAGTCGACGCTCCAAAGTACATTGGAAACAATACCAATCCTCCCAATCCAAAGGTAAAACCTAGTGGTGGACTCCCGGTAAAGATATCTTTGGGGGTAGGCTGTAGGGAGTAGTTAGGGAAGGCTTCACAGATGTTTAAAATATCTTTATGGTAATGCGAGGTCATTTTTGGTAAGCCCGTTGTGCCTGAGGTAAATCCGATTAAGGCAATGCTGTCGGCTTTACTATGGTAATTCGTAAACGTTTTGGGTTTGCTTGCCATCAGAGCTTCTAACGAGGCATTGTTATAGAAGCACACCTTTTTCAAGAAATCTGATTTGACAAAGTGCATTTCGTCAGCCAAATCACTGTCGCAAAACGCATGTGAGATTTCGGCACACTCAATAATGGTAGTCAGTTCTTTGGCTCGAAGTAAAGGCATCGTAGCGACTACGATACCGCCGGCTTTTAGTATGGCAAACCAACAAGTGACCATCATAGGATTGTTCGCAGAACGAATTAAGACACGATTGCCCGATTGAAGGCCTAAGTCTTCCACTAGTACATGGGCTATTTGATTGGCCTTTTCATATAAATCTTGATACGTCCATGTATTTTCAAAAGTGCGAATACAAACCCTATCTCCGTTACCTTCTCTGATGTGTTGGTCCAATAGGCGGTCCACACAGTTCAGCATTTCGCTCCGGTTGAATTGCTTTAAATTGGTGAAAAGATAATCGGCTTGCAAGTCGGCACTTGGCAAGTTATGGTGCGCAAAATTATCCTCGTAATGCTTCATTATGGTGCTTATTTTTTATTGCTTTTTGGTTTTAGTGCTTTTTTCATGCCTTCCAGTTGTTTTCTTTCGGCGGCTTTTAAAGGGTATAAATGCGAACTTCCAGATTTATATTGATTTGGAATATCTAATGTTTCTAACTGTTCGTATGCCTGAGCATGTCGCACAAAGCTGGCATCAGCCAATAAAGGTCGGCCCAGCGCAACCAAGTCGGCTCGTCCATTTAAAAGAATGGTGTTTATTTGGTCAATATCCTGAATGTAACCTGCGGTAATAGTTGGGACATTTATGGTATTGCGAATGGAGTCAGCAAATGGCGTTTGCCACATTCTGCCCGTTTGTGGTTTTTGATCTACTACGGTGTTCCCTGTTGATACATTGATAATGTCGGCCCCAGCTTTTTGGAAAGCGGTCGCTGTTAATAATACTTCCTCTTCTGTAATTCCGCCTTCAGCCCAATCGGTGGCAGATAGTCTAACCGACATGGGTTTTGCTTTAGGAAAAGCAGCTCTCATTTCGCTAAATACCTGTAAAGGGAACTTCATGCGATTTTCAATAGAACCGCCAAATTCATCCGATCTAGTGTTGGTTAGTGGCGATAAGAAAGAGGCTAAAAGAAAGCCATGGTGCGCTTGGAGTTCGATCATGTCAAATCCGGCCGCCTCAGCATTCACTGTGGCTTGCACAAATTGGGCTGCAACTTCATCCATGTCATCTAAAGTCATCGCTTTGGGAATCGGACTCTTCTCTGAAAAGGGTAGAGCAGAAGCGGAAAGCAAATCCCATTCATTACCAGAAAAATCAGTTTCCCACGGAATTTTACTAGCGCCTTTTCGGCCGGAATGGCCTAGTTGGATTCCTATCTTTGTGGCGGTATGTTGGTGGATAAAATCGGTTATGGATTTCCATTGAGCTACTTGTTCTTCAGTGTAGATGCCGGCACAACCTAAAGTGATACGTCCGGTTTCTGCTACTGCAGTCATTTCGGTAATAATTAATCCGACACCGCCAGTAGCTCGACTTCCATAATGTACTTTGTGCCAATCATTGACTAAGCCATTGACAGCGGAGTATTGGCCCATAGAAGACATCACTATGCGATTTGGGAGAACTAAATTCCCTAGTGAATAAGCAGTAAAGGCTGCTGGAGTAGTTTTGCTTGTGGTGTTTCGTAGGGTGTTAAATTCAGTTAGCACTTTATCGGTGAATGACGCATCGCGTAACCTCAAATTTTCATAGGTGACTTTTTTAGAACGGGTCATGCAACCAAAAGCAAACTGATAAAAAGGATGTTGGTTATTGCGGTCCATGTTTTCAAACCAATCCAAAGAAACTAAAGCCGCATATTGAATCATTTCTACAGGATTTCTACGGTTTTTGTCATACTGAGCAAACGCAGCTTGAACATCCGTTGGGTTGGCAATTACGGCATCTGATAATCCAATCGCGCAATCCATGGCCAATTTGGTTCCTGAACCAATAGAATAGTGGGCAGTAGCTTTGGCATCGCCTAAAAGTACGATATTCTTGTGGTGCCATTTGGTATTGGTTACATGCGGAAACTGGCGCCAATGAGATTTATTAGATATCAAGGGATGGCCATCCAATTCCTCCTTAAAAATATCGGTTAATTTATGTATGGTATCCGCTTCGTTCGTCACTTCAAAATTAAGCTTTTGCCAAGTTTCGTCGCTACATTCAAAAATCCAAGTACTCATGCCGTCTTCATATTGGTACGAATGCGCCACAATAGTGCCATGGGGCGTTGTTCTAAAGAAATAGGTAAAGGCATCTAAGGGTT
>CANFZC010000057.1 GCA_947451475.1 Flavobacteriaceae bacterium | reverse complement strand
TTACTGATTATGCTCACAAAAAGCGTTTTGTATGGTTACCACCTGGCACTAAGGGCACCTCTGTTGCTGATGACAAGATCTTTGATTTACCTGTTGGTGCTGCCTTAATCAAAACATTTTACTATGATAACGTACAGCCTTTAAATACTACCCGTATCATAGAAACGCGCATCATGATTCGCAAAGCTTCGGGTTGGATGTTTGCCGATTATGTATGGAATGAAGATCAAACGGAAGCGTTTTATGATTTAGCAGGAAGTTTTACCAATGTATCATGGAAAGATGAGAACAATGTAATTAAGAGTGCTAACTATAGAATTCCTACGGAGGTACAGTGTATCATTTGCCACAAAAGTAAGGCGATGGTAAATGGGCAAGAAGTAGATACTTTTATTCCGATAGGTATTAAACCACAGAATCTTAATTTTGATTACAACTATGGTACTGAAACAAAAAACCAATTGACCAAGTGGATTGAAAAGGGATATTTGGAGAATTTCAACTTGCCTACTGCCGAAAATAGCACGATTAACTACAATGATACTTCACAACCTTTGGAACTGCGGGTACGATCGTATTTAGACATTAATTGTTCGCATTGCCATGGTACAGACAGGCATTGTGATTATCGACCGATGCGCTTTGCTTTTAAGGAAACTGGTTTACCAAATGGTCAAGGATTGACCAATATGGGAGTATGTGTTGACACGCAAGACATGCAAGATTTCCCTGCGGCGCTAAGCAAAATTGTTAAACCTGGCAATATTAACCGTTCGATGTTGTATTACCGAGTAAATACCGACAATGAGGCTTATCGCATGCCATTGCATGGTAGAACCATTATACACGAAGAAGGCGTAGCACTAATCGCTGCTTGGATAAACTCTTTGCAAGCTTGTCCGTAATTTTTGAAAACAAAAACTATAACTCTATAAACTATTAACTAATGAAAAAAATTACTTTATTAATTGTATTGCTCTCTTTTGTGCAATTCACTAAAGCTCAGGACACCTGTGACGCTGCTTTTCCTATAACTACAGCCGGCTTGTATGTCGTTGATGCGGTTAACGGATCTGAATTTCCAACTGTAATCTGTGCTGACAATGGTAATGTCGCTCCAACAGCAGGAGAATGGTATGCGTATACCCCCACAGCGGCGCACACCGTAACCATTACAACAGACATCGCACAAAACACGCCTAGAGTAGACACTCGTTTTCATGTATACAATGGAACATGCGATGCTTTTACTTGCTTAGCAGGAGATGATGATGCGGGATTAAATTACTCATCGGCAGCTACATTTAATGTAGTCGCCAATACTACTTATTATATTGTATTTGACAATAGATGGACCTCTGCCGGATTTACTTTTCAATTAATTGAAAGTAATGTTGTAGTGCCACCTGTTATTCCAATTACCTACATCGCTTCAACTATTAGTACGGTCAATAGCTCTTACAATATTTGTGCAGTTGATATGAATGGTGACCATTTGGATGATTTAGTGGGTATCAGTGCAAACAATTTGAGAATACATTACCAAGGTGCTGGAGGAAGCTTTACTATTGCTGACTTCCCAATTTCGGGTAGCAGTATGCTACCGAACTGGAGTATGGCTGCAGGAGATTGCAACCGTGATGGGTATAATGACTTGATTTTGGGAAGCGGAAGTGGGCTTTCGGTATGGAGATCGAACAGTGATGGAACCGCTTACAGTAATTATACACCAGGTGAGTATATTTTCTGTCAAAGAACTAATTTTGCTGACCTTAACAATGATGGTAATTTAGATGTCTTTTCATGTCATGATATTGCCCCTAACTGCTATTATTTGAATGATGGTAGTGACGGACTTACCTTTTATCAATCGAACACGACACCTGGAGCGATGAATTTTGGAACTATAGGAGGAAACTATTCTACTTTATTCACTGATTTTGACAATGATGGTGATACCGATGTATTTATTTCTAAATGTTCAGGACCTCCATGTGAATTACATAGAAACGATGGTAATGGTGTTTATACAGATATTTCGGCTATCGCTCAAATTAATGTTACGCCAATACAAACTTGGTCTTCTGCTATTGCAGATTATGACAATGACGGCGACATGGATGTTATTATTACCGCTAGTGCGGGTACGCATAAATATTTCAGAAACAATTTAGACACCACTAATACTGTTGAAGAAGCGTTTACCAATATTACTGTTGGATCTGGTTTTGACACAAATACGTCAACCAATATTGACAATGTAGCTTATGATTTTGACAATGACGGATTTGTTGACGTTTTAGGAGGTGGAGCAAAAATCATGTTTAATCAAGGTAATAGTACGTTTGCTCAAGTAGCCTACAGTGGCATGAGTATGGGGGCTGTTGCGGACATGAATAATGATGGTTTCTTGGATATTGTAAATGGTAGTACTATTCGCTATGCAGTTCCTAACACTAACAATTGGTTAACTGTAGCGCTACAAGGTATTCAAAGTAACAGTAATGGAATTGGAGCCCGAATTGAAATTTATGGTTCTTGGGGAAAACAAATTAGAGATATTAGAAGTGGAGAAGGATTTAAGTATATGGGTAGTTTGAATGCTCATTTTGGTCTTGGCCAAGCCACTACGATTGATCAATTAGTGATAAAATGGCCTTCTGGAACTGTTGATACTATTAATAACGTAACTCCTAATCAAAGGTTAAGCATCGTTGAAGGCTCTACTCTTGGCGTTAATTCATTTAACTCTACTGCGTTTACGCTTTACCCTAATCCGGTTAAAAGTACCCTTAACTTAAACATGACTAATACTACTATCGAGTTAAAATCGGCTGAAATTTTCGATCTTAACGGACGTAGAGTATTAGAGACTACGGTAACAAATCATGCCATTAATGTAGAGAAATTGGCTACTGGAACTTATATTCTAGTTGTACGTGATAGTAGTAATAAAGACTATACTCAAAAATTCATTAAAGAGTAACCTCTTACGATTTATAAAAAAAGCCTCGATTAAATCGAGGCTTTTTTTATAGTTGTACTTTTTCAAAAAGATTTAGTTTGTCTATGTGGAGAAGTGTTTTGCTGTCATTGTTGCTGCGCGAGAACATAGGGATGAACTTGGCTCCATAAACAATTTCTGAAAACGAATAAGAGGTACGTCTTGCTACCGTAGTACTAAACATGTCATCAAACACCTTTAAGTACACTAGAATTTCCCCATCTACCGATTCAAAATCCTCTTTGGTAAACTTATACAAGGGGCTGTTTTCAGTTATAGGATGCACTAAGGTCCAGCTTAAGGTAAGTGCGTTTACTTTTGCGAATTCCAAATCTAGGGTATAGAATTTATTGACTGGCTTCCCTTCCTCTTCGACCACCATACCTAGTGTAATTTTGGCCTCTGCATCGGTTAAATTCGTGTTTTTGAAGGGAGTCATTCTCAACATTAATGCGGTACTGTTTCCATAAGGCGCGATTAGTGCATTCTCTGAAAAACGAATAAAAGCTTTGGGTTTACTAAACCTACCGTAAAACAAACCGGTAGCAATGGCAAAACTCAGCAATCCAAACAAGGCTTCTACTGCGGCTACAAAACTCGTTAAAAAACCACTTGGGCTAACGTGGCCATAACCGACCGTAGTAAATGTTTGTACGCTGAAGAAAAACGATTGCCCAAACGAATCTAAAGCTGTACTAGCTACTACTCCATTTAGATGTTCTACTCCAATGCCGAAATAGATGCTGGCAAAAAGAAAGTTAACCAAAAAATAAAACAGTACAATAATCACCATGAATTTCCAACGTGGTATATTGAGCATGGTATGGTACCAACTGATGCTTTCAATTAGCCCGATTCCTGTTCGTTTCACATTGGCGTTTCCACTTTTGGTTATAAATCGTCCACCATAATTGGACGCATTGGTACCAAAACCGGTATTGACTTCGGCTTTTGCTTTACTGTTTATTTTCTTTAAGAATCGCATGATAAAATAATTAAATTGATTTTTCCAATATGTAATCTTCCATTAAATATCCGTTTCCAATATCAATATCTTCTACCCCTTGAAGGGTAAAACCGATTTGTTGGTAAAAAAGCAGCGCCTTATTATTTCTGTTGACATTTAAGACTAGGGCTTGTTGGTTACCTGTTTTAGCTTGATTTGCAATGTACTCAATTAATTGTTTGCCAATTCCTTTTCCTTGCTGGTGCGTATAAACATATAGCTTGTGAATTTTAGTCTTGTTGGATTCGTTGTAATTCAATTCGAAGGAAGCAAAACCAAGACAAGCTTCATCTTCTATTGCCACAATAAAATGATGCTTTTTATCCTTGACTTGATTACTTAAAGAGGAAACGTTGTACATCATGTCCATCATATAATCCAATTGAGCCTCACTCATTATAGCTTGATAGGCAACTGGCCAAACTTCTTTCGCGATTGCTCTAATACTGCTAAAATCTTCCTCGTTATTCTCAATTATCTGAATCATATGTTGCTATAAAGTAAGCCGTTGCTTTTGCTATTAATCCTTTTTACTGCTAAACTGCAAAGATTAGCCATTAGATATGATTAGAGCCTAAATTGTTCCTCAAAAGTAGAAATAATTTTATAGATTTACCTATTGAATTTTATTACAAGCTTATGTCGAAAAGTCATTTACGTAAAGATAAAACCTGTCTTAATTGTAGGCATGTTGTTGAAAAAAGATATTGTCCCAATTGTGGTCAAGAAAACACGGATACCCGTAAAACGTTTCATCACTTGTTTATACATTTTTTTGAGGACTTAACTCACTATGAAAATGCCTTTTGGAAAACGATTAAAAATTTATATTTAAGACCTTCATCCCTAACTAAAGAATATCTTTCGGGTAAACGTCTTTCGTATTTGGCGCCTGTTCGGTTATATATTTTCATCAGCTTTATCACCTTCTTTTTAATTGCATTACTTCCCAATAGTGAAGATGAATATATTACTAGCGACCAACCCATAGCTTTAAAGGTAACTGGCAAAGATGGCAAAGTACATGATAGTATTATTAATCAAAAGAAAATCAAGTTGGCCGACATTATAAAAGCAAATGAAGCAGAACAGCTGAAAAACCATCTTAGTCATGAGAAAATAAATGAAGGTTTTCTGAATTTTGGTTACAAAAATCTTAAGGAGCTGGATTCCTGTCAAAATTATGGCCCTGCGAAAGAGAAGTTAGATGACTGGGAATACTCAATTGTTAAAAAGACCTTGCTAGTAAAAGCCAAGTATTCTCAACAAGAATTAATGGAGAAATTCTTGGAACAAGCTCGGCATGATTTTCCTAAAACCCTATTCATTTACATGCCCTTATTTGCCTTCATCTTATGGTTATTTCATGGTAAGAAACGTTGGTACTATTTTGATCACGGTATCTTCACCCTTCATTATTTTTCGTTCTTGTTACTTTCGGTACTTATTATAGTATTCTTCAGAAAAGCCATGGATTGTTTTGTTGAAAACGCTTTTACAAATATCGTGACTAAAATTGGTGTCTATGCTGCATATGCTTGGATGTTTTATTATTTCTTCCCAGCTCACCATCGTTTTTATGGAGAGACCCGAATGATTTCTTTTATGAAGAGCATAGTGCTGTTTATTATCAATAGTATATTAATACTAGTACTTCTTTTAATTTTTATGCTTTATACTTTTATCAACATTCATTAATATGAAATCTCATTTTATTAGAATAACAACCCTATTTGTAATAGCATCATTTTTTATTAATTGCGCACCCGCAAAACAATCAGCAACTACTGCAACTGTTGTGGTTGATGTAAATAATTATATAAAAGAGATTGCTGCCGAAAGTTTGAAAACCAATTTGACAATTATTGCTTCTGACGAAATGGAAGGTCGTGATACAGGGAGTCCAGGACAGAAAAAGGCTGGAAACTATCTTATAGCTCAATATATAAAGGCAGGGATTAGCTTTCCAACGGGAGCAACTGATTATTACCAACACATTCCGGCGGCCTATCTCAATGCCAAATACAATGAAAATTTGTCTGATTCTGAAAACATCTGGGCTTTTATAGAAGGAACTGACAAAAAAGATGAAATTGTGGTGATTTCGGCCCATTATGACCATGTGGGCATTAAAAAAGGGGAAGTGTATAATGGTGCCGATGATGATGGCTCGGGTACTGTAGCAATGTTAGAAATGGCTAAGGCATTTCAAAAAGCAAAAAATGAAGGTCATGGTCCTAGACGATCTATTTTAATTTTGCACATGACCGGAGAAGAACATGGATTACACGGTTCGCGTTACTATTCAGAAAACCCATTGTTCCCCTTAAAGAATACCGTTGCAGACATCAATATAGATATGATAGGAAGACGAGATACTTTACATTCAGAAACTAATGATTATGTCTATGTTATTGGTTCTGATTATTTGTCTACTGATTTATATAACATCTGTGAAAGTGTGAATCAAAAATACATTCATCTTGCTCTTGATTATAAGTATAATGACAAGAAAGATCCCAATCGTTTTTATTACCGATCTGACCATTATAACTTTGGTAAAAATGGTGTTCCAGCAGTATTTCTCTTTAATGGAACCCATGCCGATTATCACAAAGCAACGGATGAAGTGAGTAAAATAGAATTTGACGCCTTAAGGAAGAGAACGCAATATGGTTTTGCAATTGCATGGGAAATTGCCAACAGAGATGAAAAATTAGTGGTAGACAAAACCGATAAATAAGTTTTAAATGAACAACATGCCCAATTTTCATCTATCTAAATTCATAATAGTGGTCCTATTTATTACTAATATTGGTTGTGCTCAATATGATGACGAAAATCCTACGATCAAACAATATGAATTAGACTATAATTACAGGGAGTTCCCAATCATAAAAGACAGTGTTAAAAATCCAGGAATTTACAGAAACTTTGAAGAATTTAGGGCTAACCGTCCTTCTGCGAAGTTAGCTGGAGTTATAGTGGGTGTGGATACTAAATATCGCAGTAGTATTTTTAATGACCCTTTCTTTTTTAAAAGTTATAAAATTGATGTTTCTAAAGAAATAGCTCGTGATGTAGGAAGTGTTTTTGGATTTTGCGATGGACATACTATATATATAACTCGTGGTGCACAAGATTCCTGTAGAATTAATGATGCTTCATTTTATGAATTAAATTACATTGGGCGCTTTTGTGTTTATGATACTATAAACTTTTCAGCGAGTATGAGTACGTTACCCAATATGCCTGCAATGATGTCCTATGTTCCTGAAAAAGGAGTTACTATTATCGAGATGACCACTGGAGAATCAAAAGTATTGAACAACGGTCGTTTGAAAAAAATATTAGCTGATAATAAGGTTTTACTAGAACGCTTTAAAAGCGAAGAGCATAAAAGCGAACACTTAAAAGAGTACCTGATTGATTATTTACGAGAAAGAGAAAAATAAGCCTAACATAAACAAACAAAAAAAGCCTCCTTTACAGGAGGCTTTTGGTTTCTGGGTGAAAGACGGGTCTCGAACCCGCGACCTTCGGAACCACAATCCGACGCTCTAACCAACTGAGCTACAATCACCATTTGTTTTGCTTACTGAGGCCAAGGCTTCATTTGCGAGTGCAAATATACTCTAAAAGTTATGTTATGCAAAGATTTTTTATGTTTTTTAAATCAAATCTCCTAAGCTATTGACAGCCAAATATCTTTCGGCTGTATAACCCTCGGCATGGTCTACCCCTATTATTCTTCCGAAATCCATAGAGCGAAACAAGACACTATTTAGGAAGTTTTTGGTTGCAATAGGTGTTACAGGTTCGTTAGAGTTTTTAGAATAAAATTGAGAACTATAGGCCATAATAGAGTCTTTCTTGATATCAATAAAATCGGAAATGTCTACTACAAAATCAGGTTCGATGTTTTTCCATTGTAAATAATGATAAACTACTTTAGGTCTCCAAGCCTCTTGCGCTTGACCTTCATAATCGGTTTCTATTTTTCTCAATCCCGATAAGAAGCAAGCATCTGAAACTAGTTTACTTCCTTTAGCATGATCTACATGTCGATCCTCAATGGCATTACAAAGTACTATTTCGGGGCGGTACTTGCGAAGAATTTGAATTATTTTTAATTGATGTGCTTCATCATTGACAAAAAAACCATCTCGCATATTTAAATTTTCACGAATGGAAATACCTAAAATGGAAGCTGCAAGCGCTGCTTCGGCATCTCTTATTTCTGCTGAACCACGGGTTCCAAGTTCGCCCCTTGTCAGGTCAATAATACCTACTTTTTTACCCAGTGAGATTTCTTTGGCAATAGTACCACTACAACCCAATTCAACATCATCTGGATGGGCACCAAAAGCTAATATATCTAATTTCATTACTGTCTTTATTAAAGCGCAAAAGTAGGAATAATTTACCTGATTATCTTTTTCATGGTCATTGATTTATTGACAGTTTCCTTATATTCTGCTTTTGGGTCACTGTCCTTGGTAATTCCGCCACCCATAAAAATAATGGCATCTCCCGTATTAACCTTCATGCATCTCAGATTTACAAACAAATCAGATTGTTGTGTTCTGAAAGTAACTAGATCAATATTGAGCTCTCCTAAAAACCCAGCATAATATTCTCGATTATAGCCTTCGTTTTGAGCTATAAACTCTTTTGCTTTTTGCCTTGGTAATCCGCAAACTGCAGGAGTTGGATGTAAAGCATTGATGATGGCTTTTAATCCTTTCTTATTTTTAATCTTGGCTGAAATATCAGTTTTAATATGCGCTAAACTTCCGGCTTTTATAGTATAGGGACTAGATATGGTAATTTCTTTGACAATATTAGATAGGCTATTAACAATAAAATCGGTTACCATTTGCTGTTCTTCTTTTTCCTTACTCCCCCATTCTAATGTCATCGTAGCAGTTGCTAATTGTGTTCCTGCTAATGAAACTGTTTTAATGTCATTATCCTGTGTTTTTAAAAATTGTTCAGGAGTTGCACCCAACCACAGTCCGATTTTGGGATGATAAAAACAGTATTTAAAAGCCGATGGATAACTGGATATCATTCGTTTAACAGAAAGTTCTATACTGAAATTGGGCACTTCTACTTTTTCTTTTCGTGACACCACTACTTTAGAAAATTGATGATTATGAATTGCTGAGATACACTTTTCAACTAGATTTTCATAAAAATCATTTCCTAAGGGTTGGGGTTCAGTGGTAATGGTAGTATCTAGAGCAATGTCCCTAAAATGAATCTTTTCGACTAAAACATCGGAATAAACTAGTGGAATAAAGGGAAAAGTATCTGCTTCATAGGGTGCAAAAACAAACCCTTTCTCTTCAAATTTTTCGGTAAAGTAGAGGTGGTCATTTTTTTGGAATAGGCCCACAATACGGTCCGATTCTGGTTTGCAATAAATAACAAAAGGCAGATTCTGTTCTTGATGCGTCTTTACTTTTAAGAATAAATCGGTCATTTAGCGGCGGGGTAAAATCATGTTAGTAAGTTTACAAAGAGAGATGATTTTATCATTCTCATCGGTTATCTTAATTTCCCAAAGGTGTAAACTTCTACCTTGATGAATAATTTTGGCTGTACAAAAAACCGTCCCTTCTCTCTTACTTCGCAAGTGATTGGCCGATATTTCTATTCCTCTTGCTTCTTGCTTTTCGGGATTGATAAACATCATGGATGCGGCACTCCCAACGCTTTCAGCTAATGCCACAGTAGCGCCACCATGCAATAAGCCCATGGGTTGATGTACTCTAGAATTGACGGGCATTTTGGCTGTGAGGTAACCTTCTCCAGCGTCAATGTATTCTATTTCTAATGTTTCCATTAGGGTGTTTTTACTCCAGTCATTACAAAGCTGGAGCACAGTATCTTTATCAAATGACATAGTTTTTTTTGTAAAAATACCACTTATTTGCCATTCATAAAAACAATTTGAATGAGCAGTATTGGTTTTAATCATACTAAGAATAACTTTTTTACGTTTCCTATAAGAGTCAATTTTAGAAACAACTCATTTTCTACTTTTCAAATTAATACTTACATTTACCAAAATTCAAGATACCCATGCGCAAATACCTATTTTTACTTTTTATTGGTTTGGCAATTACAATGAGTTCGTGTCGACAAGACTTTGTTTTTGAGAACAGCAAAACAGGTGACTTGACTTTTTCAAAGGACACTGTGTACTTGGACACTGTATTTACGAACATTGGTTCAAGCACTTATACCTTAAAAGTTTATAATAAAACCAACAAAGACATAAAAATACCAACGATTCAATTTGGCAAAGGTCTAAGCTCCAAATATCGAATGACGGTAGATGGTATGACCGGAGAAGAGAACAACAATCATGTTTTTCATAACGTTGAGCTCTTAGCGAAAGACAGTTTGTTTATATTTATTGAAGTTACGTCAGATGTGGCTGCGGCTAATCCAACTGATTTCTTATATACAGATCAAATACGATTGGGCACTGAAACGGATTATCAAAAGGTAGAATTGGTTACTTTAATTCAAGATGCCTATTTTTTATATCCAAAACGATTTTCAGACGGTACTACTGAAACCTTACCAATTGGCAGTGATGAAATCTATGGTTTTTATTTAGACCCGAGCGATCCTATCAATGGAAATGAATATGAATGGGGCAATGACAAGCCTTATGTCGTCTATGGTTATGCGGCAGTTCCTAATGGAAAGACACTCAATATTAATGCTGGCGCAAGAGTTCATTTTCATGCCGATTCAGGGTTGATTGTAGGCAATGGTGGGTCTTTAAAAATTAATGGTAATTACTCTACACCTGGCACCTTAGATAATGAAGTTATTATGGAAGGTGACCGTTTAGAACCTGATTTTTCTGAAGTACCGGGACAATGGGGAACGATATGGCTTACGGATGGAAGTACTAATAACGAAATTAACCATTTAACCCTAAAGAATTCTACGGTAGGATTATTAATAGACCATAATGACGGGAATTTCATGACTATTAAAAATACGCAAATCTACAATGCTGCCAATATTGGAATTTATGCTAAAACCGCTAAAATCACAGGAGAAAATATTGTAATTAATTCTACTGGTCAATATAGTTTAGCTTGTACTCTTGGAGGATCCTATGAGTTTAAACAGTGTACCTTTAATAACAATTGGTCAAGCTCAAGTCAACTGGCTGTTCGTATTGATAACTACTTCAAAAAAGAAGACAATACTAATGAAGTATTTTCTTTGGATCAAGCAGATTTTAAAAACTGTATTATTTCGGGTTCTAATCAAGTAGAATTATTGTTGTTTAAAGACCCTTCTAAAGCATTCAATACTAGTTTTAGCAAGTGTTTGATTAAGTTTAACTCAAATGCTTACAGTAGCTTCGGAGAATATAATTTCTTGTATGATATTACAAATACTGAAATTAAAAAGAATAAGAAGACGGATTTCTTAGATGTTTACAATAATAAGTTAGTCATTGGCGATGCATCGGATGCTAATGGCTTTGGAGATGATTTAGGGATTTCACAAGATGTTACTGGAGCTCCCAGACAGGTTACGGGAATAAATGTTGATGTGGGCGCCTACCAGCATATAACTTTTCCTTCTAATTAATTTTTTAAAAACAGATTTTAGGATTCGTTTATTTACGCTAAATTTGCAACTACAACAACAACTAAAAATAATACAATGATTCATTTCTTCGGAAACGAAAGTGCTACTGTTTTTGCCGTTCAAACGCAAAACGAACTTTCGGCAGAAACTATCTCAAAATTAAACTGGCTTTTTGGAAATGTAACTAAAATAGAAAAATCCGTCCTGACGGATTTTTTTATTGGCCCAAGAGCCACTATGATTACCCCTTGGAGTACTAATGCTGTAGAGATTACTCAAAATATGGGGATTTTTGGCATTATAAGAATCGAAGAGTTTGAAAGAGTAAATGCTGATTACAATGCATTTGACCCGATGTTGTCCCAAAAGTATACTGAGCTTAACCAAGGGATTTACGCAATCAATATTGAACCGGAGCCTATCTTAAATATAGACGATATTGCGGCTTACAATAAGCAAGAGGGTTTGTCGCTCAGTATTGAAGAAGTGAACTACTTAGAGCAATTGGCTTCTAAATTAAAAAGGTCCTTAACTGATTCGGAGATATTTGCCTTTTCACAAGCTAATTCAGAACATTGCCGTCATAAAATCTTCAATGGAACCTTTGTAATAGATGGAGAGGCCAAGCCTACTTCTTTATTTAAATTAATTAAAATAACCTCTGAAACAAATCCAAATGACATTGTTTCGGCCTATAAAGATAATGTAGCCTTTGTCAAAGGTCCCAAAGTAACCCAATTTGCTCCCAAAAGTGCGGACGCTCCTGACTTTTATGAAGAAAAAGAATTCGAATCGGTTTTATCTTTAAAAGCAGAGACGCATAACTTTCCTACTACTGTAGAACCTTTTAATGGAGCTGCTACGGGTTCGGGAGGAGAGATTCGCGACCGATTAGCAGGCGGTCAGGGTTCTTTACCATTAGCAGGGACTGCAGTCTACATGACTTCCTATTCGCGCTTAAACGCTGACAGAAATTGGGAGCATGCAATGAACGAAAGAAAATGGTTGTATCAAACTCCGATGGACATTTTGATAAAAGCTTCCAATGGCGCTTCTGATTTTGGGAATAAATTTGGACAACCACTTATTACTGGTTCTTTGTTAACATTTGAACATGAAGAAGAAAATCGTAAGCTAGGCTATGACAAAGTCATAATGCAAGCGGGTGGAATTGGTTACGGAAAATTAGACCAAGCAATCAAAAAGAAACCCCAACCTGGAGATAAAATCGTTATTCTTGGTGGGGAGAACTATAGAATTGGGATGGGAGGAGCGGCAGTATCATCTGCTGATACAGGAGCCTTTGGTTCTGGAATTGAATTGAATGCTATACAGCGATCTAATCCCGAAATGCAAAAGCGTGCTGCCAATGCTATTCGAGGTTTAGTTGAGAGTGAAAATAATCCTATTGTTTCTATTCATGACCATGGAGCAGGTGGCCATTTAAACTGTTTATCGGAGTTGGTTGAAGAAACAGGTGGACTAATTGACCTGGATAAACTCCCTGTTGGTGACCCTACCCTTTCGGCTAAGGAAATCATTGGTAATGAATCACAGGAACGTATGGGATTAGTTATTGGTCAAGAGAACATTGCTGTTTTGCAAAAAATAGCGGATCGAGAGCGCTCTCCAATGTATCAAGTGGGCGATGTAACAAACGACCATCGTTTTACATTTGAGTCCAAGTCAACTGGTGCAAAACCTATGGATTATGCATTGGAAGATTTCTTTGGCAGTTCACCAAAAACCATCATGACGGATAAAACCATTAAAAGGGACTATAAAGAGTTGGAATATACTCAAGAAAACCTAATGATTTATTTAGAACAAGTATTACGGTTAGAAGCGGTGGCTTGTAAAGATTGGTTAACTAATAAAGTGGACCGTTGCGTGGGTGGAAAAGTAGCCAAGCAACAATGTGTTGGACCCTTACAGTTACCCTTGAACAACGTTGGAGTAATGGCATTGGATTACCATGGAAAAGAAGGAATTGCGACCTCTATTGGTCACGCTCCTATCTCGGCATTGATTAATCCAGCGGCTGGTAGTCGAAATGCTATTGCTGAAGCCTTATCTAATCTTGTATTTGCTCCATTAAAAGATAATTTACAAAGTGTTTCTTTATCGGCTAACTGGATGTGGGCCTGTAAAAATGAAGGAGAAGATGCTCGCTTATATGAAGCAGTACAAGCTTGTTCTGACTTTGCTATTGAGTTAGGCATAAACATTCCGACGGGCAAAGATTCCTTATCCATGAAACAAAAATATCCTGATGATGAAGTGATAGCGCCCGGAACGGTAATCATTTCTGCTGCGGGAAACTGTTCGAATATCACTAAAGTAGTCGAGCCTGTACTTCAAAAAAATGGAGGTTCTATTTATTATATCAATCTATCACAAGATGATTTTAAATTAGGTGGTAGTTCGTTTGCTCAAGTATTAAATAAAATAGGAAATGACACCCCTACTATTAAAGATTCTGAATACTTTAAAAGAACTTTTAATATTATACAAAATCTAATCAAAGACCGTCAGATTATTGCAGGACACGATATTGGAAGTGGAGGTTTAATAACTACTTTATTGGAAATGTGTTTTGCTGATTTATCTTTAGGAGCTGCACTAAACTTCTCTTCTATTAAAGAAAAAGATTTAGTGAAAGTACTATTTGCCGAAAATATTGGAATAGTGCTTCAGGCAAAAGACGATACGGTTTTTGAAGCTGCTTTTAAAGGATTAGAATACTTTAAAATTGGAAAAGCAACTTCTTCAGACACATTAACAATTGGAGATTGGACTTTTACTATCTCTAAATTAAGGGATATATGGTTTGAAACTTCTTATCTATTAGACCAAAAGCAAAGTAAAAACAATAAAGCGCAAGAGCGTTTTGATAATTATAAACATCAACCGCTCCGCTACGAATTTCCAGCACATTTCACAGGCATAAAACCAACAATTGACGCAACCCAACTAAGACCAAAGGCGGCAATTATCCGTGAAAAAGGAAGTAATTCAGAACGTGAAATGGCCAATGCAATGTACTTAGCTGGATTTGATGTAAAAGATGTTCACATGACCGATTTAATTAGTGGAAGAGAAACCCTTGAAGACATTCAATTTATAGGAGCCGTGGGAGGTTTCTCGAATTCGGACGTATTGGGTTCTGCTAAAGGTTGGGCCGGGGCCTTCTTATACAACGAAAAAGCCAATACCGCGTTAAAGAATTTCTTAAAACGAGAGGACACTTTATCAGTAGGAATCTGTAACGGTTGTCAATTGTTTATGGAATTGGAAGTCATTAATCCAGAACACGAAATTCATGGTAAAATGAAGCACAACGACTCTCATAAGCATGAAAGTATCTTTACCTCAGTTACGGTGCAAGAAAATCATTCGGTTATGTTGAAATCATTAGCGGGTGCGACCGTAGGAGTATGGGTGTCGCATGGAGAAGGGAAATTCCATTTACCTTATGAGGAACTTCAGTATAATATAGTTGCTAAATATGCTTATGAAGGCTATCCTGCTAATCCTAATGGCTCTGATTATAATACCGCTATGCTATGTGACGCAACGGGAAGACATTTAGTAATGATGCCTCATATTGAGCGTTCAACGTTCCCTTGGAACTGGGCACACTACCCCGATAGAGGAAAAAAAGATGAAGTATCACCTTGGCTAGAAGCATTTGTTAATGCACGCAAATGGATTGAAAACCGTAAATAAATAAAAAAGCACTTAATTAATTTAAGTGCTTTTTTATTTTATTTCAATAACATGCTCCAGCTATACTACTAGTCAAGTTAATTAATTCCACTTCCAATAGGAACAACCTGATACTTTGCACCTGCGTACTTAGCTTTGCTGGGGTCTAAAAATAGCCTGCCGGCCGGCAGGCAGGGCAGCGGATCGACCGAAGGGACACGCTGCACCTTTGATATTAAGAGGAGGACTGCCAGTGGCAGTCAGGTATGCGAACTTTAGTTCGCAATAGCCATAAAACAAAAAACCCTATCCATAAGGATAGGGTTTCTAAAAAAAAGGCAGCGACATACTCTCCCACATAACTGCAGTACCATCTGCGCAGGCGGGCTTAACTTCTCTGTTCGAGATGGGAAGAGGTGAGCCCCGCCGCAATAACCACC
>CANFZC010000056.1 GCA_947451475.1 Flavobacteriaceae bacterium | reverse complement strand
TTTGGCGTTTGTCACGGTAACGATTGCCTGTGCCTTGCATACTGGTATTGCCATATAAATAGCATCCGAACCCTTACGATTCGTTGAAAAATAACCCACATTAGCCGTTTTATTAAAGCTAAAGGAGAAATCATCTTTCTCACTATTAACCGGTCTACCGATATTTTCTACGGGGCCTTCAGCATTGATATTCACTCTGAAAACATCAAATCCCCCTAAACCTTGTCTGCCCGTTGAAGCAAAATACAATACGTTATCATCTGTGATTGAAGGGAAGTTTTCTTTAGCGGCTGTGTTTATACTGGCCCCTAAATTTTGAGGCTTCCCATACCCATTAGCTTCAACACTCACTTTCCAAATATCCGATTCACCATATCCTCCTGGCATATTAGAAGCAAAATATAAGGTCTTCCCGTCTTTACTCAAACTTGGATTAGTAACAGAATAGTTGGTGCTGTTAAAAGGTAACGCTTCCACTTGCGACCATTTATCATTGACTTTAGTCGCTTTATAAAGGCCTTGCTGCCCTACTTTATAATTGCCTGCCTTACTTCTTTGATATTGACCTTCACTAAGACCGTCTCTTGCAAAAAACAGGGTGTTCCCATCTTGACTTACCGTCACCGGCCCATCATGAAAAGGAGTGTTTAATTCTTTTACTGGGGTTGGTTCCAACAATACTCCTGTTTCGGTTCTTGCCGATTGATAAATATCCAAATAAGGTTGGTTACTCCAAGTATCCGTTCGGTTGGATGAATTTCTGGTGCTTACAAAGTAAAGTGTATTATTCGCTAAATAAGCCCCAAAATCACTTTGCCCTTTACTGTTAATCGTCGTTTCTGCAATGTCGAATAGCTTAGCATCCCCTAAACTTGGAATATAATTCGGATTCGCTTTATGCTCTTTTGCTCTAGCATCATTCGGCATCATTTTAGCAAAAATATCCATTTGCTTATTGGCGTCTTGGTAGTTACCCATAGACTTTAGTGTTTGTGCATAACGATAGTAGGTTTCGGCATCTGCTTTGCTTTCCGTCGCTTTGGCATACCATTTAACAGCATTCGCATGGTCAAAAACATTGAAATAACTCTCGGCTAATTGTTTATATACATATCCATCGGCATTTTTACTATCGGCCAATCTCAAATATTCGTCGATGGCATCCACATATTGGTAGCTATAAAATAATTGGTCAGCCTTGGCCGTATGCTTGTTTTGTCCATAACTCAGCGTTAAAAGGAAAAGCAAGCTTAAAGTGATATAATTTGTCTTCTTCATGGTTTCTTTTATTAGAAAAATCTTGGGGATATGGATACTTTTTTGGAGGCCTTCAAATCAAACAACAACATGAACTCATGCGATGCCGGAGTAGAAGCTTTCAAATCGGAAACGATATGATCATAGGCATATCCTATTCTCAAACTAGGGGTAATGGCAAAATTAACCATAGCACCAAAAGAGTCTTCCATTCGATAGGTTGCCCCTGCTTCAAATTTCTGGAACAATAAAAAGTTAGCCGATACATCTAGCGAAACTGGTGCGTTAAATGCCGATTTCAGCATCACTGAAGGTTTAAACTTAGTGTTTTCAGATAAATCAAATACATAGCCCCCCGTTAAGAAATAATGTTCGGTTTCACTTCCAAACTTATATTCTTGTCCGTTTTGCGTAATATCAAGATGCTTACTTTTTAACATATTAGGCACTGATAAGGCTACATAATACTTTTCAGTATAGTAAAAGAAACCTGCCCCTATGTTTAGATTGATGTTATTGGTGTTTTCACTAAAAGCCAAATCTCCTACTTGCTGTATATTGCCATCTCCAATGTCAGAGAACAAGCCAACTTTATGAAACGTTGCCCCTGCTTTTAATCCAAAAGCTAATCGCTGGTCACCGGCAAATTTTAACGTATAAGAGAAATCTCCATACACATTCGTTTCATCTACCGGACCTATTTTATCAGATATAGCAGACAATCCTAAACCTACATTTTTGCCTACTGGGCTATGAACCGAAAAAGTAGCAGTCTTAGGAGCACCATCAAGCCCTACCCATTGTTGTCTATATAATAAAGCTCCTGAAATGGATTCTTTAGAGCCCGCATAAGCAGGATTCATAACGTTCATATTATACATGTATTGGGTATAATGTGGATCTTGCTGCGCTTGAATCGCTACAGTAAACAGAGTAAGTACTGCTATTGCTAAATATATTTTTTTCATATTGACCTATTCATTTTATTTAATACTAGTGTTTTGCCCATGATACTAAGTAAGCAAACCGCAACTAATACTGATTAATATTCTCTGTTGATGTATACCCAACCCGTTATTTTAGAATCGTTGCTTTTTCGTATCACATAGAAATAGGTACCATCTGGTAAATCATTTCCACTGTTTGCTGTTCCATTCCATTGATTCGTATAATTTCCACTGAATGAATACACTTTGGTACCATAACGATTGAAAATCTCCAACTCCGTTACGCCCATACCCGATAAATCAAAGGTGTCATTCAAGGTATCGCCATTAGGTGAAATCCCTTTTGGTATTAGCTTACATGGATTATCGGTCACCGTGAAATCAGAACTATAAACACAGCCATTAGATTCTACCGCAACCGTAAAGGTCAATGGTAAATTCAACGAAGGGTTTTGCGTAATAAATTCATCCACATTAAAGGTGGAAGTATTAGTTCCAACGGTAGTGGTTCCATAACTCCAAGTATAATTTACAGTCGCAGGATCAAACGAACTTGCGGTCGGTAGTACTTGCAACGTCAATACTCTATTTTGACAAAAATCATCAACCATATAATTCAACGCCGATGCAATGGTAACCGGCCAAGTACTTGACCCTCCTAAATTACAATTCGCGGCATTTGGAGCAACAGTATACGTAACGGTATACGTATTTGGCGTACTAGACGTAGTATTTATTTCTCCTGTTGTACTGTTAATAGTAAGGCCTGCAGTCGAAGTAAATACACCACCCGTATAGAAACCAGGTGCCATTGACGGCATTACACTACCTGCATTGGCACAGTAAGTAGCATCATAGCTAAATCCGGTCTCTGGCGTAAATCCAGCCGATAATACAATCGTTGCTGTAGCAGTTCCACCCGCCGTACAAGTTGCTGTATTTTGTAGTAACGTATAAGTTATATCATAGGACCCTGCGGTTAATCCAGCCAAACTAATAGCACCTGTGGAAGGATCTACCGTTACGGTTGAAGAACTATAAAGACCACCCGTTACAAAATTATTTGTTGGAATAGGTAGCGGACTATTTGTGGCATTCAAACAGGTAGCAGCATAACTAAATCCTAGATTTGGTACTGCTAAGGCATTCACCGTTACTACAGCTGAACCTGTTTGTGCTTGCGAACAACTAGAAGTCGTATTGGCAACACTTACTAAGGTATAGGTAGTAGTTGCCGTTAATACAGGAGTTGTGATGGTAGCCGTTCCTGTTCCATCAAGCACAATCGTTTGATTGCTGCCTCCATTAACGGTATAAGTAACGGTTGCATTGGCCGTACCCGTAAAGGTAATTACTGTGGTAGTACCGGTACAAATAGCAGTGGTACCCGAAATAGTTGCCGTTGGTAACGGATTAACCGTTACGGAAGCTGTTCCAGTTTGGTTTTGACTACAAGGAGTTGCTCCACTAGTACTTACACTTACTAAGGTATAAATACTGTTGGCAGATAAAACTGGAGTAGTAATGGTCGCATTACCGGTACCATCTAAGACTATAGTTTGATTGCCGCCTGCATTCACGGTATAGGTTACCGTGGCATTTGGTGTTCCCGTAAATGTTATGGTAGTACTGTTACCCGCACAAATGGTTGTCGTACCTGCTATAGTAGCGGTTGGCAATACTCCAACGGTAATGGTAGCCGTACCGGTTTGCAGTTGACTACAAGCAGGGGTGCCTGCTGACGCAACACTTATTAACGTGTAAATACTATTAGCCGACAAGGCTGGAGTAGTAATTGTTGCGGTTCCAGTAGCATCTAAGGTGATTGTTTGATTCGTTCCACCATCAACGGTATAGGTTACCGTGGCATTGGCAGTACCCGTAAAGGTGATTACCGCTGTATTTCCGTTACATACTGAAGTAGTACCCGATATAGTAACTGTTGGCAAAGCATTTACCGTCACTATAGCTGAACCGCTTTGGGCTTGACTACAAGCTAAGGTACCAGTGGTGGTTACACTTACTAAAGTATAAGTACTTAATGTAGTTAAAGTTGGGGTGCTTAACGAAGCTGCACCCGAACCATTTAATGTAATCGTTTGATTGGATCCTCCATCAACCGTATAGGTTACAATGGCATTTGGCGTACCGTTAAAGGCAATCGTAGTTGAACCTCCTGAACAAATAGTGGTCGTTCCTGATATCGTAGCCGTTGGCAACGCATTTACAGTCACTATAGCCGAACCCGTTTGGGCTTGACTACAAGCTGCCGAACCATTAGAAACACTTACTAAGGTATAAATACTGTCTACCAACAATGCTGGGGTAGTTACCGTTGCCGTTCCAGTTCCATTTAAAGTAATGGTTTGGTTAGTACCACCATCCACCGTATAGGTTACCGTGGCATTTGGTGTTCCTGTAAAGGTTATTGAAGTTGAATTTCCAGCGCATATAGTTGCCGTTCCTGATATAGTTGCCGTTGGTAAAGCTCCTACCGTGATGGTCGCCGAACCCGTTAAGGATTGACTACAAGTCCCTCCATTTAGCGCCACACTTACTAAAGTGTAAACACTATTTGCGGTTAATGTTGGTGTCGTTATCGAAGCGGTTCCTGCCGCATCTAATACGATCGTTTGATTAGCTCCTGAGTTCACTGTATAGGTTACCGTAGCATTGGCCGTACCGTTAAAGGTAATTACTGCTGTAGCTCCCGTACAGATGGCTGCCGTACCTGAAACGGCTGCCGTAGGTAACGAAATTACCGTTACCACTGCTGAACCTGTTTGGGTTTGACTACATGACGCTGCACTTACACTCACTAAAGCGTAAGTCGTTGTGGCGGTTAAAGCTGCTGTTGTTAAAGTAGCCGTGCCACCACTACCTAATAGTATGGTTTGATTCGGACCACTGTTTATGGTATAGGTCACGGTCGCAAATGGAGTCCCCGTAAAGCTGATGGTAGCCGTAGAACTTGAACATATAGTAGTGGTTCCAGAAATCGATGCGATTGGCAACGGTGTAATCGTAATCACTGCTGAACCGGTTAGGTTTTGACTACACACTGTAGTTCCTGTCGTACTTGCACTCACTAAAGCATAAGTAGTAGTAGCCGTTAATGTTGGTGTAGTTATCGTAGCCGTACCGGTACCGTTTAAAGTGATGGTTTGGTTACTTCCTGCATTAATCGTATAAGTAACCAACGCGTTTGGTGTACCATTGAATGTTATCGTGGTGGTTCCTCCTGAACAAATAGTAGTCGTACCTGAAATAGTAGCGGTTGGTAACGTTACCACCGTTACTATTGCCGAACCCGTTTGAACTTGACTGCATAAACCGCCATTTACACTTACTAAAGCGTAGGTAGTTGTCGCTGTTAAGGCTGCTGTCGTTAAAGACGCTGCACCGGTACCATTTAATACAATCGTTTGATTCGCACCGCTATTCACGGTATAAGTTACCGTAGCGTTTGGCGTTCCATTGAAAGTTATCGTGGCGGTTCCTCCTGAACAAATAGTAGTCGTACCTGAAATACTAGCTGTCGGTAAAGCAGTTACCGTTACTGTAGCCGAACCTGTTAAAGATTGACTACAAGCTACCGTGCCATTAGAAACACTAACTAAAGTATAAACACTATTCGCGGTTAAGGTTGGTGTCGTCAATGAAGCGGTACCCGAACCATTCAATGTGATGGTTTGATTGGAACCACTATTAACGGTATAGGTTACAGTGGCGTTTGGTGTACCGTTGAAAGTTATTAAGGTAGTATTTCCTGAACAAATTGTGGTGGTACCCGAAATTGTAGCCGTTGGTAATCCTCCCACGGTAATAGTCGCTGAACCCGTCAAAGATTGACTACAAGCTGATGGACCTGATGCCGAAACACTTACTAAAGTATAGGTGCTATTGGCGGTCAAGGTAGGGCTCACTACTGATGCGGTACCGGAACCATTCAACGTAATCGTTTGATTGGAACCATTATTAATAGTATAAGTTACTGTGGCATTTGGCGTACCAGTAAAGGTTATTGTAGCCGTTCCTCCCGAACAAATGGACGTAGTTCCAGAAATTGTCGCGGTTGGCAATGCATTGATAGTCACTACTAGCGCTACTCTAGCACCTTCACAACCTCCTGCATCTACAGCACTTACATAATAGGTTGTTGAACCTACAGTCGCCGTTGATGGTGTTGGAGCCGAAGTACTTCCTGTGCCTCCCGTTGCTTGTGTATACCAAAGTAAAGTTGCTCCCGAAGGTGGTGTAGCTGTTAATGGCGTCGCCACTTGGTTTTGACATAATGTTACTGGTGAGCTAACCGTTGGAACAATCGTTGTTCCTTGTTTAACAATGGTTAGTATTTGATCACAATAACGTGTTTTCCAATGGAAAATATAGTTCCCAGGACTGCTCAGTCCTGAAATAGTGGTTGTGGTACTAGTTGGCGTATTGATGGTTACCACCCCTGGGTTATTAGCATCTGCCTCCCAATGTCCAACTCCCCTCGCTACTACCGTAGCCGTTGTACTCGAACAATCCATTGTAAAATCATCCGTAATAATATTGACTGGTGCTTTGAAATTAGCCGCATCCAATAAATGTCCTATATCATTCCCTTCAGGCCTAAAGATAAATCTTGTCTTAGGTTGGCCCGATGGAACCGCATAAGTACCCGTTACTAAGTCCCATTGTGACGAAATAGAAGTATGCGCAACAACTAGGGTAAAAGGTCCGGCAGGTGGTCCTGCATATAATTGAATTGTAGAACCAGTGCCTCGGGTTGCGCTGGCAAAACTATAATCCACTTCCGTTACTTCAGAAGTGTCATAGTCTTTGTATAATCCTTTGATGTTAGGGTCATTTGGATCCCACTCGGCCACTGGATCGGCTGTAATCTGAATGTTTTGACCTCCTTCATACGGAGCGGTTCCAATTGAATTTAAAGCTTCTTGGAAGAACATCGTTCCCCAGTTGGTGTTTACTCTCCAGCCTGGTACTACAACACTAGTTATGATTGTTGGAATTCCCGTTACATTTTGCATAGGAGGTTTTTCAAAATCATAGTTAAAGGCGTTGATATCACACATATCATTTGGCGTAGTGATACAAACCGAGAAGGTTTTATTATTATGAGCGGTATCGTTTAGTTTTATTCTGATTTTATAGGTAGTACCAACAACCAGTTCCGTCGAATAAATAGCAAAATAGGAATTGTTATCGCTACATCCTTTTTCAACCAATGAACCATCAGGCAACTGTTCGTAAACCGACATCATGATTTTCGGGAAAGCGGGCTCATAGGATGAGGTATAATAACTACCCGGACCTAAATCTTTTATTTCTATGTAATGTACTTTAGAAGTCGCCACAAAGTCAAACCATACGTCACCGCCATTAAGACCTTCACAAGTATTTGGAACACTGGAAACGGTAGACCCAATGAAAGAGGCTTTGCCACCATATGTAGTGCATGTTTCATTGCTGTTGGCTTGTAAATGAATCGCATGAGCAGGCTCGTCATTTCGAATGAACTCTTGTGGCCCTGACCAATAACTTTTGCTCGTTGGTCCACATACCGCACGTACTAAAAACTCATAAGTACTTACGGTTTGTTCATTAAAGTCGGCTGCCGTTGGCGTATAGGAAGGTGAATTCACAATGATACCCGATTGTGGAATGGTACCATTTTGATAAGGTTGTACAAAAACTTCCCATTGCGTCTCAGTACCTCCTGGTGTCCAAGAAAGGGTTCCTTGATTGTTTACTGCTAAATTGGTTGGTTGCGGACAAGTGATCACACCACATTGCGCTATACCCGTGTAGATATCCGTGTTATTATCCCCTAACCCTAATGGACTAGTCCAAACCACATTATTAAGTTCGTCTTTAATGACAATTTGAGCTTGCGAATATTGTGTACCACTACCCAATCCTAACCAATAAAGGGAGAATTCTGTTCCTGTGCACAAGAACACGGTATAATCTAAAGTCGCTGGTTGTGAAAACCCAGGGAATTCCAATGCTTGTACCACTTCCCCATTTTGCATCACATTAATTTGCTGTGCTACTTGTCCCGTTGAACCGCTAGTAAGTGACATTGTATATTGACATACATTGGTATAATCACATTTCGTTAATATCTCAAACGGACCTACCCATTCGCTTTGTGAAGTGCTTCCACATATCGCTCTAATATAGTATTCATAACGCGTAGATGGCGTTAATCCCGTAATGGTATATGGGTGCGCTGTTGCCGTATGAAGATAGGCTGGTAGCGTATCTCCTACTGGAGCTGCTGTTCCAAAAGGTTGAACGGATACTTGCCATGAGGTTTCAGACCCTGCCGGATCCCAATCAATGGTAGCTGCCGTATCGATAATATTGGAAGAGGTAACATTAGTAACCGAAGGACAAGCTGGTATGTCTTCCACGATAAAATTATCAATGAATAACAACTGACTACGGTATGCCCATGGATTTGGTGGAAAATACGGAATGTATAAACCAAAGTTTACATCTGTTGGTGCCGTAATTCCGGTAAGATTGATGATCATCTCTTTAACTTGCTCATTGTTGATTGCTTCATGTTCAAATTGAACATTTTGAGAACCCGTTTGGGTAATCGTTGCTGTAGTGGTCATCGTAATTAAAGTACCTTGCACCGCAGCCACATAAGTAGGATACGGGAAAGGGAAATCTGGAATATAAATAAAGTCACCCACCCTTACATCGGCTGGTGCACTTAAAGTGATCGTATTAGAACCGGCAACTACCCCGGTAGCATCTGTTTGTAAATTCAAACTGTTCTCGTACAATGTGGTTGTAAATTGACTGATAGAAGAACCGGTGGTAGACATCTTAACTTTTAAGTCTTCTTCAAAAAACGTATCATAAACTTTGTAATAAAAACGTACTCTTTGATTGGGTTGCACTGTAATTGTAGGCGAAACCAACCAGTCGTCGTTGTTTCCGTTATTACCGGTAAACATGGCAGCCATCATAGTTCCCGCAATAGGATTTACGGTAGAATTTAAGTCCCAAGTATCTCCATTGGCATTGCCATCAGTGATTTTCCAACATGATTTGGTATCAGAATTAGGTTCAAAAGTCTCGATAAAAGGAGATGGATACACCACACAATCCGTTCTAAATTGGTAAGGTCCCGTCCAGTTACTCTTCGAACTTGCATCACATACCGCACGGACATAATATTCATAAGCGGTATTAGGTTGTAAACCACCCGCGATATATGTTGGTGTTGTTTGTACCGAAACGCCAGTACCTGTTGGGATACCCTGTCCCGGTTCTTGAACCGCAACTTCCCATGCTGTTTCTTGATAACCTGTCGTCCATCCTAAAGTCATGCTAGTAGACGTCGAGGTTGTCGTAGTTAAATTGATTGGCTCAGGACAAGCTGGTGCATCTTCTATCGTTACATCATTGATCACCATAACCCCTGAATTTGCCGGAGTATCCATCGTTGGGGGTACGCGGAATGCAATATATACTACGCCCGTTCCCGTAAACAATTGGGTATCCTCCACATAACCTGTATTGGTAAAATCATGTGATGTAATAATCGTCGTATAACTACTAAAATCTGGGGTAGTCGACATTAATACTTCGAAATTTCCTCGTGGAGAGGGAGCAAAAATACCCGCAGATACTTTATAATTAAAACGCAGTCTTTTTAGACCAACAGCATTTACTGGGCCACTCACTAACCAATCGTCAAATCCTCCAAAAGGAGTAAAGAACGATGGCGCCTGACTAATTCTTGCGTCTGTAGTAGTTATTTGCCATTCTGTATTATCATCGCCAATATTTCGTACTGACCAACAGAACTTCTTCGTATTTGGATCCTCATCATTTAAACTTTCATAATACGGTACGGGTTGGGGATCACACAAAGTATGGAAATAGATAGGTCCCGCCCATATACTTTGTTCTGCTGCACTACAATAGGCTCTAACATAAATTTCATATCTAGTCCCTGGCATCAAACCTGTTAACGTGTATGGGTTGGTATTCACTAACAATCCTGTGGTAGGCGTACCCGTTCCTTCAGGCTGCACAGCGATTTGCCATTGCGTATTGTTATATCCATTAGTCCAAGATAAATTTACAGAAGTATTGGTTATAGAACCCGGCGTAATAACCGGATATAACGGCTCCGAACAAGCCGGCATGTCTTCTACATAGACATCATCCACATAAAACTGTATTCCCGTTTGCACCGAACCCGGAGGTAATTTCCAAGCGATATTCACATCTCCCACTATGTTAGCCGGAATAGGAAGGATCATTTCAATAAAATTATATTGGGTCACATAAGAAGCTAAAGGCGCTAATACCGTGGTAAAGTCCTGCTCCCCTACTCCTGAGGTAGAAAGAAGTACCTCAAAAGATCCCGGTCCTCCTGGAGGGTTGTCAACGATTAGCCCCCAGTTTCCATAAATATTATATTTAAATCGAAGTCTTTTTTGAGTAACACCATCAAAGTGGAATTGCGGTGTCACCAACATGTCGTTAATAATTGGCCCACTATCGGCCGTTCTTAAACGGGCACAAGGCTCCGAAAATGCATTGTTACCAAAGGTAAATGCATAGGGGTCGTTATTCAAATTCAACACGGTCCAACAAGGCTCCGGACTTGCTACGGATGCATTCGTAAATCCTGTGTAATATGGTAATGGTAGTGGATTACACTGGGTAGTGAAAGGCATAGAATCACTCCAAGGCCCTGGTGTACCCCCACAGACTGAACGTACAAATAAGTTATAAGCCACTCCTGGTGATAAGCCTGAAACTAAATTATTTACGTTGGTTGTGGTTGGCGTTCCAGATTGAGAGGCTGATGGCACCCCACTAGTGGCGGGTAAAGCTAAATACTGCCACGCACTCACTAAGTTTTGGGCGTTATTCCAAGAAGCCGTAATACTCGTTTGCTGTAAATTGGCATAGGTTATTTCGGCTGGTGCCGGACAAGTTGAGCCACTGATAATCAAAGTGAAACAAATTCCCGCTCCGGGATTAGTATGTTGGTAAGGTGAAGAAACTAATAAGATATAGGTTTGTCCTGCCACTACATAAAAATTATTGATTTCCGCGGTTAGCAAATTGGTATCGGTTCGAACCCCGGCCAAACAGCCCGCTGAAGTTCCTACTCCAGTACAACCATCAAATACAAAAAGACTGGAAGAGGCATTATAACAGTTGTTTCCGCCACCTCCTGAAATCACATTGGCGGTTTGTGAAATGTTTACCAACCCGCTAGTTGCCGGTGTAAATGAAAAATAAGCGTGATTCCCTAACAACAAATTCCAGGTGGAAGGCGTTCCAAAGGGTTGACAAGCCAAATTCTGACTGTTGTATGCTACATAAGTATTAGCATCATAAAACTGATTCAAATTGTTACTGTATACATAGGGTGTCACGGTAACGTCTGCCGGTACTTCAATTGCTGTGGGACAACTTAACCCTATGGCTGCCGTGGTAAATGTAAACGGACCAGCCCAACTACTGGAGGTAACCGAATCACAATTAGCAATAATATAAACATCGTAAGTAGTCAAAGGAGTTAATGACGTGGCATTATAGGTAGTTCCAGTTACTGGAGTTCCCAAGGCACTATGGCCCGCACCCGTTGGAACTACATCGATACCAAATTGCGTAGCAGTTGGATGTGTCCAAGAAATTTGAGTAGAGGTAGAAGCAATAGTAGTCGTAATACCTGCAACAGGAACACAGCTTTCTATCATTCTGAAGTTATCTACAAAGATGGCGTCTCCACTAGTCGAGGATGACCCTGTTTGCGTTGTTTGCGCCACTAAAGCCAAATAAACCGGAATCCCTGCCGGTATGGAAGGTATAGGTACTATTTTTTCCTCATAGGTCGTTGCTGAAACATTTAATTGCGACTCATTCCACGATTGTAACGTAACATTAAAACTACTGATATCCGGTTGGTTAGCGGTAGATAATCGCAATTGAAAGGTGGTTCCTTTATTGATAAAACTAGCCTGCTTCACATAGAATCTAATCTGACCATTACTAGGCGTTACCAATTGCGGAGAAATCAAATAATATTGAGCGGTTTGCCCTTGTGTATTGTTTGACGCTGGATTTACGGTAGCTCCGCCAGTACTCAAATATCCTCCCGCGGGCGTAGCAACCCAATTATTAGTTACCGTTAAATTACTAGTTACGGCCCAACTACTAGGAATACCCGAGTTGAAATTTTCTGTTTGTGCATATCCAATACTGCTAAGGGTCAAAAAGAACAGAAAAATAAATCGGTAGACCATTGCCTTGTTCTTAAAACTGCCAATAGTACTATTGTTTTTTTGAAAAATACCTTTTATCAAGGGAGCGATACTGGTTTCAAAAAAGGGATAATTTTTTTGCATTTGGTAATTTATTTTAGTTGGTAATTCATTTTCTTTTTTAATTATTCTAATGAATTCGTCTTTATAAATTTGTAAAAACAAGCATCAAAAGCACTAAAAAGAGCTTGTCTTTTACTGCTTTTGAGGTTTACTTTTAATTTACTAAAACGATAGGCATTTAATCATAAATTTTCCTTGTTTTTGAAATCTGAAACAGTGTTTTCAGTTTAAAAACGCATCTAAAAATAAATGATAAAATGCTGTATATCAATGCGAAGAGTTACAATTCCCGCATGTTTTATTATTCACTAAACCAAGATACAAAAATAGGGATAGCCATTAAATTATTTTACTTTATAATTTACTGAATTTATAAAGTGTAATGCGCAAATTTTAAAGAAAAACGGAGAGAAAATGAAGGATTAGACTTCTTTCATTTTTTTGTTTTGAAGTTGGTGCATTTGCAATTTGATGGAATCTATTTCTTTTCTTTTTCGTTTAATAACTGCATAGAAAAAAAGTACAAGCAACACCAATATCAAAAACAAAACAAGTAGTAAATAATAGAAACGATTGGCAAGGTCCGATCGTTTCTTGGCCAATTCGTTTGCTTTTACCCCGAGTGACTCACTAATAGAAATTCGCTCGCGATCTTTAATCAGTTTTTGAATTTCAATAAATTTTGACTGATAGATTTTGAACGCATTCATTTCATTAACGGCCAAATAATTTTCAGCTAAGCCTTTATAGATTTCCTGATTCAAGATCAAATCATTAACATCAGCAGACAAGTGCAACGCCTCATTTAATTCCTTTATGGCTTCCACATTATTCCCTTCCAAAGTATAAACCTTGGCCGAACCTTTTAAGGCAAATGCTTCTAAGCTTTTAGCATTTATTTGTTTGGCCTTTTCTACCGATTCTTTGAAACAATCTAAGGCCAATTTGTTATTGTTCAAGAGCAAATAACAATTTCCTTTATTATAATAGGCAATACTTAACTTACTGGCTGCTTCTATCTTGTCAATTTTCTTAAATTGTGCTATCGCTCTGTCCATATACCCGATAGCAATTGCACAACTCAATTTTTCTTTATAAATAAATCCCCTAATCATATAATTTTTACCCAACTCCACCCGAACGGAATCTTTAATGGGGTATTCTGCCATCAATTGCTCTGCTTGATCTAGGTACTGCAATGTCTTATCATAAACTTTAAGCTGATGGTATTGGATGGCCGTTTTATTGATTATGTTTATTTTTAGAAGTTTATCATTGGTCTGATCTAACAGCTCTGATGCCTTGATCAAATATTCCAACGATTTTTCATAATCTCTTTTGGAGGAGTAGGCGTCTGAAATAAGTTTATATCCCTTAATCTTATAATTGATATTGTCACCTGCATTTTTGAGGATATCTTTACCAATTCTAATTACCTTATCAGGATTGTTATATATACCATTTCCCCCTGTTCTAAATATACTATCGATCTTTTTGTTGTTTTGCGAATACACCGAGGCAATCATCAGGAAACTGATCATTGCTAAAAACAACTTGTATGTATTCTTAGGAGCACTCATTATTCTTCGATAAGATTATTTTCTTTCTCTTGATTCAATAATTCTATAAACTTAACAGGGGAAATACCCGTTACTGATTTAAACACGGTAGCAAAACTACTATGGGATGAAAACCCACAATTCTCAGCCAAATAACTAATCTTATAATTGATAAAATTAGGGTCGGTTTTTAGCTTTTCAATGATATAATTAATCCTAAGTCGGTTAATATAGGTGTTAAAATTTACGTTGTAATGGGTGTTAATAATTTCAGACAGGTATTTGGTGTTAGAATCCAATTGCCCTGCTAATACTGCCAAAGAAATGTCTTTATTAATAAATCGTTTCGAACTTTCAAATCGCTTCAGTTTAATCAAAATTTGGTCCTCCGTTTCTTTAAGAATGGTGTTCTTTTTTGATTCTTTCTTTTTATCAACAATCGTAAAACTGCTTAATAGATTACTTCGGGTAATTTCAATATAACTCATGATTTCATCAAGGCCTTTTTTGCGTTGTAACAATTTTTGCCAAAAAAATAAGGCGATTACTAGAGCCAGTACAAATAAACCCGAAATCACATAAAGTACCTTAATGTAGGTTGCCTCTTCTTTTGAATACTCATCTGAATATTGGTTAGAAATCAAATTATAAGCCGTATTTACCGCTTCTTGTTCTTGTGATTCTGTGTCGCTTTGCAATTCAAAAAATAAAGCATTAACTGATTTGTACTTGATAACATCATTTAAGGCCAAATAACTTGCGCTTTGTAGTTGTGTGATTTTTTCTTGAAAAAAAAGATTGTTTAATTTCTTAGCATATCGGAAAGCTTCTTGCGTCAAAGCGACCACCTGCACATTATCCTTTTTTAAATAAGCAATAGTAGCTAAGCCATAAAGGGCATCAATCTTATTGTAAATATTGTCTTCATTGAGCTGATTGATGTTCAAAATAGCCGTGTCAAACTGCTCTTTAGCTTTGCTATAATCCTTTTGATTTAAGTACAATTGACCTAAACCAATCGTATAATTCAACTGCAATTCTTTACATTCTTGAAGTATAGCGCCGCTAGCAGTAGCCTGCTTTTCGACCAACAGTATTCCTTCTTTAGCTTTGTTCTCCTTCAGCAAGAACTTGGCTTTTTCCAAACATAATGAAGTTTCGATATAGGATTTTAATTTAGAGTCAACAACCGTTTTTAAGGTGTCTTCTAAATGATTTAGTATTCTTTTGGCCTGTTTGTCTAATGCCAATTCTCTAAACAATCGCGCTTTGCATATTTCAATATCAACCTTTTGGATATCCGTCAAATACTCCTCATAATTATTCTCTTCATAAAGGAAATTTAAGGAACTACTGAAATCTCCTTTAACTAAATACGCTTTAGATATTAAAAAATTAACCTTCGCTTTCTCTTTATCACTAGTAGTCGATTTAATCAATAAATACTGAGCGATTTTAAGGGCTTGATCAGGATTAGAATTAATCAAATGCTCAACATCATCCGACAAATAATGTTTGTTCATCAGAGACTGCCCATTACTACTTGTATGTACTAAAACAAGTAACATGATAAAATAAAAAAGTGTATTTATTTTAGGATGGCATCTCATGCTTTTTGATAACTCTTTAAGGGTTTAAAGTAAAATCGAAAAAGCAAATATATAGAATATTAAAAACATACCTACGAAATACTACTGTTAAAATCTTATTTGAAGCCTGTTCAAAATAGGGGCCATTAAGCATAAAAAAACCCTCTCTGTTTCCAGAGAGGGTTTCTATTTATAAACCTAAGGGTGATTATCTTTTGATAACACGAAGTGTTTTAACGTCACTTCCTTGTGTTACTACTACGTTGTACACTCCTGATGCGTAACGATTTCCAATCTGTAAACCTGATACCTCACTTGGGCT
>CANFZC010000055.1 GCA_947451475.1 Flavobacteriaceae bacterium | reverse complement strand
TTTAGGATACTTTTGGAGGTACTCTAAAAATAATTCTAAATCTGTGATTACTTGTTGCTGGTAGGATTTTAACTCCATTTATGTTTTTTTATACTATTTATTTCAAAATTCAATGAAATTGAATTGTTTATATATGTTCTAGATCATCAATCCATTTGTTAAATCTTGGACATTTTGCTCTTATCTTATTTATTCCAATATCTTGTGCTATCAAACAACCGTGAGTTATTTTAGAATAGTCTTTAATTATTTTCAACAATCTCTTTGATGGTGCAGTAATGCTACTGTCATTTATTAATTCTGGATTTTGATTGTCGTTTAAGGTTTGTACCAAATAATTATAATCAAGAAACTCATTTTCTTCAAACCCATTATCGAAAACATTAATATCACAAAACAATAAGCCTTCAAATTCGTGTAACTGAATGTAAGGAATAAATCTTGGTTGTAATTGATCAGGAATACTTGTAAGCATTCCTTGTTCCATTAAATCCATTCCAATATTTTTATTATTATGTTGATTGGCTTGTAACCAATTTGGATAATTATGATTGGCGTGAATTCCGTAAAAATCTATTAAAGTTGTAACAAATGCCGTTGGATCTTGTTTTAAATGTGTTTCAATTTGATGTTTTAAAGAAGCCCAACTTACAATACCGCCTGCTGTTTTCTTTATTGTTGGATTTTGAACTACAATTCCAAATTGGATTAAATGTGGTTGTAAAATATCATTACAAAATTCTTGTTCTGTTTGCCCTTCACAAACTATAATTAATCTTTTCATATTATACTTTTATAAAAGGCTGCCCTGAATTAATAATATTTTGTTCCCATAAATCACCTAGTGTGAATTTCTCGAACCATACGTTTAAATCATCAGAATTAAGTCTTTTAAAAACCGTTTGATTTTCCTCTAAACTTCTGTCCATAACAATAACGTCCTCCGGTTCAAATTTAGAAATAAGACCAGGTGATTGTGTTGCTACAATTATTTGAGATTTACTTGAAGCTGACTGTATCATACCAGCTAATTTTCCTATTGCAAAAGGATGTAAACCTAATTCCGGCTCATCAATAATAATTACTGATGGTGGAGTAGGCTGCATCAATAGTGTAGCTAAAGCAATAAATCGCAAGGTTCCATCTGATAGTTGGTATGCAGAAAAATTACTCTCCGTATCACCTTTATCTACCCAACGCAAAGCGATTTCATTTTCATCAAGTCGGCTTGGTTCAAGTATAAATTTTTCGATATAAGGCGCTACTGTTTGAATAGTTTTTTCAATACGAATATAAATTTTAGGATGGTTGACTTTTAATAAATAGAGAAAAGCAGGAAGATTTCTTCCATCTTGTTTTAGATATTGATTGTCATTTATATCACATTCTCTTCTTAAAAAAGAAGTAGTAGAAGTATCGTGAAAATGGAATACTTGAATATTTTTTAAATGATTGCTTAGATAATTATTTCTATAAGATCCATTTTTTGAAATGCCACTTTCTTCTAGATTATAATTTACATAATAATTAGTAGTAGCATTATCTCTTCCAACATTATATCCTGAACCTTCTTTATCAAAGAATAATCCACCTTCTTTGGTTTGAATTAAATTGAAATAGTACGCATTATTGTTATTATTACCACTGTTAAAAATAAGTTTACCAAATAAGTTTTCGGTTGTCTTTCTACCAAAATAAAGTAAATTATCCGCTTTTTCTTCTTGAACGAATTTTTGTAATCTTAAATTGAAAATTGCATTGATTAGTTTGAAGAATGAAACAAAATTACTTTTCCCCACACCGTTGCTCCCTATAAGAATATTGATTGGTTTCATTTCCAATTCTAAATTCTTAATAGATTTATATCCTTTTATTTCTAGATAGTCTATCATAATAATACTGTTTTAAAATCTTGTTATATCTCTTGGTATTTTTTTGAAAATGATGTGATGTTTTAGCATAAAATCTTTTTCGAGTAAGCAGTTGTCTGCGTAAATGATATACTGGCTTGCTTTGTGTTTTATTTTAGCCATAAAATCATAATCTACCGTTGTAACTGCATCTTTAGTGTAATAAAAATAATAATCGGTTTGGTCTTTTGAACCTATTCGATAGTTTTCTTCCTCACCCCAACCCTCTCCAAAGTGAGACTGCTTTGTTCCTAGCAATGTAAGTGAGGTGCGTGTTTCGGAATACCAAATGTATTTTAAAATGTTTTCTAATCCCACAGCTTCGTTAAGAACATCTTCTTCGAGAAACAACGGTTCGCCAAGTTGGTAATAATTGAAACTTCCACCTGTGCCATCGATTTTTTTAGTATCGCCATAACCATTAATGACACGCTTTACTCTTTCGGCAGTAATGTTATTGGCATAGTCTTCCATTTCTATAAGAATGAATTTTCTGTTGCCGCCATCTTGTTTGTTCAAGTTTAAAACAGCGTGTGCAGTAGTTCCTGAACCTGCAAAACTGTCTAGGATTACGGAGTTTTTATCTGTTGATAACTCTAATATTCTACTAATTAATTGATGTGGTTTTGGGCTATCAAAAACATTACCCTCAATAATTTTATTTAATTGATTTTTACCTTCTTGATTATGTGAAACATCATCATATTTCCAAATTGTTTGAGGAACTACACCATCATTTACTTCAGACAAGTAGCGTTTAAGTTGGGGTTTACCATTACCATCTTTACCAAAATAAAATTTATTATCTGATAACATTGTTTTGGATTTTTCTTCATTAAAACGATAACAATTGCCTTGAGGCGGAAAGTGAATTTTGCCATTGTTAGGGTTTTTTATACCGAAAACACCTGTTTCGGAAAATGATTTTACAAGAACATTATCAGGTCTCCATAGACCTCTTCCGTCATTATCGTCGTATTTATAGTATTTATTTTGTTTTTCAGTTCTTGGTGCAAGATTGAGTTTCCAATCAATTTTGCTTTTTGAATAAACAATTACAAAATCGTGGGAAGCCGAAAAATACTTTGCATCATTTCTTGGAGAATAGTTTTTTTCCCAAATAACATTTGTAATGAAATTTCCATTTCCAAAAATCTCATCACAAATCAACTTCAAATGTGCCTGTTCATTATCGTCAATACTTATAAAAATAGCTCCGTCTTTAGCAAGTAGTTTGTGCAGTAGTTTTAGCCTTGGATACATCATACACAACCATTTGTCGTGGCGTGTTAAATCTTCTCCGTCTTTGCCTACTACTTCGCCCAACCATTTCTTGATTTTTGGGTGGTTTACGTTGTCGTTATATACCCAACTTTCGTTTCCTGTATTGTATGGTGGGTCAATGTAAATACATTTTATTTTGCCTTCATATTCTGGTAATAAACTTTTTAAGGCTTCTAGGTTATCGCCGTGAATAATCTTATTGCCGCTATCATTAGGTTCAGAATGTTGTACACCATCAGCAAATCCATATTGAGGCTCTAATATTTTATAGGGAACATCTTGGTGATGGTTTATTACTTTTTCTTTCCCTATCCAGTTTAATGTTGGCATTGCGAGTAGCTAGTTTTATTATGATTTTATTGTTTTTGAATTGTGCACACAGTGTCAGCACAATTGAAAAATTTTCTTACAATAGCATATTTTGTTATTTAATAGCAAATTATGTTATTACCAATCTACAAACATACAAAAAAGGAAGGTAAAGTAAAATGGTGAAAACCGTAAAAGGAATATTAACCTACATAAAAAATGAACTGGTTAATTGTTATATTTATCGTTGTCTAAATCTGTCTAGTTTTAAAACGAGAATTAATTTTATACAAATAATCGATATACTCAGATAGTTCAATAAGACTTAAAAGGCCATGGGTAGCTTCGGGTAATTCGAGGAACTCGATACTCTTGATGTGTTTACGGAATGCTATTTCGCCGATTACATCCATGACCAAGTATCTCAAGTCTTCATCAATTTCATCTTGGTCTTTTATGCTGTTATATGCTGGTACATAAATTCTAATTTTTAGTTGTTTGGTCGAGGTATTGTAATCAACTAATGCCATGTATACTTGGCTTATTTTGATTTTATAGTTCTTGAACGTATAGGGTTCGTCATTACCTTCAAGATAAGGGGTTTTGTCGTGAATGGGTTTGATGAAAGCTTGCGGAATGAAATAATTTAGCTGCGGGGCTTGATCTTCAAGAGCTATGATTTTAGGGAATAGTTTTCGATACCCATCAGCCGTGAAAATGATAGTGCATTTGTCCTGGTCTATTGAAGGACTAATTATTAAAAACCCGATTCTTTTAGAAATGTAACTGTAGTTCCTGTTGAGATGGTGGAATACTTCTTCGGTATTGATTCCTAAAATCAGTGCATTTTTTATGGCTTCTTCGTTGTCTTGGAACCAGGTCCAGAATTTTGTTATTTGTTTCATGATTTATCTTTTGTCTTTAGAGTTAGTGGGGAATGTGATTAAATTGAACATGCTTCGCATCCGGGAACGCAAACGGTTTCCGTAGAGGTTTTCGATTTCGGAGGCGGATAGGTTAGTGGTGATGTGGGTTATCGATTTGTTACTGACAAAATCTTCATAACGACTAATTATTATTTCGGCCATTACGTTGCAATCGTTTCCGAAGTGTTTGATTTGTTGTTCGGCACCAAGGTCATCAAAGCAATATCCAGATAGTCTGAATTGAGTATTGTTTTTAAGGATGTATTGCTGCAGCGCTTCATAACCGTATTTTGCGAATTCAAATGATACTTCCCGGCAGGTTTTGATTTTATAATCGGACAAATGATTTGAAAAAGGCTTTATTAAATGCATAATAGACGTTTTCCCGCAACCAATTGGTCCAGATAATAAAATGCCTTTTGAAAGGTTAATTTGTTCCATAGAGGCCGCTTTATCATCTTTTATCATATAAATTAAAAGCTTGTAGATTGTAGGGGTATCGATATCACTAATTTTGAAAGCTTGACCATAATGTATTTTGCCCTGGGTCTCAATGAAGTCTAAGCATTTATTAAAATCATAGACCTTGAACCCTTCTTCAATACTGAAGGTGTCAGTAACTATTTTACAGTGGTTCGTCATAGTTTTTCTTGTTTGAAGTATGCAAATGATTAGGCTGAGGTGCGCTTGATTTTGGATTGAACTTGTCTGTATTCAGAATCCAATTGTTTGCTGAAGCTTTCCAGTCTTTCATTTTGGATTTTCCCCCTATGAGCCAACCTTTGCTTGTGTAGTAGTTGAAAAACTTTTCTGCTTCCTGCAGAGTGCTACTTTTTTCTATGAAGTAGTTTTGAAGTTCTTCATAGTTTGGAGGAATGTCATCGAGATTGTACCTTTTTTTTTCGCGCAACTTTTTTTTTGGTTCTGGGGTGCCGATAAAGTCAGGTTGAAAATTTAATTTTTCAATTTGATTTGTATCATTGTTTATATCGTTTATACTGTTTGTAATGTTTATATTGTTTGTATATATATATACCTGTTCAGTACTAGTATCATTACTAGTACAGTACTTGTTCACTGCTAGTTCATCAACCTGTTCAATAACTTGTTCATTTTTTAGTTTTTTTGCTTCTTTGCGCGTGATTGGTTTTGTATAAAAATCAAGTTCAAGAATTTCAACGGTGCTGCTCTTATATGGGTTGTATGAAGGGTTGTAGCGTATATAGCCGTTTTTTATTAGATCCTTTATGCATTTGTGATAGGTTGCTTTGGAACTAATTTTGCTGATTCGCATTAATTCATCGCGAGAAATGTTAATGGGGTTTACAAAACGGTTTTGATTCCATGCTTGAAATATTGCAATGTAAAGGCTTATGTGTGTGGGATTAAAGTCGTAATCAAGTACTACTTTTTCGAAGAAACCGGAGAGGTGCTTTATGTAGTTCATGGAAGAAGTATTAAGATTGAAGTATTAAGTATCGAGACTATTTTGCAATCGCATGCTTCGCATGTTCCGTTGCAAGGAACTTGAGCGGTTTCCATTTTATTTCTCGAGCATTTTTTTGATATCATCGTACTTATAGAAAATGATGCCGCCGATACGTTTGTAGTTTAACGTGCCGTTGATGCGTAGGTTTTGTAATGTGCCCGGGGAGATTTTTAGCAGCTTGCGAACTTCGGCCGATTTTAGCCATTGAGCAGGTTTTTCTGTTTTACCAACCATTTCTTGTATTTCAGATAACAACACATGACTAAAGTTTAGCAGGTCTTTTTTGGTGATAGGTTGGTGGTTTAGTAGTTCGAGATTGTCTACTTCTGGGAAGAGTTTTTTGGGATGTAAGTTCATAATGAAAGTGTTTTAATTGTTATGAGACAAATTACTTTCGTTTGATTATTTTTTGTTCACAAGGTCTTCACAAGTTGTGAATGATTTTGTGCCAAAACACTTGAAATTCCTTTGTTTTCAAGTGTTTGTTTTTAATGTTAGAAAATACAGTTTTAAGAAAATTGGATAAATGAGAGATGATTTGATGAAATAGTGTTGTTTTTAACCCATTTCACAAGGTCATCACAAGTTGTGATTTTACCTCACCCCAGCCCTCTCCAAAGGAGAGGGAGTTTTAGTTATCCTCTTCAACCATTTTTTGGTTGAGGTTTTCGGCTATTGTATTTAGGAATTTAGTTTTAACCGCTTTTCTCGCTTTAATATCTTGGTAAAATCTATAAATGTTATCTTCGATATCGATGTTAAACATTTTACCGAAAGAGACGGCCAGTTCTTTAACATCTACGTTTCCGGCATTAATTATTTTGGATTGATGCAAGGCATAAACTAACTCTACCAAATCCACTTTTGAGCCGGTCCAGTTGAGGTTGGATTTTAGTATTTGACTTTTCATGTTGACATTGTTATTTATTTGCTCAATTTTCTCTTCATAGTATTCAATTAGTTTGTCATTGGCCAGGATAACAGCAAGATTATAATCGTATAAACTGCATCTTCTAACATCAATAAATACGCGCGTTATATGCTTATTAATGGACTGTTTTGTTCCGTTTCTGGTAAAATAGTAATGATCATAATGCGTGAAGCCGGAGCGGAAATACTTATAGAATTCATTGTCTTTTTTTGAAGATAAATGACAATCATTTATAATTGTTTTATAATATTTAAGCTTTAGTTTTTTGCTTGTAGTTGGTGCATTGGATTCTATTTCTAATATCCTATGATAATAGATGTATTTTGATGTTAGTCGGCTTTTCAATTCTTTGAAAAAGTATATTTCCTCTTCTAGTGATTTGAAGTTGTAATTTTCTACCCAATTGTAAAGCTCATTGAGTTTTTCTTCAAGGTAATTTGATAGTTGTTTAGCCTGGCATATTGGGGAGCTAATAGTTGTTTCAATTTTTAGTATTTCAGAATCGATTTTGCAGAAGAATTCACCACAAAAGTTTTGCATATAGGGGTAGGTTAGTAGGTTGCCGCAAAATACAATTTTCCAAAAAAACAATAAGTACATAAAAAGTGTACTTATTGTTAAAATTGAATCAAAATGTACTGAAAAAAATTAATTAGCTAGACCGTTTTTCGTTTGTTTGATTCCTTTGATTGAATTTGGATTTCAATATCATCATGTCTTCGCTGATTTTCTTATCCAGGATCTTAGCATAATGCTGAGTGGTTTTCAAATTTGTGTGACCAAGCATTTTACTTACGGTTTCTAGAGGAACACCATTGGAAAGTGTTACCGTAGTAGCAAAGGTATGTCGGGCAATGTGGAAGGTTAGTGGTTTATTGATTCCGCATACATCTGCTATTTCCTTCAGGTAAGCATTCATTTTCTGGTTAGTCAAAATAGGGAGGAGGCGATTTTCATTTTTACACACCGGATGGTTCTGATATTTAGTAATTATTTGTTGAGCCATGGGGAGTAAAGGAATTTTAGAAGCGGTATCAGTTTTTTGACGGTTCTTAAATATCCACTTATCTCCATCTATACCCAAAGCGACATTGTCGGTTGTCAACTGTTGAACATCAATATAAGCTAAGCCAGTGAAGCAGCTAAAAATGAAAATGTCGCGGACAAGTTCTAAACGCTCGGAAACAAATTCTTTGTTGATGATGTCTTCTACTTCTTTTTCAGTGAGAAACTCCCGGACAACTTCTTTCATTTTAGATTTGTAATTTACAAAAGGATCTTTCTGCAGCCAACCATTTGCAATACACTGGTTAATTATCTTGTGGAAGTTCTTGATATACTTTACGGCCGAATTATTAGCGCATTTGCGCACACTACGCAAATAGAATTCATATTCCATTATAAATGCGTGGTCTATCTTTTCGATGTTAATATCAGTGATATTGTATTTCCAGTATATGAAGTCTTTGGTGTGCTTCAAAGAGGTTTTGTATCGCTCTAATGTACCTGGTGCATAGTCGTGGCCCAAAAGCTCTTTGATTTTGCGATTGTGCTCTTCGAAAATAGGGATAAGCATGCGTTCCCGTTCTTTCTTGCCCTGGTACTCGTTTTTGAAGCTTTCAAAGGTAATTGGAACCTCATTCATAAATAGTTTCTTCTCGGTTTCATAAACGATAGCTCTCATCATTTCAAGTTGTCCGTTTATCATACGAGCTTCCTCTGAGTTTCCTTTCATTTTGCCTGCTTCTGAGGACCATTTGTCTTCTTCGATGAAATGTCCAGAGCTTACATCAAAACGTTTTCCGTTGATGGTTATACGCTGGTAGATTGGCATTTGCCCATGTGCATTGACTTTAGATTTTCTCAAATAATAAAGTACGGTGATTTTTGTTGTCATTTCAGGTAACCTTTTTATGTTAATTAATATACTTTAATCAACAATATAAGTCAAGATGTTCATTGTGTGAACCCCTTATTTTATTAGGGTTAAGCTAAAATTCGGTGCACTTTTTTTTCACGGTGTCCCGGTGCACCAATTGTGCACCTATTTTATGGGAAAACATGAATAAATTGGCAATTCGGTGAAAAGAAAAAACCCTTTAAACGTTGAGTTTAAAGGGTTTTAGTTCATTTTGATAAAATATCAGCGGAGAAAGAGGGATTCGAACCCCCGGACCTGTTACAGTCAACAGTTTTCAAGACTGCCGCAATCGACCACTCTGCCATTTCTCCAATAAGTCGTGCCCCAATTGCTTGTTGCGGTTGCAAATATAGCAACCTTTTTCATTTTGCAAAAAGAAAATGAGTAAAAAATATACTTATTTTTAGACACGGAGGCTATTCCTTTCAATCTCTGTTAATTAACAGTCTTATAAAAAGGACTCTTTTTTCTAATAGGGTACGTATTCTGTGATTTCTAAGCCATAGCCAATCATTCCAACACGTTTGGTTTGCATGGTATTGGTTAATAATCGTATTTTAGAAACATCGATATCATGCAGGATTTGCGCACCGATACCAAAGTCCTTGACGTCCATCTTTATTTGAGGTGCTTTTTTGACTCCCTCACTTTGCAATTGTTTTAACTCGGTCAATCTACTTAATAAATCAGAAGAATCGATTTCTTGGTTTATGAATAGTACCGCGCCCTTGCCTTCATGATTTATGTGCTGGAATAATTCTTCAAGCTTTTTGTCGACATCATTAGTTAAGGTATTCAAGATGTCATTGTTGGATTGGGTCGAATTAATACGTGTAAGTACGGTATCTCCTAAATTCCATGTTCCTTTGGTTAAAGCCAAGTGAACTTGTTTATTGGTTGTTTGTTGATAGGCACGTAAACGAAAAGTTCCAAAACGGGTTTCAATTTCAAAGTCTTCTTTTTTAACAATCAAACTATCGTGCTGCATGCGATACGCTACTAAGTCTTCAATTGAAACCAACTTTAAATCAAAGCGCTTGGCTACTTCAACTAGTTGGGGTAAACGCGCCATTGTCCCATCTTCATTCATGATTTCAACAATTACTCCCGCCGGCTTGAATCCGGCAAGTCTTGCAAAATCGATTGCAGCTTCTGTATGGCCTGTTCTTCTTAAAACGCCACCTTGCTTGGCGGTGAGCGGAAATATATGTCCGGGGCGCGCTAAATCATAAGGTTTTGTGTCTTCATTTACTAATGCTAGAATAGTTGTAGCACGGTCGGCCGCCGATATTCCAGTTGTGACTCCGTTACCCTTCAAGTCTACAGAAACGGTAAAAGCGGTTTCCATATGATCGGTATTGTTTTTTACCATGGAATGTAACTCCAATTCGTTGCAACGTTTTTCAGTTAGTGGCGCACAGATTAATCCTCTTCCATGAGTAGCCATAAAGTTGATCATTTCGGGAGTTACTTTTTCGGCTGCTGCTAAAAAATCTCCTTCATTTTCGCGATCTTCATCGTCTACGACGATAATGACTTTCCCTTGACGAATATCTTCAATGGCTTCGGCTATAGTATTTAGTTGTATTTTAGTGTGGTAGGTATTGTCCATTAGACCTTAGATTTAGAAATGGTTTCTTTTAGGTAACTGTAATTAAATAGGTAAAACAAGATATAAAAAGGAAACCCTCCCAGTATAATTGTAATTAAGTTTAATTCGTTTGTTTTATGACAAGTAGAATAGATTTTTTTGATGATGTATTGTGCTTTCCACAAAGTACCAATAAAGACTAGTGCCAATGCGGTTATCACTAAGGTAAAAGCATTTCCACTAAGCCAATCAAATCCAATATTTACAAGTAAAGTTAGATTACTAATTAATGCTATAAGACTGTATTGGTTATATTCTTTATTTAATTTCGATAACCTCTCGTAGTCAATCGGTGGAATAATAGTGACAGGGTCCGTTAGTTTATTAGAATTTAATGTTTTGCTACTATTTGATGATTCTAGAATCACTTTATCCTCATTTTTAGGGAAGAAGCGATAATATAAAGTGGTAAACCAATCAAAATTAATGGCTATTCCTTTATCGGCGGTGGCTCTTTTGGTTAATGTAATGGCTAAGGGAAGCAAAACTATAGTTGACAGCCAACAACCAAGGAATGCAGACATTCCATTTTCTTGAGCTACTCTTTTTCCAAAAGTATTAATGAAATGAAAGGTGATGAAGATTAAAACAGCAAAAACTATTGGTAATCCTAGTCCGCCTTTACGGATAATAGCCCCTAAAGGCGCGCCAATAAAAAACATTAAAATACAAGAAAAGGCAATTACAAATTTTTCATACAATGCAATCCAATGCTTGTTAATGATTTTTTGTTTATCATTTAATTCAAATTTGGAATTTTCTAAGGAAAAATTGGTAGCGTCAATATAACTTCCTGCAACTCTTAGGATTTGTGTTTTATCAGTAGGAGAGAAGTTTTTAAGTAAGTCACTACGGTCTAATGCAACAGTAGTTCCTGTGTTATTAATAGTACTTCCAGTATTAACGGTATTTTGATAGATGTTTTCTGAATAGGAGAGGACATCTTTTGAATAGTTTTTTTGAAGGGAATCCAAAGTATACTTTAATTCACTTACGGTAAGCATTGTATTGGTATTGGTGATTTTTTCGTCATCTAAATTGGTATTATTCAGTTTAGATAAATCAATATTCAATACATAACGTTTAAAGGAACTTTTTGTGAAGGGCCATTTTTTTCGATCTTCATAATTTGGCGGAATGATGTCTTCGTAATAATTTCCATCCTTCAATACCAATTTCAATACATTGGAATCTGAATTACTAACCAATTCTCCCTTTTTGGCTTTTATAACTGTTTTACTACCTTCACCATTGTCTGATTTTCTGTGAATAGTCACTAAATCTAAGAATTTGCCGTTTTTTCCCGACTTCTTTTCGACCTTAATGTTATAATTACCTATTTCACTAAACTGCCCTTCTGTAATTGCCATAGCGGGTTTCACTTGCGCAATATTTCGTCGAAAATTGACAAATTTATATTCGGCAAAAGGAATTACATTATTAGCAAATATGAAGGCAACGACTGTAAGTAGTAGTATAAAGTAGATCAGACTTCTCATTGCTCTTTGCAGTGAAATTCCAGAAGATTTCATGGCAGCAAACTCATAGTTTTCGGCCAGACTACCAAAAGTCATAATGGAAGCTAATAACACTGATAAAGGCAGCACTAAAGGAACTACGCTCGGCATTTTGAAAAGTAAAAACTTACCGATCATGAAAAGATCTAGATCTTTCCCTGCCAACTCAGATATAAAAAGCCAAACGACCTGTAATATGAATATAAAAAAGAGAATTACAAATACCGTAGCAAATGTAATTAAGAAGGATTTTAATAAGTACTTGTCCAGTATTTTCACCCGAGCTTAATCTAATTTATTGATATAGTATTTAGGATATTTACTCGCTACAAAGGTAAACTGATTTTTTGATAAAGGTTGATTGGTTTTAAAAGAATTAACAGTAAGTGTTGTTTTAGTTCCATTTTTTCCAATCTCTATCACATTGTAAATATTTTTTGTTTGAGAATCTATGCCTAAAAGAATTTCTTTACGCTGGTCTTTAGCACTAACAGGAATCAATTTGATGTATTGAATTTTGCGACCTTTAACATCTTGTAAAATATCCCAAGTAAATTTATATCCAGTATTAAAAAACGTAAGCATTTTGGACGGTGTAATAGCTTTTTCATCGCTATCGTTTAAACTAGAAATAGTGATTTCTTCATCTTCAGGAACAATAGTATAACTTTTTTTTCCATCAAATATTTTGGTGACTCCCATAAAGTTTAATACATATTTATTGCCCTCTAATAATAAATTGCCTTTACTTTCTTTATTGATGTTTTCTTTAGCGTTATTGAGGGAGTATTTAAAATCTATAGATATGTTGTTATACGATTTTATTTTGGCAGTGACTTGATCTAGTAAATCTTTGGCTTTTTTATCTTGTGCCTGACTTGTAATACTTACTAAAAGTAACAGAGCAATCGATAGTAATTTGTTCATTTTAAGAATTGTTTTGTTCATTGTTAAAAAACTGTTCTAATGAAGTTAAGTCGGTTATGTTTACACTACGCGCTTTACTTCCTTCAAACGGACCTACAATTCCAGCGGCTTCTAATTGATCAATTAATCGTCCAGCGCGGTTGTAGCCCAGTTTCAACTTTCTCTGCAATAATGATGCCGAACCCTGCTGGGCAGTAACAATTATCTCAGCAGCTTCTCTAAACATGCTGTCTCTTTCTGTTATATCAAATTCTAAATTTACGCTACTGCCGTCTTCTCCAACATATTCAGGTAATAGATATGCGCTAGCATAGGCTTTCTGTGATCCAATATAATCTACAATTTTTTCTACTTCTGGAGTATCAACAAATGCACATTGCACGCGTACTAGATCATTTCCGTTTGAGAATAATAGATCTCCGCGTCCTATCAACTGGTCAGCTCCCCCCGAATCCAAAATGGTTCTTGAATCAATTTTTGAAGTAACTCTAAAGGCAATTCGAGCCGGGAAATTAGCTTTAATCATTCCTGTAATTACATTTACCGATGGCCTTTGTGTTGCAATTATTAAGTGAATACCGATTGCACGAGCTAATTGTGCTAAACGGGCTATAGGTGTTTCTACCTCTTTGCCAGCGGTCATGATTAAGTCGGCAAACTCATCGACTACTAAGACTATATAGGGAAGAAATCGATGTCCGTGCTCGGGGTTTAATTTACGGGATTTGAATTTCTCATTGTATTCTTTAATATTACGCACCATGGCATCTTTCAATAAAGAATAACGGTTATCCATTTCTAAACAAAGTGAATTTAAGGTATTAATTACCTTGTTGTTGTCAGTAATGATAGCGTCTTCAGTATCCGGCAATTTGGCCAAATAATGGCGTTCTATTTTGTTAAAAAGCGTAAGCTCTACCTTTTTAGGGTCAACTAAAACAAACTTTACTTCCGCGGGATGTTTTTTATACAATAACGAAGTTAGTACTGCATTCAAACCAACTGATTTCCCTTGACCTGTAGCTCCCGCCATAAGTAAGTGAGGCATCTTAGCTAAATCTACCACGAAAGTTTCGTTGGAAATTGTTTTACCCAAAGCAATCGGCAATTCCATTTCAGCTTCCTGAAATTTAGCGGAAGCAATAACAGTTTTCATTGGAACCATCGTCGGGTTCTTATTTGGTACTTCGATACCAATCGTACCTTTTCCCGGTATAGGTGCAATTATACGAATACCCAATGCCGCTAATGATAGGGCTATATCATCTTCTAGGCTTTTGATTTTTGAAATACGAATGCCAGCTTCAGGAACAATTTCATAAAGCGTCACAGAAGGTCCTACCGTTGCTTTGATTTGTGCAATATCAATTTTGTAATTGCGCAAGGTTTCTACAATCTTGTTTTTGTTTTCTTCTAACTCTTCTTGGTTGATAGTTATACCGACAGAAGTATATTCTTTTAAGAGATCAATTGTGGGAAATTTATAATTTGAAAGTTCTAAAGTAGGATCAAATTCTCCAAAATCAGCAACCAATTTGGCTGCCAAATTCTCTTCCATAACATCTTCATCTGCAGCTTGTTCAATTACAAAAGCTTCATCATTAGTTTCAATAATCTTTTTTACTGGTTCTTGGTAAATTGGTTCTTGTTGAAGCGCAGGTGAAGTAGGTTTTATAGTTGGTTCTAACGTAATCTCCGAGGCTTTTTCAATGGTAGGCTTTAGTGTTTCTTTATTGATTTCAAATGCTGAAGTTTTGAGCGTAGGCTCATCTATTACTTCTTCCTCTTCTTCTTTGACAGCAAACTCTTCTAAATTATAATCCATTCCGCTAGTATCAGCCACAGACGACATGCTGTTCATGTCCTCTTTAATTTCTTTATGTTTTTTTTCAAAAAAGGATTTTATAGCATCGGGAGATACTTTGATTTTAAAGATGATATAAATTAGTATTGCTAAAACAATAATTAAAAACGTTCCTGTTTTTCCAACATAGTCTTGGATAAACAAGTTCATCTCATATCCAATTGCACCTCCCGTTTCTGGCAGCGTAGTGGCAAAAAAACCGAAAGCTATCGAAAGGATAATCATAGCAAATAAATCCCAAAACCAAGTATTTTTAAGTTTTTTTATGGGTAAGTCCAGCACCAGAAAGGTACCACTTAAAAACAGCAACTTTACAATTAAGAAAGAAGCAATTCCAAATCCTCGATAGATGAATAAATCGGCCAAATAAGCTCCAAATTTACCGAGCCAGTTACCAACTGTTTCATTTCTGTCAGTAAAGGCATCTACAGCGCTTTGATCGGCCTGACCTGTAACAAAGAACGAAATGAAAGAAACCAAAAATGCAATGGAAAGCAATACCAGCATAAAACCAAAAAGCATACGGTATTGTTTTTTAGTCTTTAGGATTTTTAATTCTAAATTGGGATCTTTTTGCTTATCAGGATTTTCTTTTTTTATTGTTTTTGCCATTGGATATGTATAACGCTATAAAAATAGAAATTTAATCGAATGATTATTGAAATTTAGGAACATATATTAAAAGCAAAACGGCAACGACTGCTGCTGCAGCGAATAATACAGCTCCTGCCGCAATGTCTTTAATGAAGCCTATTTTTTCATGAAATTCTGGGTGTATGAAATCAGCAACTTTTTCAACGGCTGTATTCAATCCTTCAATTCCCAATACCATTCCAAATACTATAAACTGCATCATCCATTCGTAACGATCAATATGAAAATAAAAACCTGCGATCACACTTAGTATACCTACAGTGGCTTGAATCATAATACTGTGCTCTGTAGTAAGCAATTTTAGTGCTCCTTTCACAGCAAATCCGACACTTTTCATTCGTCCAGTTAAGAAAGCATTGTCTTTTTTAAATTCCATCTGCAATAAATTTAGAGTGCTGCTAATGCAGAAGCATAGTTAGGTTCGTTAGCTATTTCAGGAACCTGCTCTGTATATTGCACTATTCCATTTTCATCCAAAACAATTACTACTCGAGAGTGTAATCCTGCCAATGGGCCATCAGTTATTTCTAAACCGTAGGCTTTTCCAAAATTACCTGTATTAAAATCAGAAAGATTAATGACGTTTTCTAATCCTTCGGCACCACAAAAACGTTTTTGAGCAAAAGGTAAATCACGTGAAATACATAATACTTTAGTATTCTCAAGCTTGCTGGCATCTGCGTTAAATGTTCGCACCGAGGTAGCACAAGTTCCCGTATCGATGCTGGGAAATATGTTTAAGACTAATTTACTTCCGCTAAATTCCGCTAAAGTTACTTTACCTAAATCAGTTTTAATCAATTCGAAATTAGGTGCTTTTGTGCCCACTTCTGGTAATGCGCCATTCGTATGTATTGGATTTCCTCCTAAAGTTATTGTAGCCATTTGTGTTAAAATTTTAAGTCCCAAAAGTAGTAAAAATATTTAGCATATACAGTACGTTGAATAGGTTCCTATTATTTTTTTTAAGGTAA
>CANFZC010000054.1 GCA_947451475.1 Flavobacteriaceae bacterium | reverse complement strand
CTTCTCAAAATCTTCGACCCATTTCTTTTTGGAACGCAGATTTTTAACAAGCACTTCCGCTTCTTTGGCATTGTTCCAAAAGTCGGGTGCAAAGGTCTTTTCTTCCTCGTTAGTGATCTCTATAAGCTTGGCATCAATGTCAAAGATACCTCCTCAACGCACCAAGGCGTTCTACAATACCTTTAATTTGTTCGGTATTTGTCATAAATAATGTAGTTTTGTGTCACAAAAATAGCCAAATATTCTGAAGAGGCAAGTTGTATCTTCCCTCAAAATAAAAATAAAGTATGGAAATCAATTTAATCAGTGATACAGTTACGAAACCATCTACCGAGATGTTGCAAGCTATGTTTCAAGCCAAAGTAGGGGACGATGTTTTTAAACAAGACCCTACCGTAAACGCCTTTGAGAAAATGGTAGCCGAGTTATTTGGCAAAGAAGCAGCCTTGTTTTTTCCATCGGGGACTATGGCCAATCAAACGGCTATTAAATTAAATACCAATCCTGGAGACCAAATCATCTGTGATAAATGGTCGCACATTCATTTATATGAAGCTGGTGGAGCTTCGTTTAACAGCGGTGTAAACTTTAATTTATTAGACGGGCATCGCGGTATGATTACAGCCGAACAAGTGCGTGCCGGAATCAATGACCCCGAATTTTACCATGCGCCCTTATCAAAGATGGTGGGAATAGAAAATACCACCAATAAAGGGGGAGGCGCTTGTTATGCTATTGAAGAACTCCAAAAGATTAAGCAAGTTTGTTCCGATCATAATTTAAAATACCACCTGGATGGCGCCCGCTTGTGGAATGCCATCGTAGCCAAAAAGCAACACCCTAAACAATTTGGAGCATTATTCGATACCATCTCGGTTTGTTTTTCTAAAGGATTAGGTGCCCCAATAGGGTCTGTTTTAGTATCCGATGCCGAGACCATGCACAGAGCGCTAAGAATCCGAAAAATATTTGGAGGAAACTTGCGTCAATCAGGCTATTTAGCCGCAGCCGGAATCTACGCGCTTAAAAATAATATAAACCGCCTAGAGGACGACCATCGAAGAGCCTATGAGTTAGGACAAGCACTGAAATCATTACCATGGATTGAAACGGTGGAACCAGCAGAAACCAATATCCTAATTTTTGAAGTCAAAAAGACCCTCAACGAAAAAGAAGTAATCGAAAAATTGAAAACCAAAGGCATTCTAATCAGTTCTATGGGACAAGGTAAATTGCGTATGGTAACGCATTTAGATTACCGCCAGGTCATGCATGAATATGTGTTAGAAGCTTTAGGAAAAATGTCGTTTTAATTAGCGAATCAAACATACTATAACCCATTTTTCGGGTATCCCTTCAAAATAATAGGCCGTTTTTCCATAGCGATCTTTATATTTTAAGGACTGACCATCGATGAAATAGAGCGCTTCTCCATAACGGTCTTTATCGCGTATCGTTTGTCCATCAAAATAAAACAAAGGGACCCCATAGCGGTCTTTGGATTTTACAGTAGATCCATCAATATAAAACAAGGCTGCTCCATAGCGGTCTTTAGACCTAATCGTTTGCCCATCTATATAATACAAAGGTGTGCCATAACGATCATTCGATTTTAATACCAGTCCATCCTCAAAGACAATCGAAGCGCCATAGCGATCAGTTTGCTTTATGCTTTGGCTAAACGAAAGTTGCACTATAAATAGCAGTGCTAGTAGGGGAAAAGAGCGTTTCATAAAAGGACGTACTTAAAGGGATTGAAGTAACATAACTATATTTAAGCGAAGATACTTAATTCTAATTAAAACCTTTTAAAACATTGAATTCAAGAAAAACATTGTAAAGTATGTAGATCAATAAGGCAATAAAAGTAAATAGGCAAAAAACTAAAACAAGCAATTTTAATGCTTTACTGCTAGAGGTATAATCGATGCTTCTAGAGTATTTAATTCGTCTGCGTTTCTTAATCTTATGCATAACCTGCGGTTTAACTACATAAATGTAGGAAAAAAATAGATAAATAAGCAATAAAAATTAAGAAATGTTTAACGTATAGTTTATTGATAGTTATAATGTTAGCAAACTTGAAGTAACTTGAAATTTTTTTTCTATATATTTTTATCAAAAAAAGGAGTTAAAGGCAAATAAAGGCAAATAAAAATCGACCCTTTTTTTTTAGGAAACATCAGTATATTTACGTTCTATGGCCCGACTGATTCAAAAACCAAAAGAGGAATATTTACAACACCTGCGCACGCAGATTAACATCAAGTTTAATGGCAACATTAGCTCGGCTAATGATTGCGAAAACTTGGTGACGGCCATCTTTTTAAAGACACAACACCGACTTTCAAATGACACCATAAAAAGACTATTCACCTTAAAAAAAAGTACGTCACTGCCCAGCATGTTTACCTTAGACGTCTGTGCCAAATATTTAGAGTACCAAGATTGGGAGAATTTCGTGCAAACGTTTTTAGAACAAAGTGCCTTATATCAAAGAGCCTTACTGTTTGATGTCATAGAAGAACGAATTTCATTTGAGGCAATTTTGATGCGTATTAATTCCGATATAAAGTCAACCGACTTGTACGAGACCTTCAACAAAATACTACTCTTTAAAGCGCAGAGTAGGGACGAAGAATTTTTTACGCGACTCTTTGAATTTACTTCCATTTTTCAATTAGCAGAATTACATAAATATGATCTCTATTATACGCTGCATCTTTTGGGGAGTTTATGCATTAAATACGATTGGATAAGCAGCATCGCAATAGAAAATTATCACAGCAGTGCTTCCGATGAGAATTATTTTATAGAATGGTTGGTGGTTCCACAAAAGGACTACTATCTTCCGTTGCTAGAGAAGTATTACAAAGCAAACAAATCCACTAAGGCTGTTGCCGTTTTTTACCATTTAATCCAAGGAACCCTAGCCGCCGAAAGGAACAACTGGCAAACCTTTGAATCTCACTTTGAAAAATTAATTCCCATCATTGTAAGTTCTTACCGCTTCAATAGTATCCTAAAAATGCGCTGGTATGGCATTCAATTATACCATGATTTGCATTTTAATCAAGGAGACTTACAAAAAAACATCATCAACAGAATCTTAAATGCACCCCAAATCAATGAGAAAGACTCGGGTGACCGCATCACTTCAATTTTTGTGATCTGCACTTATTTGTCCCTACTGGAAATGAACGAACTCATCATCGATTTGTACGAACAAAAAGCGATGAAGCACACTTCCTTATTAGGGCATTGGGGCGAATTGAACTTCAATCAACTAAAAGTGTTTTACGTTCAAGCGCTAGTCCGCGTCCATCGAAAAGCAGAAGCGAAAATGATTTTCCAACAAATCAAAGAAAACCAATTCGACCTTAACTTCAAACCCCGCATGCTAGGAGTATATGAAACCTTAGCGAAGGAATTACAATAAAAAAAGCCCAACTACTAACTAAAGTTGGGCTTTTTTGTACTCATAAAATTGCGGGCAATTATTGTAAAAGGATCTTTTTGATATCTAAAATTTGTCCTTGAGCATTTAGGATCTGAACAAAATAAAGGCCAGTTCCTCCCCAAGAAGTAAGTGACATTGTCGTGCTTGTTCCTGAAAAAGTAATTGGTGTTGTAGCCACTTGTTGTCCTAATGAATTGATTATTTTCAACATTCCACCATTCAAATTAGTGATGTTGTTAAAATTGATATTGATCTGAGAACTTGTAGGATTGGGAGCAATGGTTATGTTATTTGCCCACGAAACTGGATCATAGAAAGATAACTGACCAACATTGATAATAAGCATATCAGTAACGGTGATGTTTGTGATACATTGATTCGCATTAAATAGATTGGTAATCTCTTGTTGGGTTAATGCTCTATTATATACCGCTACATCGTCAAGTTTGCCTCTTAATTGATTGCCTCCCCACTGAGATTTACCAAAAAAATTAGGGCCGTTATTAGTAGATGTTGGATTAACATTTACTTGCTCATGTATTAATATGCCATTAAAGTATAATTTAGAGATAGGTCCTTCCTTACTCCAAACGATATGTCCCCACGAATTGAGGTCAAAACTATAATTCGAAATAACGGAATTGTTAACATTATTTTCAGGCCCTACGATACCATAAATACCTCTTACTCCAGTCTCATTATCAATGTCTAGTTCATATCCACTGCCATTTGCAGGATATTTTGAAATTATGGTTGAAACACTTCCCGCTGTATATGATTCTACAGTAACCCAAGCGGTAATTGTAAAATTATCATTTAAATTGATTTGGTCTAATTGAATGAAACCACCTGATCCAGCTGGCGTAAATAATTGATAACAACTATTTGGATTTCCCATTCGATCAGCCGCCAATGTTGCCCCATTAACAACACCATTATTTCCATTTCCGCTTTCATCGTTTGCATTGCCATTGAAAGGCCAATAACCCACTAATCCATTAGTAGGAACATAAGAAGGGACTTGTGCATAAATTGTTGTGCACAGTAGTAATACACAAAAAGAGAGTGATTTTTTCATTTTTAACGTTTTTAATAATTCCACCACAATAGTACTCCATTCCCAAACCAAAATAAATTGCAACTTATTGCAAGTTAGAAACCAACTGCCTTTACGATTATCTTTGTGCCAGTAGTCTAAATGCCATGATGCAACCGAATCTCTTTATCATTACAATCTGCAACCAAGTGGAAACCCAGTTGGGATTCAAGATTACGAAAATAGCTGACGCTCATAAGGCCTCAGCGCAAATGGCAGTGCTCAAACTACACATCTCCCCACATACGATTGCACGTTTGTTCGGGGTTGTAAAGCCCTTCAGAACGCCTTATAAAGACACTTTAAATGTATTAGCACGCTATTGTAACTTTACCGATTGGGAAGATTTTTGCGAGAACCAAACCAACATACCGTTTGACCCTAACTTTTTCCTCACCGAAGCCTCTGACGGTTTTTCACTAGCAATATTGCAATTGGCTTTGGCCAATGAGGATTTTGAGGCCATCCATCTTGTTTTAGAGAAAGCAAAAGGAATTGAGAACGAAACCATACGCTTTACGGCAGCCGAACTCATAGGTGCTCACGTTCGCAAGAGTAGTAAACAAAATGAATTATTACAGTTACTGGCAAGGAACACCATCGGGCATCTTTTTTATTATGAATGCTATGTAGACGAAGACAATGAAGGTAATTATTTTTCCGAGGCTTTGTCCCAGTATTACTTACCGCAAAGTAACAATGACTACAGAAAACTGTTTGTGTATTGTTTTATCATCAGCCAAACAGCACATAAAGAACAAAAAGCATCTCCGCTAATTCCGGATTTTTTATCGTTAATCCAGCAATTAGATAAAAAGAACTGCCACTTCCACGAACGTTCTCGGTGGATAGAATGTTTGATGCTGATCGATGGATTCAAAGGAGTACTTCCAAAAACATATCCTAGCCACCTTAAGGTAGTAATCAAACTGACAACAACAGTACCCGATAACGAAAAAGCATGGTTGCTAGCGAGACCCATAAAGGCGCTGTTGCTCTTTGGTTTAAAAACCGAATTGTTTGCAAACAACGAATTAAATAGGGTGGTAGACGATTTAATAAAAAACCAAAAGAAAGAACGACATAGCATCGCTTTATACATCCTGCAATACTACTGGATTTGCAAATCAATACACTTTAACAGCAAAACCATCTACGCACCCTTTCGCATCCACAACATCCTATTCCAAAACGAAAGCAATGAAAAAAACGCCATCGAGTTTGCCATAGCTTCGCTTTTCGCAACCGGAATAAACAAGGATATTAGTACTACTAATTTAAAACAGTACTGCGAAGCTAAGGGAGTAAAGTGGGTAATGCGGTTATTGGAAGAAGCATAAAAAAAGCCCAACTACTAACTAAAGTTGGGCTCGTTTCTAACAATAAAATTTCTATGTATTTCTTTGTCAAAAAAATTATATTAATTAATCTCTTATTAAACGAACAGAAAAACCATAATGCTTACTATCACCTCCTGTGCTTGCGCTACTATTACCACAATTCAGATTGCGAAACCAAGCATCAGTTGGAATACTTTCAGTTTTACTCCAGAAATCTCCATAACATCCAATTGCATAAAATGTTCCATTAAAGTCACGAGAGCCTCCAGGTAAACCTGTAAAGCCGCTCAAATTAGAAGCTCCAGTATTTGGCGAATTCCAATGTATTGTTCCAACTTCTTTCATTTTACCCCCAGCTATACTTGCACCTCCTAAACAATCAATTAATGTGGTCCATTCAGCATCCGAAGGAACGTGCCAACCGATAGGAGCAAATTGTTTTCTTAATGATGAATTATTAAGCGATGCTGAATCATAGATGCCTGCAACTGCATACCAATTATATAACTTACCATAATCAGCATTGTTGGATGGATCATTGTTGTAATAACACCAAGCACCAGTAGTTAAATTTTGCCAAGCAATTGGATCGGTGACCTGAGGTATTGGGGTACCGTCGCTATAGGTCGTAACATCGAGGTTTTTTCCGGACCAAACTTGCGAGCAAATGGTTACATCGGATAAATTTACGATAGGTCTTTTAAAAGTAATACTATCTAAATCGATTGGTTTTATAGACCTTTTTTCCAGTAATACGCCTGATTTCCAAAAATAAATAGAATCATTTTGTGCTATAATATTGTTAGTTGTTACTAATGAAAAGAGGCAAATAAAAAAATATAAATGTTTCATATTGTAATGGTTTATTGTTTTAAAAATTTAATTATTTGGGAATTTGTACTAGTAGTTATTCTGCAGAAATAGATACCTTTAGGTAAAGAAGATGTATCAACTTGTGGGAGGTATTGCTTCATCAAAACGCAACCTTCTAAAGTGATAATTTCAATATGCAATAGGGATGCTCCTTTACAATCATTAGCTACATTTAGAAGCGTTGTAGTTGGATTTGGATAGACATAGAACTTATCAAGTTGCAATTCTTGTATTGTAGTTCCTAGTGTCAAGTCGGCAAAATTTATATATCGATTATTGGACAGTGCAAAAGTGCCATTATCACCTGTAGTGTTGGTTACTGTAAGAAATCCGTTAGTAAAGGTTAGTTTTTGAATGGTAGAAACCACGAATGCTGATTGGGAGCCACTAATTGGCCTTACATACATGGTTTGGCCTGTTAAATTAGTGCAAAGTATTAGTAAAATAAGAAGTTGACTAATTTTTAATTTATTAATTTCCATGGTGTCAATTATGTTGATTTGCAGCAAATTTATACCTTCCATCAACTCAATTTCGCTTCAAGTTACTCCAAGTCACTTCAAGTTACTTCAAGTTAAAAGGAAGTATTATCGTTTGGGCTTATTTACTATTTTTACTTTTCATGAAAATAAACGCATTACATATCGAAAGAATTGGCAAACAAATCGAAGTTTCCGTCAATAGAAGAATGAAAGGGTTCCCTGATGCAGTATGGTTATCGGATCGCTTTAAAGAGAAACGATTGGCGATTTCACCTTCAACAATTGCACGATTATATGGAATAGTGACTTCCTCTTCCAAACCGTATCTATCCACTTTAGATACCTTGGCTCGTTTCCTCGAATACGACAATTGGGAAAACTATGTCGAAGACCAATCCCGGTACCATTTTAATGCCAATTTCTTTCTAACAGAAGATACTCATGGCTTCTCACAAAGTGTGCTAGATTTGGCACTGCAACTCAAACGCTATGATACGGTACAAACCCTATTAGAAAAATATACCTATTTCGATCACAACCCCATCCATTTTGCAACAGCTAATTTGATAGGGAATTACGTAAAGCTTTATAATTATGACGAAGAATTATTAAACCTATTAGCTATTACAAAAGCGGGTAGGAGCTTATTCTATGAATGTTTTGTAGATGAAAACAATGAAAATCAGTCGTTTTCTAAAGCGTTGCAGAAACACTACTTGCCGCAAGTGACCAACAGCCAAGAGGTCTTTTTTGTCTACGCTTATATAGTAGCCCAAAACGGCTATGCTGAGGTATACGAACCGCTAATGATTGCAAAGTACCAACAAGCGATAAAAGCAATTCCAACAAAGAAATTGCATTTTCATTTGCTATCGCGCTACTTAGAATGCGAAATTCATATCGCTGCCCAAGAGCAGAAATTACATAGGAGTATGGCCATGATCATTGAAGCCATTACCGAGCATACCAATCTTCAAAATAAGAACGAGTGGATTTTAGCACGAACGATTAAAGCGCTAGTGCATTATGGATATAAAGACCGACTCTTTATGAACACCCAATTTAACGAAGCGGTCAATGCAGTGCTAATGAAAAAAAGAAAATCCAAAAACTCAGCTGCATTGTATATCATCCAACTGTATTGGCTCTACAGCAATGGAAGTGAAGGCTTGTCCTACCATCCCTTCCATTTAGCGGTAGATTATTTACAAGGTAATTCAAAAGAACGCATCGCTATTGAGTCTGCCACAGCACGTTTTTATGCTAAAGGAAGTATAAAGGCGGTTATAGAAGAAAACCTAAAATTATACTGCCACAACACCAATATCAAATGGATTCTTAATTTGATTGCAGACTAATCTTCCAACTCCAACTCATAATTAGCATTCGCCCGCTGGATCAATCGATACGCTGCAAAAAAACAAAGTACAAACAACAACAATAAGCCCGCTGTCAACAGGTACTTCCCAACAAGAAAATTCCAAAAGATAAAATACATCAAAAACCCATTACCCGTTTGTATTAACCAAGCCGCAAGGCGGAGCTTTGAAAAGGTTTTTCCACTAGGTTGGTACGTTTTCCAAAAACCTCCCGGTTTTATAGTCGTAGCAAAACGTAGCAAAACAGCCTGGTCTGTAGCAGGGGTGGTGTAGCAGACTAGTAGCCAACTCATACTAACCGTGATGGTTAATAAAAGTATTTTAACTGAATAATAATCAAGGGTATAGGTATGCTCAATAAAAGTAATTAATTGATGTATTGTGAGATTGTTTTGGTACAGCCAATCCAATAAAGGGGGATACGCTAAAGCAGCCAGCATAGCCGTCAATTGGGTCCAAGCGTTAATCCGCCACCAATACCAGCGCAGCATAAAGACAGGGCCCACACCAGCGGTGATGGCAAACAAATAGTGGGTGATGCTAACTAACGAATTAGCATAAAAGGCAATGAAGCCCGAAACGAGTAGTAGGTAGAGCATGGCTAGGAGGCCCAACATGCTAGCCTTTCCTTCACTGCAACTAGGATCTACAGTATGCTTATAAAAGTTTTCAATCAATAAGGATCCTCCCCAGTTTTGCATGTTTTGTACAAAGGATACCATCGGGATCATAAAGAGCACTAAAACTAGCACCAACATCCAAAAGGGAAGCGCCTTTACAAATAAATTAGTGAAAGCCAGTTCGCTGTCCGCTATGCCTTGGCTAAATCCATAACCAACCGCCATAAAAGGAAGCGTAAATAAAAAGACTCTAAAAAGCACATTGAATAGGGAAGGGAGGAAGATGCTTTTAACTAAGGCCTTGCTGCTAGAACTTGCCATCAACTTTTGCCCGTTCATATCAGGATAATCCAATAAAGAAGCCGACCACCATTGCACCAATACAAAAACCAAAAAAGCACTAAAGGTCTTGCTGCCTAAACTCGGAATAATCGCGAAGGAAGGCTTAGTAGCTTTTACTGTCGCAGACAAATGACCTAAGCCACCCGTAGCATCAACTAAGGTGATAAAAATAATAGCGAATAGCACCATAAACAATACAAACAATACAAAGTCCATCCGTAAGCGCAATCTCAAACTGTTGAGGTAGGTAAGCAGCGCCAATAGCACTATAATGGAAATAAGTCCAGTTTGCAGTGGTACTCCCAAAATAAAACTCAGGATTTTACCGTAGGCCAACACACTAAAACTCATAAGAAACGGAATGACCACTAGACCCAAGTACAGACTTCTAAAACCATGTAATACCTTAGCTCCCCAACCCGAATATCTAAAAAACAAAAACTCATTTTCCGTTTTCAAAGGAACTCTGCGCCATAAATGGGCAAAAAAAGAAACACTGAAGGCCGATCCAATAAAGGCACTCCAATACAACCACATGTCGGAAAGCTGTCCATGAATCAGGGCCGAACAAAGTACTTGTGGCTCCACTAGAATTCCGCTAGCCATAAGCATAGAGAATCCTATCAGCCACCAAGATTCATTTTTGCTGTAGAATAAGGAGGCGGTATTTTGAGTAACTTTTTTAAAAGCAGCTATTTTCAACAGTTTTTTATTGATTTTCTTTAAGTTTCCCCATCATTCCCATTAGGTCTCCAAACATAATCTTATTGTTAGTTTAAGGTTACAAAAATAACAAAGATTTGTTAATTTCTAAGTGCATAACTTCCGCTGTCGTTCCAAAATTAGGCATGCATAATACTTTACCTTTGTTAGGTCAATAATAATACCTTACATGCCAAAAGCCAATTTGCAAGTACCCATAGCAAAAATAGTTCCTTATACCATTGAAAAACATGGGCATATCCGAACCGATAATTACTATTGGTTAAACGATCGTGAAAACCCCGAAGTTATTGCGTACCTCCAGGAAGAAAACGCCTATTACCAAAAAGCTACCGCACATACGAAAACCTTGCAAACGGATTTGTTCGAAGAAATGAAAGCGCGCATCAAAGAAGACGATGAATCCGTTCCTTATTTTTACAACGGCTATTACTATATTACCCGATTTGAAAAGGGCAAAGATTATCCTATTCATGCAAGAAAAAAAGACAGCCTAGAAGCGCCCGAAGAAATCCTTTTTGATTGCAACGAGCTAGCGTCGGGACATACTTATTTTAACTTGGCAGGCCTAAGCATCAGCGAAGATAATGAGTGGGCAAGTTACGGTATCGACACGGTGTCTAGAAGACAATACACCCTTCATATCAAAAATTTAGTAACAGGTGAAATACTGCCCGTCAGAATAGAAAATACAACAGGAGGTGCTACCTGGGCAAGCGATAATCAAACGCTGTTTTATTCCCGTAAAGACGAACAAACACTCCGCCCCGATAAAATATACAAACATAAACTAGGGTCAGCTGCCACAGCAGATACCCTAGTTTATTTTGAAAAAGACGAAACCTTCGATGTGTCGGTTTATAAATCAAAATCCAAAAAGTACATCATCATCGATTCTAATAGCACCATGACTACCGAATACCAAATGGTATTGTCGGCAACTCCAGATGCGGCTTTTAAAGTGTTTCAAAAACGAACAAGAGGGCTTGAATATTCCATATCGCATTTTGGCAATCATTTTTATATAGTGACCAATAAAGATAAGGCAACCAACTTCAAGTTAATGAAAACCCCAGAAGAGGCAACAACCAAAGAAAACTGGATTGAGGTTATTGGTCATAGAGAGGATGTGCTTCTAGAGGATATTGATATTTTCAAAGAATTCCTAGTGGTTTCTGAACGGTTCAATGGGTTGAATAATTTACGCATCATGCCATGGAATGGGAACTCAGAATACTATTTGCCTTTTGATAGTGAAACCTATATGGCGTACACGACAACCAATCTTGATTTTGATACCGAGATACTCCGCTATGGATACCAGTCCCTAGCCACGCCGCCGTCGGTTATTGATTTCAATATGAAAACCAAACAAAAGACGGTACTTAAAGAACACGAAGTCCTTGGAGGTCAATTTGATAAAACCAATTACACTGAAGAACGGGTATGGGCCACTGCAAAAGACGGAACCCAAGTACCTATATCAATGATTTATCGCAATGGAATTGAGAAAGACGGATCAAACCCCACATTATTATATGCGTACGGCTCTTATGGCGTAACCATGGACTGCCACTTTTCAAGTGTGCGTTTAAGTTTGTTAGATCGGGGCTTCATCTATGCAATAGCACACTTAAGAGGAGGGGAGGACTTAGGCAGGAATTGGTATGAGGATGGTAAATTATTAAAAAAGAACAACACCTTCACTGATTTTATAGATTGTAGCCAATTTTTAATCGAGTATAAGTATACGACTGCCAAGCATTTATATGCTGAGGGTGGTTCTGCGGGAGGACTCCTAATGGGGGCTGTAGTAAATATGGCACCCTTTTTGTACAACGGAGTAATCGCTCAAGTGCCTTTTGTAGATGTGGTAACGACTATGTTAGACGATACCATACCCTTAACAACAGGTGAATATGATGAATGGGGAAATCCCAATGTAAAAAAATATTACGACTATATGCTCTCATACTCCCCGTATGATAACGTATCCAAGCAAGATTATCCTACGATGTATATTTCTACAGGATTACACGATTCTCAGGTACAGTATTGGGAACCAGCAAAATGGGTGGCCAAATTGCGCATGATAAAAACAGATGACAACCCCTTATATCTAGACACCAATATGGACGCCGGACATGGAGGAGCCTCGGGAAGGTTTGAAACGCTTAAGGAAATTGCCAAAGAATATAGTTTTTTGTTAGATTTAGAAGGAATAAAAAGATAGTTAAAAATATTTTATTAAATTTGCAAAGTTAAAAAGTCGGTATTCTGACTTGTTAATACGCCTTGACTAATTTATTTTATGAAAGAAGATATAAAAGCTCACGATAATGTATTAAGTTTAATAGGGAACACTCCACTAATTAGACTTAATAAAATCACTGAATCTTTACCAGGGAATTTTTACGCTAAGGTTGAAGCTTTCAATCCTGGGCACTCTACCAAAGACCGAATAGCATTATATATTATTGAAGAAGCGGAAAGACAAGGTATTTTATCTCCTGGTGACACCATCATCGAGACTACTTCAGGAAATACCGGGTTTAGTTTGGCAATGGTGAGTATCATTAAAGGATACCAATGTATCTTAGCCGTTAGCTCAAAATCATCCAAAGACAAAATTGACATGTTACGCACTTTAGGGGCCAAAGTTTACGTTTGTCCTGCACATGTATCTGCTGACGATGAGCGTTCTTACTATAACGTGGCAAAACGTTTACACGAAGAAACGAAAGGCTCGATTTATATCAATCAATACTTCAACCAGTTAAATGTTGATGCGCACTACAAATCAACAGGTCCAGAAATTTGGGAACAAACTAACGGAAAGATTACCCACTTAATTGCTTGTAGTGGAACAGGTGGAACCATATCAGGTGCCGCCAAATTCCTAAAAGAGAAAAATCCAAACATTAGAATATTAGGGGTAGATGCGTTCGGTTCAGTATTGAAAAAATACCATGAAACCAAAGAGTTTGACGCAAACGAAATTTACCCATACCGTATAGAAGGTTTAGGAAAGAATTTAATTCCTACGGCAACCGACTTTGATCTAATCGACCATTTCATGAAAGTAAACGATGAGCAAAGTGCTCACACTACTCGTGAAATAGCCAAAAGCGAAGGTCTTTTTGTAGGCTATACTTCAGGCGCCGTCATGCAAGCGATTAAGCAATATGCAGAAGAAGGAGAGTTCAACGAAAACAGTAATGTAATTGCTATTTTCCCTGACCATGGTTCAAGATACATGAGTAAAGTATTTAGCGATGATTGGATGAACGAACAAGGGTTCTTTGATAGCATCAATGCCGAAGAAGTACAAAAAGTAGAATTTATTAAGTAATCAAGTTACTTCACATTATAAAAAAAACTCCGAGTAACACTCGGAGTTTTTTTTTGATATTAAATAGCAATTATGCTATAAAAGGACTATTACCTTCTTGAAGGATTGTTGGCATTGGGTTGCCCTTGCTGTTGCTTGGCTTGTTTGTTGTTCTGCTGCTGCTGGCCTTGTTGCTGTGTGGCTTGTTGATTATTTCGTTGTTGCTGCACTTGTTGCTGTTGCGCCTTTTGGTTATTTTGCTGTTGTTGCGCTTGTTGCTGCTGCGCTTGCTGTGCTTTTACCTGTTGATTGTTGCGCTGTTGCTGTTGTGCCTGCTGTTGTGCCTGCTGTTGCACTTGCTGTGCTTTTACCTGTTGATTGTTGTGCTGTTGCGGAGTTACGGGAGCTGCTTGCGGTTTTTTGCTCTGCGACTGGCTTTTAGCGGGCGCTTGTCGTGTAGGTACCTGTTGTGGCACCACCTTGGGTTGGTTTTGAGGCGCTGTCTTTGCAGGCAGATTGCCTCGTGATTCTGGTACCTTTTGGCCATTCCTTTGATTGCTTGCCTTCGGAAATACGGTTGGATTACCTTTACTTCTTTGGGCCTCAGGTTTTACCTCTTTTAGAGCTATTACTTTGGTCGGTGCAGGCTTGTTTCCTTGACTGTTAGTGCGCTCCACTTGGGGTCTGTAAAGTTGTAACTCATTTTTAGACCTGTTCTGACCTGGTTTTACTCGGTCTTTAATAGGTATTTGAGCCACCATCGTCCCACTTCTTGTTTGTACTTCTTTTCGATCCGGACCCGCATTATAACGCACATTGCGTCGCGTGTCGCGTTGGACATTATTGATAATCGTCGTATTGTTAATGATGGTTACATTATTCGAATTATTAACATAGTAACTAGTAATATTACGTCGGCCAAAATCACGGTTCCGCACAAACGTCCATTGGTTGTTAGGTAAGCTATAACCACTGCTATAAGCAATTTCAATACTGATTCCCGGACCTATAGGTGCCCATCCATAATAATCATTAGAATGTCGCCAAGAGACCCATCCCGGTCCCCATTCGGTATCGGGTACCCACACCCAACCATAATAGGAATCGTTATACCATCGTCCATAATGAAAGGGTGCCCATCCCCAAGCATAATCAGAAACCCAAGTCCATCCCATATCAGTATAGACCCAATGGCCATTAGTGTTATATGGGGTAAATCCCTGCGATACTTGTGGAATCCAAACATAACCATAATCCGGGTTGTTGACCCAGTTGCCATACGGACTCAAATCATCATAAAACACTTGCAAACTTACGGTCGGTTGTGCGCTGGTGTACTGGGGTAGTATTAGGGTTCCTGTCAGGAGCACAAGGAATAATCCTATGCGGGTAACTAGTTTCATAATAAGAGGTATAGTATGGGGGTAACCGACTTTAATTAGCCGTGAATGCCACTACTTATACTACACCAAGGTCACGCTTTTCTGCGGTTAACCTCTTATACAATAAGTAATCCAATTGCTATAATTCACACCTAAGGAAGCTGATGAAAAAAAATCGTCCCGAACATCGGGACGATTAGCATGGAGGGCATGTGTCAACACTATTTGTTAGTACCATGATAAAAATCGTGGTGAATCACTTTCTTCTCTTGACAAATAACATTGTTTATTGTTAGTACGAAGTACACGGTTTATACCCCTTGTTTTGTTATACAATTCCAATTAAGGATTACACAATTCCCATTAATAAAGCGCCGTCCAAAATAGGGAAGTCTTATTGCCTAAGCAGCGTCCAACGCGATTTAACAGTTTATTGACGCACAAGAGCGGAATTAGCACTATTTTTAGTGCCTAAATACCACTTATATGAAAAAGTCATTGTTAACAGCTACCTTGGCTGTAATGACCTTCTTGTCCTCTACAGCAGTTCATGCCTGGGGACATCAAGGACACGCCCTAGTAGCCGAAGTCGCCTTCCACTATATGGACGAAGCCACCAAAAAGAACGTATTGCAGTACCTCGACGGCATGTCAATTGAAGAGGCAGCCAATTGGATGGATGCCATCAAAAGCGATCACGCCAACGACTACATGAAACCCTATCACTATATTAACCTAGAAAAAGGATCCAAAGAAGTACCTACAGGAGACAACATCGTAACCATACTCAACAGCACCCTTAAGGACCTAGACCACAAAGAAAACCTCTCACACGACGAAATCAAAAGAAGAATCCTCATTTTATTCCACTTAATTGGCGACTTACACCAGCCCCTGCACATAGGCTACTTCTCCGATAAAGGGGGAAATAGTATCAAACTCAACTTTATCGGTGGAAAGGAAACCAACCTACATTCCACCTGGGATTCCGATATTATCGAATTCAAAGGAACGTCACTGGCAGATGTATTAAAATCAAAGAAATACACCTCCGAAGCAATCGAAGGCATGCAAAAAATCGACGTAATAGGATGGGCCAAACAATCAAGAGGCTATCTCAAACAGGTATACGAAGTCAAAAACAATAAAGTGGAAGAAACCTATATCGATGCCGTCTATCCCATCATAGTAACCCAATTACTAGACGGAGGCATACGATTAGCCGCCATACTCGAACATTATTTCAAAGTGAACTCGTAAACCAGAGCACTGATTGGCACATAAGTCTCATCTTAGGAGGAGACGACTGATGGAGCGAAGCGAAATGAATTTAATTATTGGAATTTGGAATTTTATTATTGGAATTTCACTTAAGAACTGGCACCACAAAAGTACTGCTATTAAACCATTGTATCTCCAAAGGTTCCGTAGCGTCTTGAATGGATTCCTCACTCACATCTTTTCCAGTACCATAGTTGATTTCCCAATCGGCACTCTTATTTACACCCAAAGCAATCACGATCCGACTCCCTTTTTGCAATTGCTTGCACGCCATAAAATTCCGCTCCAAAGGAAGGTGTTCTTTATGATTTGGAGTTAGTAATTGTCTAGTGCTAGGATCCTTGGCCAAACTCGCGCGCTGGTAATTCGTACTCAAAGCAAAATAGCTCCCATCAGGTTTTTTCTCATACAGCTGGAATACAATATCCAAGTCCTTTTTATTAATGGCTAGGTCCAAGTAAG
>CANFZC010000053.1 GCA_947451475.1 Flavobacteriaceae bacterium | reverse complement strand
TATGACTCCAGAAGAAGTAGATAGTTTCCTTAACAAGAAATAATTCAACAAACTCTATATATCAAAGCTACTTTCAACCGAAAGTAGCTTTTTTATTTTTATATTTGTCCTCGATATTTGTTAAGTTTTAGGTATAATCCTAATTCCTATTACCTTAATCCTGAATTTAAAATGAGTTTTTTCAAAAGAATATTTTCCTCCGAAAAAAAAGACCCAATTATAAGCGAAGAGGCTAAACAATCCTTAGATAAAGGATTAGAGCAATCTAAAACTTCGTTTTTTTCCAAACTTACGAAAGCAGTCGCAGGTAAATCAAAAGTAGATGATGAGGTTTTAGATAACTTAGAAGAGGTCTTGGTTTCTTCTGATGTGGGTGTGGAAACTACCTTAAAAATTATTACCCGAATCGAAGAAAGAGTAGCCCAAGATAAGTATCTAGGAACCGATGAGTTAAATCTAATTCTAAGAGAAGAAATCGCGGGTCTTTTATCCGAAACTAAATCAGGAGAAGAAACTGAATTTACCATACCTGCCAATAAAAAGCCCTATGTAATAATGGTAGTAGGGGTCAATGGTGTCGGTAAAACAACTACCATCGGTAAATTAGCATACCAATTTAAAAACGCTGGCTACAATGTAGTGCTTGGTGCAGCAGATACGTTCCGTGCGGCAGCAATTGATCAATTGCAAATTTGGGCCGATAGAGTAGGCGTTCCTATCGTAAAACAACAGATGGGTAGTGATCCTGCTTCCGTTGCTTTTGACACCTTGCAAAGTGCCGTTACGCAAAACGCAGATGTTGTCATCATTGACACCGCGGGACGTTTACATAACAAAGTAAACCTAATGAACGAATTAACCAAAGTAAAACGTGTAATGCAAAAAGTGATAGAGGATGCACCTCACGACGTATTATTAGTTTTAGATGGTTCTACCGGTCAAAACGCATTCGAACAGGCAAAACAGTTTACAGCGGCTACCGAGGTGACCTGCCTAGCTGTAACAAAGCTAGACGGAACAGCAAAAGGAGGCGTAGTTATAGGTATTTCCGATCAATTCCAAATACCCGTAAAATACATCGGTGTAGGAGAAAGTATTACTGATTTACAAGTTTTTAATAAAGTTGAATTCGTAGATTCGTTTTTTAAATAAAAGCATATGAATAAAGTTATAGGATTCTTTACAGAATCATCCCCTCTAAAATTAATAGTAATTAGCCTTGGAATAGTTGCCTTAAGCTATTTTATTCAAAAACCATTGCCCAACGTTTTTATGGGACTCCGTCTAATTGCTTTTATCTTATTTGTTTACGGAACCATCCGGTTGATAAACAAAAAGTAACTTATTGGTACAAAGCGCTTATTTTACTCCATAGCGTTTGGTCAAAATCAGATAAAGCCAAGTTTACCGTGTCAGCAGCGTCTCCCATGCGTATTACAACCATTTTTTTACTCGGAATTACATAGATTTTTTGGTCGTTTTTACCCAAAGCCATGAACATATCATTAGGGCCGGTCGGAATGATGCTTCCCGAAAATTGAAGCTGAGATTGTGGCATGTGATAGCTCGACTTCCCATTTAACCACCATAAATACCCATAGCTCATATTAATAGTTTGTGAGGTGGTCGTGGCAGCCGTAAAATAGGTGGGATTCACAATCTGAACGCCATTCCAACTCCCATTATTCAAGGCCATCAATCCAAAACGTGCCATGCTGCGCGTAGTACTCCAATACACTACATTATTGTTGGATTGAATCCAAGAACCAGTCATGCCTAGTTTGTCTCTAAGTTTGCTATTAAAGTAAGCAGTCCAAGTCTGCCCAGTGGCTTGTGCGATAACATCTTGTAATTTTACATAGACATTGCTATAAGCCCATCGTGTACCGGCATCGGCTTTATAATTTAAAGAGGAAGGCGTAACATCATCACTATACACACCATTAACATAGTCATCAATCCCAGAGGTCATAGACAATAGATTTTTGCAGGTGATTAAATTTTCTTGCGCCACTGTTTCATTAGTCCATCCCGCTCCAATATAGTCCGATACCTTGTTGTTTATATTAAGAAAACCTTCTTGGGCGGCTATTCCAGTCACTGTGGAAGTTAACGTTTTTCCAGCACTAGCCCAATACCAAGGAGTGGTGTCAGTATGACCATTAAAATAATTTTCCATTACAATTCTACCGTTAACTAAAATCATAAACGATTTAGAGTTTTTAAGGGCTAAATAATCCAATAAAGGTTGAATAGCACTTTGATTCCATCCCAAATCAGCCAAAGCTTTAGTATCCCAACTACTACTGCCATCGTTAGGAGGGAAGTACATGGCTTCAGTAGTAAGACAACTTACTTCGTTGCCATAAGCCGTCCCTACGCTATTCGTTGCATAGGCTCGTAGGTAATAGGTGGTATTGGAAGTTAAATTAAGTAAAGCAGAAGTAAAGGATCCTGTTCCAGTCCCGTCAGTAGTCTTGTTATTCAAAATCGTAGGGTTGTGGTTGGTACTCCAACAAACGCCGCGTTGGGTTATCGCTGCGCCGCCATCAGCCGTGATGACACCCCCACAATTTGCCGAGGTAGCTGTGGTTCCACTCACCGCAGTAGTGGTTAATGTGGCCAAAATATTCGTTGCTGGCGAACTACTGTCTTTCGAACAAGACACCACTATAAAAGCAATTGCAATCGATACTAATCCTACTAATTCTTTTGATTTCATTTTTTTAGTTTTTAAAGGTATTCCTATTAGACAATTCAAAATCAAAAAGGTTTAATCCAAAGATAATTTTTTTTTCTAGCGTGGTATTTAAACTTATTGGATTAAATTTGTAACACAATGCAAATTCAAAGTCCTAATGAAAAATTTCAGTTTGTTACTTATAACGCTGCTCTTGATTTCCTGTCATTCAAACGTTAAAAAAGAGGACCTAGCTAAACTCAATGGTTATTGGGAAATCAAGACCGTTGTCCAAGCCAATGGGGACAAGAAAGACTATAAAATAAATGAAACGATTGACTACTTTGAAGCGAAAAATAATAGCGGCTTCCGACAAAAAGTAATGCCCCAATTTGACGGTAAATACAAAACAAATGGCATTCAAGAAATCATAAAGATCATTGCCAAAGACAATGATTTCTATATAGAATACAGGACTCCCTATGGTAAATGGCAAGAACAAATTTTAGAACTAAAAGATTCTACCTTAGTACTCCAAAATAAAGATAAATTACAATACCAATACAAACGTTTCACTCCTTTCTCTCTTAAATAATGGCTAAACGGCTCAGTAATGAAAGTCCTATAAGCGACGTGCTCAAAGAGTTTATTCAAGCTAATAAACTCCAAGGAGGTATGGATAAAATTGACGTACAAGAAGCCTGGAAATCATTAATGGGAAATGGAGTAAACCACTATACTAAAGAAGTAATCCTTAAAGGATCTACATTGTATGTTTCATTAACTTCAGCGGTCTTGAGAGAAGAGTTGAGTTATGGCAAACAAAAAATTATACAAATGATCAACGAGGAATTAAAAAAAGAAGTAGTGACAGACGTGGTCCTTCGTTAAGTATTAATTTCCAAATCGTTAAGGTAGTCCTGGTATTCATAAAAGAAATACTCAAACTGGGTCATCATTTCGCTGAAAAAAGTAAATATTTCAGGCCAATAAGCTCTGTTGTTCAAACTAACCCCCAGTTTCTCTACCCAGATACGGCTAATGACTTTACCGTTTTCTAAATAAAAGTTTCGTTCCAAAACAGCCTCCGGTAAATAATCTTCGACTAAGATGGTTTTTAACGATTCCACCTTTTCAAAATATATGGTACGCTTTTCTTCGTCTTTAGGTTCAATGTCTAGAAGTACTTGTGCCTTCTTATTGTCAACATAAAATTTAAAAGCGAAATCCTTGATCTTAGTGTCATACAACAACCATTTTCTAGGATAAGCCTCCGCAAAAGCAGTCCAAAATTCTTTTTTGATGTGTAGGGCTTCCTCTTTACTGTACATTTTTGTGTGTTAAATGGGTGTGCATTGTTTTTTAAGGTAACTTTAGGGTTCCAAACAACTAATCATGCACTTTGACGAGTTCTTAAAATACACGCCAAAAATACGAAATGTCGAGCTACCGGCAACACAGGCACATGCAAAAATGGCGCCTTCCAATCGATTGGACCTACTAAAAAATGTCGATTTCAATCAATTAAATCCCAAACAAGCTGCTGTTCTCATGCTTTTTTATCCGAAGAAAGATAAAACTTATCTAGCGTTAATAGTGCGCAACTCCTATAATGGGGTGCATTCCTCCCAGATAGCATTTCCTGGCGGGAAAGTAGAAAACGAAGATGCCAACTTTAGCGAGACTGCACTAAGAGAAACACACGAAGAAATTGGAATTCATCCCAATAAGGTCAACTTAATTCGCCCTTTTACGCAAGTCTATATTCCGCCCAGTAATTTTATGGTGTACCCTTATATGGGGTATAGCGAGGACGAACTACAATTCACGCTCCAACAAGAAGAAGTAGCGGGTTTGGTTGAATTGCCCATGACCGATTTTCTAGACGATCGTATCATAGAACACAAAATCATGAAAACATCCTATGCCGATGCCTTTGAAGTACCTGGTTTTAAAGTGAATGAACATTTTGTATGGGGTGCCACTGCCATGATGCTTAGTGAGTTGAAAGAAACCATCAAAATGGTGTTGTAAACCCTAAGTTTTTGTAAATTTGCTGTCCTTTAAAAATGAATACTATGGGGTTGTTGAAACGAAATCCTTTTGGACATATCCTCTTTATAAAAAAATGGTTGATCCGTATCTTCGGAACCATTACGCATAGGCGGTACCGCGGATTCAATGAATTACACATCGAAGGCTCTGAAATCATCAAAACCTTACCCGATACGAATGTATTGTTTATTTCTAACCATCAAACCTATTTTGCCGATGTAGTAGCTATGTTTCATGTATTTAATGCTAGCCTCTCAGGTAGAGTAGATAATATTAAAAACGTTGGGTACTTATGGCAACCCAAAATGAACATCTATTACGTAGCGGCCTCCGAAACCATGAAAGCGGGTCTATTACCCCGAATATTATCGTATGTAGGTGCTATATCAGTAGAACGAACTTGGCGCTCTGGCGGAAAAGATGTAACCGAAAAACGTGATATTAATCCAAACGATACCGAAAACATCCGCATCGCACTTGAAGATGGCTGGGTGATTACCTTCCCTCAAGGGACAACCAAATCGTTTAAACCGGTCCGCAAAGGAACAGCACACATCATTAAACAACACAAGCCCGTTGTAGTGCCGATAGTTATTGATGGATTCCGCCGCTCTTTTGATAAAAAAGGCCTCCGACTCAAAAAGAAAAATATCCTGCAGTCCTTCATTATTAAAGAACCTTTGGTCATTGATTATGAAAACGAAACCATCGAACAGATAGTAGAAAAAGTAGAATACGCTATTGAACAGCATCCTTCGTTCTTAAAAGTAATCCCTGCCGAGGAACTAGCCGAAAATGAACGGCTCCACAAGCTCCGAAAATGGCAAGTGGATAAAAAATAAATTTCTAGATAAATAGCGTCCAATACAACCTGACAGGTTTCAATAACCTGACAGGTTTTTTTTTAAGTCTACCAGGGAATAAAGTCAATTTATTGTTAACACCTACAACAGTTAAGTAACCCTGGCGTGCTATAAAAAAAACTCCCGCAATAAGTTGCGAGAGTCCGTATTTAATAGGTATAAAAAAGGATTTGGAAAGGGTCTACTGTAAATGCTCCGATTTTAATAATTCTAAATGTTCCTTAGTCAAAGGCTTAGTCAAAAAACCAGTGACTAACGCATTTTCTTTTGCTTTCTTTTTATCATCGGGGTTGATGGTCGAACTCAAAATATAAATCTTGTAGTTTATCTTAATAGCGTCTTTTAATTTAGATAAATTATCCAAAAACTCCCATCCATTCATAACCGGCATATTCAAATCAAGGAATACAATAGCCATCTCGTCTGCTCCAAGTTGATGGTCGAGTTGCTTAAACATATCCAAACCTTCCATTCCGTTGATTGAAATAGTAACCTTCTCAGTGAAAGAATTTTTTTCTAGTAATCGATTGTGTAAATAATTAATCGTTTCATCGTCATCGATTAATAAAACCGTATTTATTCTTGAAATCATATTATATGTTTTTTGAAATAGTAAATGAAAATTGACTGCCTTCTCCTAATATTGAATCTACCCAAATCTCACCATTGTGTAGTTCTACGATGCGCTTGCAATGCGCCAAGCCAATGCCATGTCCAGCAAAATCATCTTGATTGTGCAGCCTTCTAAACATGACAAAGATCTCCGTTAAGCTCTTTTTGTTGATGCCAATGCCGTTATCTTTAATTCTAAATATCCAATCATCTAATCGTTCTTCGCTATCAATAGTAATTACTGGTGTATTCCCATCATTTGAAAATTTTATCGCATTACTAATTAGATTTTGGAAGAGTGAACCTATGTGCACAGCACTGCAAGGAATCGTCGGTAAGTTTCCAACTTCGATTTTGGCATCGCACTGTTTTATTTTGTCTTCAAGATTACTTATACTGTCCTGCACAATCGTATTGAGGTTGGTAATAGCAAGGTTTTCACTAGTGGATATTCGGGAATATTCTAACAAGCCCGCAATTAAAGATCGCATCCTGTTAGCTGATTTGTTTATGAATTGCAAAAAAAGTTTCCCTTCATCGTCTAATAAATCACTGTATTCGTCTTCAATAAGATTTGAATAGCCCATAAGTGTGATCAATGGTTCTTGTAAGTCATGGGATGCTATATAATTAAATTGTTCAAGCGATTTATTTTGCTTTATCAATGCCTTATTTTGAATCTCAAATTCTATTTCTTTTGCCTTTTTTGAACTAATGTCTCTTATGAAAATACAATAATGGATGTTTTGTTCAATCTCATCAATGTTAACAATGGTTAACTCTATTGGAAACTCTATGCCGTCTTTTTTAGTTGCAATAAATTCAGTTCGCTTACTAGGGTGCTTACTGTCATTTTGAATAATAAAGTCCTCTATATTTTGGTATTCCTTGAGCTCAGTAGGAATGATTATAGGAAAAAGTTCAGTGCCCATGGTTTCACTATGGTTCCATCCAAATATTTCCTCGGCTTGCGGATTCCAAAATGTAATTTTATAATCCTTATCAATCAATACTACAGCATCGAGCGCTGATTTTAGAATAAGTTCATTCTCACGCTCGGCCTGACTTAAATGCAATTGAGCAGTCTTCAAATCAGTAATGTCCACTCCATAGCCGATCATGTAAACAAAAACACCATCAACATAGAACGGGAAAAATCGCCTTAGGACGTATACTGTTTTATCGGCTCTTGTAATCGTATCGATCCAATCAACTTGCTCTTTACTCTCCTTAGCCTGAAGAAAATAGGCATGCCTATTTTCAGCCATGCTATAATCGATACCGCGGTAATCACAATAATCGAAATCTGTTTTTCCAATCATCCATTGCCGCAACTCTTCATTGGCAATCCCCTTCATGTTTAAAAATAAATAGCGGTGTTTTTCATCAAATACAGCTACATCTGCAGGAATATTATAAAGTACAGAATCATTAAATAAACGTTTTTGCTTTATTTCAAATTCTGCTTCTTTTCTTTGGGTAATATCTAATACAATACCGTCAAAGGTGATCAATTCATCAGTGATGCTTGGTATTGCATTGATTTCACACCAAATTACCTTTCCACCAACAATCAATCTTCCAATATAATTGAAAGCCGAAAAATGCTCTAACGAGGCAAACATGGTGTTGTAAAAATCTAAAATATCATCCTGATGAATATTCAATTTAGATTGCCATGTAGTATCGAACGTCTCTAGTTTAAAACCAAAAATTCGCTCAAAGGATTGACTGATATAGGTTAAGTAATTTTGACTTTTCTCGTTAAACTCTAATTTGAAAATTACCGCTGGAATATTGCGTTCAAAAAGATCGATTTGAGTACTCTTCTCTACTATTGAAACTTTATCTTTTGTGCTTTCACTGATATCAGTATAAAGCAGCATGTAATAGGTGGCATAATCAACAGTCTGATAGTGCATTTCGATAGCAAGCAGATCGTCGTCTTTTTTGAAATTGAATTGGATTTTGTTTTTCTTTTTGGTTTTTTCAACCATTTCTTGCCAATATTCTAAGTCTTTGAAGTAATCAACTAGCTGCCAAACACTATTTTTTTTGAGTTTGTTAGGATTAAGCCTAAAGTCCTTACTTGCTCTATCATTGTAATACAATAATTTTCCATCTCCACTAAAGACCAATACGCCCTCATTGATTTTATCTATAAAAGTTTCAAAAATGGAAAGCCTTTTCTTAAAATAATCCGCTTTAGAAATACCAAATTTTGGTTCTCTGGTTTCTGTAGCATTAGAAAAGTAGAGTACTATATCTCCATTTTTGTCGTAAAAGTCCAAGGTTAAATTCAATAATCTTTTTCTAGAATTTTTATCGTAATAAAGTAGGGTAGTTTCGTTATAGCGAGTAATATTTTGAATTTCTAAACTAGGAAAAAGCATGTTGATGTGCTGCGAAACATAACTGTCAAAGGGTAAATCAAAAAACTTCAAACCACTATAATTGATGTATAGTATGGTATGATGTTTATCAATAATAATGGCAGGTAGCGGCAGATACTTTATAATATTGTGCATGCAACGGGGGAACTTTGGCAGAAAAATAGGCCAAAAAAATCTTTTTTATAAGGTATAAAATAAGATTAACGATTGTTTTCGGATAAAAAGCATTTTAGCGTAGACCAATACTATGAGTGGTAAGAGACTTAAGGAAATTACTTATTCTATTGGGAGGGTTATGCAAGGATTTCAAATACTAGCAGCTACTATTGATAGTAAGTTAAGAGTAGCAATCTTTATCGAATTTAGAAGATATGTTTTATGAAATGGTATGACTAAAAGAAGCAATTACTCCAATGCTAACATGTTCAAATGTTCTTTAGTAAGCGGCTTACTCAAAAAGCCTGATACCAGCGGATTGCTTTTAGCTTTCTTTTGGTCATCCGGATTAATAGTGGAACTCAAAATGTATAATTTATAGTGCATGGTAATTTCATTTTTAGCTTTCGAAAGTTTATCCAAAAATTCCCAACCATTCATTATGGGCATGTTCAAATCGAGAAATACAATAGCCATTTCTTGCCCATGCAACCGCTCGTTTATTTCTAAAAAAGCCACCAATCCTTCCATGCCGTTTTGGGCCACAGCAATTTGTTCCGCAATTCCCGATTTTTCAATCAAGCGATTGTGGAAATAATTGATGGTCAAATCATCATCAATCAATAGTACAGTGTTAATTTTTTTGGCCATACTATATTTTTTTAGCAATAGTGAATATAAAAGTACTGCCTTCACCCAAATTGGATTCGATCCAAAGCTCGCCATTGTGAAGTTCTACAATTCTCTTGCAATGTGCAAGCCCTATACCGTGACCGGTATAGTCCGATTGATTGTGCAGCCTTCTAAACATAATAAAGATTTCAGCTTGACTCTTTTTACTAATGCCAATGCCATTATCATGTACTTTGAATAACCAATCCTGTTCTCGCTCTTCATAACTAATACGAATTTTCGGTTGGGTATTCTTTTTAGTAAATTTGATAGCATTGCTGAGTAAGTTTTGAAATAACGAACTAATATATAATGAACTACAGTTAATTGTTGGCAAGGGGTCAACTTTGATCTGAGCGCCACTGCTAGCAATCTTATCCGTTAAATTACAAAGGCATTCTTCTACAATAGTGTTAAGATCCGTTGGGGATAAATTTTCTGCAGTTGAGATTCTAGTATATTCCAATAATCCAGTAATAAGGGAACGCATTCGAGTGGCCGATTGTCCTATAAATTGCAAAAAGAGTTGCCCTTCGGCATCCAATACATGCCCATATTCTTCATTCAATAGATTGGAATACCCCATCAAGGTAATCAATGGCTCTTGTAAATCATGGGAAGCAATATAATTAAATTGTTCCAACTCTTTATTTTGCTTGATTAAAGCCTTATTCTGTTGCTCTATCTCAATCTCTTTGGCTTTACGATTGCTGATGTCTCTAATGAATAAACAGTAATGGATCTCATGTTCTTTTTCATTAATGTTAACCAAGGTCAATTCAATCGGCAACTCTTGTCCGTCCTTTCTTTTGGCTATAAACTCATTGCGCTTTTCTTTATTGCTACTGTCGTTTTTCTGTATAAAATCATTACAGCTTTTATAATTTACAAGCTCTTTCGACAATATAGTTCTCAACAGATTTTTTCCAATGGCTTGAGTCGAATCCCAACCAAATATTTTTTCTGCCTGCGGATTCCAAAACGTGATCTTATGATTTTTGTCAATCATCACTATCGCATCTAGCGCCGATTTAAGGATCAGGTCGTTTTCTTTTTCGGCCTCACTCAAATGCAATTGGGCCATTTTCAACTCGGTAATGTCAATGCCATAACCAATCATATAAACAAAGATTCCATCCACATAAAATGGAAAAAAACGACGCAGCATATAGATTGTTTTATCACCTCTTTTGATGATGTCGATCCAATCCACCTGCTCTTTCTTTTCTTTGGCCTCATTGTAATAAAACCTTCTTTTATCAGCCAAAGCATAATCCAAGCCTCGATAATCACAGTAATCATAATCCGTTTTACCCACCATCCAATGCCGTAATTCATCGTTAGCCACTCCTTTGGTGTTTAGGAACAAATAACGATGCTCATGATCAAATACGGCTATGTCTGCCGGAATATTGAACAGTACTGAATCATTAAACGCCCGTTTGCGCTTAATTTCAACTTCGGCTTCTTTACGAAGGGTTACGTCTAATATAATACCATCAAACGTCAGTAAGTTATTGTCAAAACTCGGCACCGCATTTACCTCACACCATATAATACGATCGCCAATCAATAGCCGTCCTATATAATTGAATTCAGCGAAGTTTTCAAGGGACTCATACATGGTATTGCAAAAGTCAATCACATCTTCAGGATGTATCGATAAAGTCTTTTGCCATTTTACATCGTTGATCGGTAATTTGAATCCAAACAAGCGTTCAAACGATCCACTCACGTAAGTTAAATAATTCTCGCTATTCTCATTAACTACCAGTTTGAAAATAGCAGCGGGGATATTGCGCTCAAATAAATCGATCTGATTGCTCTTCTCAGCTATGGCAATTTTATCTTGGGTTGATTCACTGATGTCGCTATACAAGAGCATGTTGTACACTACATTGTCTATTTTTTGTTGGTGCAACTCGATCGATAAATAACCTCCGTCCTTTTTATAAGTAAAATGATATTTAGACTTTTTTTGAAGCGAAAACGTAGTACGTTTCCAGCCGTCAAAATCCCCAATATGCGTAATCATTTGCCAAGCCGTGTGATTTTTTAAGGTACGCGTATTTATTTTGAATTTTTTGGCAGCACGCTCATTCGAGTACAATAATTTGCCCTCATCGTTAAAAACCAGTACCCCTTCATTTATTTTATCAATAAAAGATTCAAAAATGGTGATTCTTTTTTTATAGTATCCCTCTTTAATAGTGGAAGATTGTGCGTCCTTTTTCTCAATGGAAGAGGATATGTACAATACTATATTTCCTGTTTTGTTATCATAAACATTAACAGTGACGTTGAGCAAATGTTTCTTCAGATGTTTATCCCTATAAATAAAAGAGGTCTCCTGGTAGCCGTTTAGAGCTCCTATATCTAAGGCGGGAAATAAGTTGCTTATTTTTTTGGAATTAAAAGAGTCAAAGGGTAAATCAAAAAACCGCAATCCACTATAATTGATGTATAAAATACTGTGATTCTTATCAAGCAGTATAGCGGGTAAAGGCAAGTATTTTATAATGTTGTGCATCAAAAGGGGCTTTATTACCTAAAAATACTACTTTTTTTTATGTGACGTAGCAGTAATGTAGTTTAAATAAAGGTTATCCGATTAAATGCATTTTAATATAGACGAATAAAAAAACAACTTTTAAAAGTGAAGGAATTTAGTTATAATTAGTTATTCCTTCTAATAGATTAAATTGCTTATTAATAGTTAAAAGCACGTTATAGTGGGTTAAACGCGAAGTTATAGTAATCGTTTTGTGGTCCAATAAAAAAGCCCCGGTAGGGGCTATTTCTATAAATCGATTTTCTGTAACTCTTTATAATTCTTGTTGAGCTTACGCAATAGTATACCATATAGTAAGCGGTAAAACAACCAAAAGACACCAAAAAATAGTAATACAAAACCTAACATCATAAGTACCGTAATAAGTAATATATGATGATCACTTTCATGGGCGATTTTATATTTTAACATACCCATGCGCGGATTATACTCAAAAGCAATAATCAAGCCCGCAATGAAACTCAATACAATCATGGTTAGATTATAATAAACATAATAACGAACCGTTTTTCTGGCCTGTAAAATGTCTTGCATCAATTGCTTGGTATTCGCGGTGGTCGAAATTTTAACATAGTTTTTGTAAAACTTGTAAATGAAAAATAAGATGACAGCATAGTTCACAAACGTCAATCCTTTAAAAAACGGATTCAAGGCCTCTGCATGCAACTGCTTCATGTATTCATCCGTATTAAAGAAAACACTAGTTAAACTCCAAACACATACTTCAACGATACTAATAATCAAAATCCATTTTACAATAGACGATGATCTTTTATGAATCATGGTGTAAATTTCATTTTCAGTCACTTGTTGAAAAGAATGGGTCTCTTTTTGCCAAGCTTTTTTCAATAAATCCAACTCTTTCATAACCCTTAGGGATTTAATATTTTTTTTAATTTTCCTTTAATTCTATTCATTTTTACTCGGGCGTTGACTTCACTAATCCCCAGCGTTTCCGAGATTTCTGTATAATCCTTATCCTCAAGATATAAGAAGACTAAAGCCTTCTCAATATCATTAAGCTGCTGTACCGCTTGATACATCAATTTAATTTGCTCCTCCTCTTCTAGATTATAATCTTCCTGACTCAGGAAATGTTTCTGCCCTTCATAAGTAACTGTGGCAATACTGCGGGTGTTCTTTCGATATAAGGTAATCGCTGTGTTCAATGCCACACGATAGGCCCAAGTAGAAAATTTCGACTCTCCTCTAAACTTCGGAAAGGCCTTCCATAACTGTATTGTAATTTCTTGAAACAGATCATTATGCGCATCCTCGCCATTGGTATACAGCCTGCATATCTTGTGCAGGATGTTTTGGTTTTCCTTTAGCTGCTTTACAAATGATTGTTCTACTGTTTCACTCATAGTCTCGTTAGTGTAAAAAGTATTGATTTTGTTACACTAAGTAAATTTACATTTTTTATCCAACTAGCAAAAGGCAAATGAAACAAAGGGATTTGACCCCTCAAAAAAACATAATTTTTTCTAATTTTTAGTAGTAATTCGAGCATTCAATACAAAACCTAAAACGCCTCTAAAAGAATTAACTATCTTTGCCCAGCATAAATTAAGAAGCATCCAAATGAATATCGGACACTACAATACCCTAACCATCGCTCGCGAAACCAAAGTCGGACTCTTTCTTACCGACGGTAAAGACGATGTGTTACTACCCCTTAAATACGTTCCTCAAGCATACAGTATCGGACAAGAACTCATCGTGTTTGTCTACCTTGACCACGAAGAAAGACCCGTAGCTACAACCCTCGAGCCCTATATCCTAATGGACGAATTCGGATTGCTTCGCGTAAATTATACCAATCAATTCGGTGCCTTCCTAGATTGGGGCCTAGAAAAAGATTTATTCGTTCCCTTCAAAGAACAAGCGCGTCCCATGGAAAAAGGCAAACGCTACCTGGTCTTTGCCTACCTGGACGAAAAAACAAACCGCCTAATGGCGTCCAGCAAAACCAATCAGTTCCTAAATAATGACGATTTAACCGTGGAAGTAGGGGATGAGGTTGATTTAATCATTTCTCATATTACGGAGGTGGGTATTAATGTCATCATAAATGACATACACAAAGGACTACTGTACAAAGATCAAGTTTATCAAGACATCCGCACCGGAGATCGCATGACCGGCTTCATCAAAGCGATTCGCCCCGATAAGAAAATCGATGTTACGCTTCAAAAACAAGGCTACGAAAATATCGAACCTAATGCAGAGAAGATTCTCGACGAACTAAAAGCAAGCAGAGGATTCTTAAGGTTAAACGATAACAGCCATCCCGAAGACATTAAAACCGTTCTTCAAATGAGCAAAAAGACCTTCAAAAAAGCCATAGGAGCGCTCTATAAAGATAAATTGATAGAAATAAAAGAAGACGGTATTTATTTAATAAAAGACTAGTTGTCGCCTGCCAATTCTAATTCACATGGAATTTCGGTAGCATGAGCTTGCTTAGGTTTTTTGTAAAATAAATCACTAACCATGTTCAACGTAGTATAAGGACGGTTCGAGAATTTATTTCCCAAACAAACTACCGTAAGAGTATCTTTTCTAACAGGGACAAAAGAAGTGTTGTTCCCATGCCACCATCCATTATGGAAGATCATCTTCTCTCCTGATGGTTGCAAAAATTTCATGCGCATTCCCAATCCATAATCCTTAACCGCTTTAGAAGAATTTCCATTGCTATAACCATAGTAAGCTTCTTGCAATAACTTTTGGTCGATGAAGTCAGGGGAGTAGGTGGCCAAATCAAACTTAACTAAGTCGCGAGGCGTAGAATATATGTTCTTGTCTCCATACAAAGCATCAAATTGATCCCAAGGGAATTGCTTTGCCCCTTTATACGATTTAGAAGCGGTTTCGCGATCCGTATCATAGTTAAATACATAGGTGCTTTTCATTCCCAAAGGTTTGAAAACCAACTTCTGCATCGCTTTCCGATAATTCATACCCGTAGCGCGCTCTATAATTAAAGCCAATAACACATAATTAGTATTACAATAATCAAAACGGGTATTCGTATGAAACAATTGTTTGAATTTATATTTGCTTAGCATATCCAAGATGTCTTGGTTGCAAAGGACTTTGCGGTTGTCCCAATTTTTTTTCATCAACGCACTAAAACTTGAATAAGGTTGTAAGCCACTGCGGTGATTCAACAACATGCGTACCGTAATGTCTTGGTAAGGAAACTTTGGTAACCAGTCCGTTACTTTCTGATCCAACATGATGTTGTCATTCTCAACCAGTTTCAAGACAGCCGTTGCGGTAAGTACCTTGCTCACAGAAGCTAAATGAATAGCAGTAAGGGAATCTATAGGCGTTTTTGTCCGTTCGTCGGCATAACCTTGGTAGTCCTCATACAAGATACGACCATTTTTAGCCACAATAAAACCACCACTATAATAAGGGGATTTAATCCATTTATTGTAAAAAGAATCAATTTTCGGAGTTTTCTCTCGGATGAAAGCTTCAGAAACACCGCCCATTTTCAAAGGAAAAGGTACGGTAATAAAAGTACTGTCTCTATTTTCTTTAGATCCAAAAAAAGCAGTAGGTCTTTTTTCTCTCGGGCCTGAAAAATAGAAAAAGATGTATAAGAAGAATGTGACTAGGGCTACTTTCATAAACGTATTTCATTGCAATAATAGTAAATATTTGATTCATACCAAAATAATTGGGAAAACGAATCCAAATCCCGTGTTGTATATGTCTCCAAAACAAACTATTTTTGCGCCAACAACAACACTACCAATGAACACTATTACTACTACCAATTTTAATTTCCCAGGTCAAGTTTCGGTGTACCGCGGAAAAGTACGCGAAGTATACAACATCAATAACGACCTATTGGTGATGATCGCAACCGACAGACTCTCGGCCTTCGATGTCGTTTTGCCCAAAGGAATTCCCTATAAAGGCCAAATCCTAAACCAAATTGCAACCAAATTCATGCACTTAACGCAAGATATAGTACCCAATTGGTTAATCGCAACGCCCGACCCCAACGTAGCTGTAGGACACCTGTGCGAACCCTTCAAAGTTGAAATGGTCATCAGAGGCTACCTCTCAGGCCATGCTGCAAGGGAATACGCGCTGGGAAAGAGAACCATCTGCGGAGTAACCATGCCCGACGGATTGAAAGAAAATGATAAGTTTCCTACTCCTATTATAACACCAACTACCAAAGCCGATAACGGTTCGCACGATGAAGATATTTCCCGTGAAGCAATTTTAGCCAACAAAATTGTGACCGAAGCAGATTATCTAGTGCTTGAAAAATACACCAGAGCGCTCTATCAAAGGGGAAGCGAAATTGCCGCAAGCCGCGGATTAATCCTGGTGGATACCAAATACGAATTCGGAAAAACCAAAGACGGTGTCATTGTCTTGATTGACGAAATCCATACACCCGATTCGTCACGCTATTTCTATGCCGAAGGCTATCAAGAACGTCAAGATAATAACGAAGAACAAAAACAATTGTCTAAAGAATTTGTGCGCCGCTGGTTAATCGAAAATGGTTTTCAAGGGAAAGAAGGTCAACAAATACCCAACATGACCGATGCCTACATTGAAACCGTATCCGACCGCTACATTGAATTATTCGAAAATATTATCGGAGAAGCGTTCGTCAAAGCGGATATAGCCAACATCAATAACCGCATCGAACAAAACGTATTGCAGTTTTTAAAGTCATAAAATTGCTGCAGCCAACTATAAAGTAAACCACGCCCAAGCGTGGTTTTTTTTGTGCCAAATGTTAAAGTTTTGTTATAGTCAAGGTTTTGATGCAACGAAAGTTAGGGTAGGTGCGTCTTACCTGCAATCAATAACTTTTAAAATCAATCATCATGAAATCAAAAACGAACGACCAACCAAATTGGAATTTCAACAGGGGTACCAAATCAGTTATTTTAGCAGGTTTAACAATGCTAACAGTAACACAAGCAACACTAGCTTCTGCTTTGCCAACGTCTAAACTGGCAACCGAGCTAGCAAGCAACGGTAACACACCGCTTTGTACCGCCATCTTCAAAGGGGATGTGGATACCG
>CANFZC010000052.1 GCA_947451475.1 Flavobacteriaceae bacterium | reverse complement strand
TTTTATTCTTTTTTAGAATCCTTACAATTACCTTCCTTTTTGCGCTCTGCTTTAGATTGTGCCTACTGGGATTTGTTTGGCAAACTAGAGCAACGCTCTTTTTTAGCACTCAATGCCATTAGCTATGATAAGTTACCAGAATCTTCCATTACCATCAGTGTCGATGAAGTAGCCCAACAACTAAAAAAAATGAAACAATCCTCTTGGAATCATTTCAAAGTGAAATGCAATCACTTGGATAAAGAGGGGGTAGCCCAACTATTAGTCCTCAACAAATCTATAGCCTTAGATTCAAATGGTAGCTTTACCCAAGACGATTGCCGTTGGCTTGAAACTAGTGCCGGCATAGAAAATTTTACCTACTTAGAACAACCCATGAAACCTGGAGTCGAACAGTATGCTGTTTTGAATGCTAACGGGAAAGCCAATTGGATGGCCGATGAAGACTGTCAAGATGCCGCTAAACTAAAAGATTTAGTCCCCCATTATAACAGTATTAATATTAAGTTAGTAAAGTGTGGCGGTTTAACTCCAGCACTCCAAATGATTACCGAAGCCCGCGCTTTAGGTTTTCAATTAATGATCGGTTGTATGACCGAATCGTCCATCGGGATTTCTGCAGGAGCTGCTTTAGCTCCTTTATGTGATTATGCCGATTTAGACGGAGCCAATTTAATTGCCAATGATATTGCCAAAGGAAGCACCATTCTTAATGGCGTTATCCAATTGAGCAATGGTAACGGACTGGGGATAAAAATAAACTAAAATCTTCTTTTTGTTTTTTATCTTTAACCTCAAATTCACATCACTATCGAATGGATAAATCGAGTAAGGTTTTATTTTTCTTATCGAATTTTATCTATTTCTTAAACTAACACTATGAGTAAAGTTGTTTTAATTACGGGCGGTTCATCGGGTATAGGAAAAGCCATAGGAGTCTATCTTTTAAGTAAAGGATTCACTGTTTATGGTACCAGTCGTAATCCCGAACGGATTGCCAATTCGGTATTCCCGCTGCGAGCGATGGACGTTAGGAATGCAGCGAGTATACAAGAGGCGGTGACCCAAATCATTCAAGCCACAGGTCGGTTAGATGTAGTAATAAACAATGCTGGGGTTGGGATAACCGGTCCCTTGGAAGAAATCCCAACAGCAGAAATCAAGAATAACTTTGAAACCAATTTTTTTGGTCCCATCGAAGTAATCAAAGCAGCTTTACCCCAAATGCGCACGCAACAATCGGGCTTAATCATTAATATTACTTCTATTGCAGGTTATATGGGATTGCCCTACCGTGGCGTTTATTCTGCGTCAAAAGGTGCCTTAGAAATAGTAACTGAAGCCATCAGCATGGAAGTTAAACACTTCGGGATAAAGGTCGTTAATGTGGCTCCCGGTGATTTTGCTACTAATATTGCAGCAGGCCGTTATCATTCCCCAGTGATTAATGGTTCAGCCTATGAATTGCCTTATGGGAATACCTTAAAGCAAATGGACGAACATGTGGATAGTGGTAGTAATCCAGAAGAAATGGCAAAGGCCATTTACGACATCATCAATGCCAAGCATCCAAAACTGCATTACAAAATTGGCTTCTTCATGCAAAAATTCTCTATAGTATTAAAGCGAATTTTACCCGACAGAATCTATGAAAGTATGTTGATGAACCATTATAAATTGTAACTTTGCACCTGATTTTGAAAACACAACTTTTTTAATATATATCCAGTACGTATGAAATTTTTTATTGACACAGCCAATTTAAACGAAATCAAAGAAGCACAAAGCTTAGGCGTTTTAGACGGAGTAACTACTAATCCGTCCCTTATGGCTAAAGAAGGAATCACAGGAAAAAACAATATCCTAAAACATTATGTTGACATCTGCAATATCGTAGAGGGTGATGTAAGCGCTGAAGTAATTGCAACCGATTATGACGGTATGATCAGAGAAGGGGAAGAGTTGGCCGACTTACACCCACAAATTGTAGTGAAATTACCCATGACCAAAGACGGTGTTAGAGCTTGTAAATACTTCTCAGACAAAGGAATCAAAACCAATGTTACCTTAGTGTTCTCTGCCGGTCAAGCATTGTTAGCTGCCAAAGCAGGAGCTACCTATGTGTCACCATTCTTAGGCCGTTTAGACGATATCTCTACCGATGGCTTGGCTTTAATTCAAGAAATTCGTGATATCTATGATAATTACGCTTTCGAAACAGAAATTTTGGCAGCGTCTATTCGTCACACCATGCACGTAGTAAACTGTGCTAAAATTGGTGCCGATGTGATGACGGGTCCACTATCATCTATATTAGGTTTGTTAAAACACCCATTAACCGATATCGGTTTGGCGCAGTTCTTAGCCGATTATGCTAAAGGAAATCAATAATATTTCTATTCTAAAATAAAAAAGGGCTTTCGAAAGAAAGCCCTTTTTTACTTATATCAGGTTGTAGAACTCATTTAAGTTCGTCCAAAAAGTTCAATTCAAATATATTCGTAAAGGCATTAGAGATAAGACCTTTATCTCCCAGCACTATAGTACGATGTATTTTGGTAATAACCCATTTGGCTTTTAAATCCTCAAAGTCAGCACAACGGTATTCGGCTATACCATTAAAAGTATACTCATACAAGAGTTTTTGCCATACGTCAACTTGATCATTTAAATTAATCCCAATAAATTGGTATTCGGGATGTTTACTATGGAAAGCCATCACTTTTTTATGTACGGCTTCAAAATGCGACATTGCATTTTCAGTCCAAAAGAACAGTACCGTTTTTTTGTTAGCAAAGGCATTGGAGGATATCGTATCTCCTTTCGGACTAATTAAGGTTACTTCAGGTAACTTATTCCCAGTTGTAAGCAACTGTATCGCGTCACCAATTTTGGTAATCTCATTTCTCTGACTTCTATCCGTGGAATATTTATGATAGGTTTGAAGAAAGGTCATGTTGTTGACCATGTTTTGGTCTTCAAGTAAATACGTAAACGCTATATTGTTTAGAATCGTATTCTTAACTTTTTCATTTTTGATTAAGGTATCAGCAATATTAAGTTTGTTGATATTCGTCTTCAACGATAAATCGAGTTCAGAGAAATGATTATGGTAGTTGATGGTTCCCATGTTGTTTAGCATATTAGACAAATACATAACAAAAGGGGAGTAGTTCGATAAGGCTACATTATTGCAGTCCACCTTTTTTCGGAAAGCATAAAAATCTTTGGGTATTTTTTCATAAACATCATTCCCAGTGCGCAGCTTATGAATCATCGGATACAACTCTTTGCGAGAGTAATAAGGAAAATCTAAAGCTGCTTTGGCATAGGTATCAAAATCATCGCTCCATTTAATTTCATCTTTTTTACCTTGATAAAACTTTTGGGATTGTTTATAAGAAGCATCATTGGTATGGCTAAACTGCGAAATGTCCATATCAAAAGATTCAAATAAATCATTTTTATCCTTCTCGTTTCTTAGGTACTGTTCCATAAGAAAATTATTCTTTTGATCGCCCCGACCACAAAAAACAACTGAGCCATCGAAGTCTTTTGAATTGAGACGCACCATGATACTGTCATTCTTATCAAAATAAACATATTGGTATTCCGGCTCGTGTTTAAAACTATACAAACCTGGCGCTAAGGAATCAAACTGCATGAAGAACCTATTGTTGCTGTCTAATTTTAAGGTATCGATTACCTCGTTGTCTTTGCAAAAGAGAACATACGGATTGTTGGGATTCACGACTTCTCCTCCAAAATAAGCCACATAGTCGTTCGCTTTGAAATCGTTTTTGCACGAACAAAGCAAGGCCATTAGTGGAGCTAGAAAACTAAAAATTAGTAAATGTTTACCCTTATGCATGTATTTGAGACTAGTAAACAAAAATATTCACACCATTTGGAATATACTGTTAAGCTATAGTTAAAGTTGAAGGCTCCCCAAACTCAATAGGCCAACACAGGATCCAAATCCAATGATAATAGCCATAGTGGAATAAATAAGTAATTTTAATCCATAAGCCTTATCTTCATTTTTTTGAAAAAGTACTTTGAATAAACCAATAATAAAGGCAAGTACGCTAATTACTATGGCAATGGCTAAGATAAAAACAATAAAATCCATTAGTTAGCTAGTAAAGACAGCCGCTACACAAGTTCCGAAACCAATAACAAAAACAATCCCAGCTGCGATTAATAATTTTAATCCTAGCTTCTTTTTAGATTCGATGAAAAGCATTACAAATCCAACTACAAATGCCAAGATACTTAAGACTAAAAGGGTCGCGCAAAGTATGCCTAAAAAATCACTCATTATGCTGTCTTCTTAATTTTTAATAGTATCCATTTGTTTTCGTATAGTGTCAATGACACTAGGTTCCCGGTAAAATAAATTCATGGTTTCAAAGGGAACAATCTTTCCTCTTTTATCCACAATATGAACACAAGATTTCTTTACCGCTCTCACGTCAAAATCTTGAGCATCCATAAAATTCATGATAATAATACGAAACAAATTCTCATAATGCAAATGGTCCGATTGTACTCTAGGTAAACAACACAAGAGTTCACCAAAGGTTTCTTTAGCACAATCGACCGAAATTCCGGTACTGAATAAAGTCAGCATATGGTTTTTTAATTTTTCGTCGTTTTCAAAAACAATGGTGTTTTTTGAATTATTCAATAAATCTTCTGGGTTAATTAAATGGGTCATCGGAAATACTTCTCCATCCATTTTCAAGGCATACGCCATACACAAGGCATCGGGGTTGCAAGGTACCGGAATCAAATCTTGAGCTGTGAATACGGGATATTGTTCATAGATTTTACGGCGTACCTCTGTCAAGGTGATTCTTCCTTCCTCATCGCTATAATTGTCATTGCGTCCTGCTACCTGGGTAGGTTGGAAGGTAACGCCACGCACACATTTTTGTTGAACTGCATATTCTAATATTTTGCCAATCTCATCATCGTTCTCGCCCTTTTGCAAAGTGATTACCAGGGTAGTAGAGAGGTTGAATTGATTCAAATTGGCAATAGCCTTTTTCCGTACTTCAGTCAAGTCTTCGCCTCGAAGTTTCTCCAACACTTCGGGTTTAAAACTATCAAACTGTAAGTAGATTTCAAAGTCGGGCATATAACTAGCCAATCGCTCGACAAAGGCTGCATCTTTGGCAATCCGAATTCCATTGGTATTCAGCATCAAATGACGGATAGGTTTACTCTTAGCAATATCCAATATCTCAAAAAACTGAGGATGTACGGTTGGTTCTCCACCCGAAATCTGCACCACATCGGGTTCACCTTCATTAGCCACGATGATGTCAAACATTTTTTCTATTTCCTCCAAGGTACGGTGTCGGCCATAATTCGGACCCGAACTAGCATAGCAAGTGGGACAGGCCAAGTTACAACGGTCCGTCACTTCTACTATAGATAAGCAAGAATGTTGTTCGTGATCCGTGCAGAGACCGCAATCATAAGGACAACCATAATGAACTTTGGTGTTGAACTTCAAAGGTACTTCCGATTGTTTATTGAAGTTGCGTATTTGGCGGTAGTACTCCACATCATCGGCGATCATAACTTTCGTATCGCCATGGGTTTTGCAATGTTTTAACATCCAGACCTTATCATCTTGAAAGACAATTTTGGCATCGATAGTATGTAGACATTCAGCGCAAAGGCTCTTGGTATAATCGTAGTATATATAATCTCTATTGGGCATATCGAATAAGTCTTAAAATAAATTTATAATAATAAACAAACAGCAACAACGCACTCCAATGCATGCTGCTTAGTCCTAAAAACAACGGATGATACGGCTTAATGAATTCCACCAAGAAACGGTACAAAAAATACAATACCATAAACAATTTAAATCGGTCACCATTAAGCAATGTCTTATTTTTTAACGCAGAAAACATCAGCAATAATAATACCATAAAGACCATTTCATACAGCGCTACTGGATGACGCAATTTTCCATCACCAAGGTTCATACCAAAAACACTACTGGTTTCAATACCATAAGTAGGCTCGGCAATCCCCATAGTAAAACAACCCATTCTCCCTATAAACAGAGCCACTATAATCGGAACTACATAAACATCCCCAGAAGCCGTTTTTTCTCCAATGAATTTTTTAACGAGTTCCACGCCAAATAATCCCCCAATAAAACCTCCTGCCACGGTTTTATTTTGATAAATCATGAGCCAGGTTTGTTCCGAAATCGTGCTTGGTTCCTCTAATAAGGCCAGTAAGCGGGAGCCCACTAGTGCTCCTATCATAGCACCAAATAGAATCCAAAGTCTGTTCAGGTCTGAAATAGGGTCTGCAATTCCTTTCTTAAGGTGGTAATACAAACGTACGCCTACGATAAAGGCCAAGGTTTCAAATATGAAATGCAAGTATAGTGTGTCACCCAATATAGAAATCTGAAACGGAAAGGACATCGTTCGGTTATTATGTTTTAGCTAATATACCTTTTTAAATAAAGTCATTAAAAATAAATTTATAGTAATTTTGACGGCTACTATTTTCCTATTATGAAAAGAATCCAATTTATCGTTTTACTTCTTTTGCTTACCAATTCAATTTGGTGCCAAACACCCTATGGAGCACCCGAAGTGAATCCCGTAACGCTGCAAAAAAACTTCCAAGATTGGTTTAAGTACCAAACCACAAAGATCATGTTGTCAACAGATTTCATTGGTTTAGATGCTAAAGGTAAAACCATCAGCAAAGACCAGTTCTTTCAAAAACTTAATTCTGGGTCCTTCATTCCTATTCGTCTTGTGCCTACGGATAAGATAGTCTACAAGCTCTACAAAATAGCACCCAAATCCGACAGCAGTATTAAAGCTACTATTATGCAATTGGCTTTCGATGAATACGAACATTTCAAAATGGAAGGGAAGCCTTTTCCAAAGTTTGATTTCACTGATTTAAATGGGAACGTCGTTTCCAACGAAACCATGAAAGGGAAATACATCATCATCAAGTGTTGGTACATCCATTGCGCGGCATGTATTGAAGAGTTTCCAGCGGTAAATGCATTGGCCGCCAAATACAAAGAAAGAAGCGATATACTATTCCTAAGTCTAGCCGAGGATACGCCGGCCCAACTGACCAGCTTTTTATCTAAAAAACCGTTATTCTATGCCGTAGTACCCAATATGAAAACCTATATGAATCAAGCCCTGCATCTAAATGGTTTCCCAACCCATTTTATTCTGGATAAAGAAGGCAAGATGCTCAAAATAGTGTCTGATTATGAGAGTTTAAATACAGCTTTAGAATCCTTGCTACAAGACTAGATTTCGGTTGTAAAAAAACTAGCTCCGAGTGCGCGAACACTGAACACTATTCACTACTTTTGCACAAATTTTAATAAAATATAGTTCATGCTTACAGTTTCTAATTTATCGGTTCAATTTGGTAAAAGAATATTATTTGACGAAGTTAACACCACCTTTACCCAAGGCAATTGCTACGGCGTAATTGGGGCTAATGGTGCTGGTAAATCAACCTTCCTAAAAATCTTAGCCGGAGATATCGATCCAACCTCTGGACGTGTTTTCTTGGAGCCTGGCAAACGTATGTCGGTACTAAACCAAAACCATAACATGTTCGACGAACATACAGTATTAGAAACCGTAATGATGGGAAACAAAATTTTGTTTGCCGTAAAATCTGAAATGGATGCCTTGTATGCCGACTATGACGATAAAAATGCCGATAGAATAGGGGAGCTGCAAGTACAATTTGAAGAAATGAACGGGTGGAACGCTGAATCCGATGCGGGTGCTATGCTATCCAATTTAGGTATTGCAGCGGATATGCACTACACACTTATGGGTGAGATGGAAGGAAAAATGAAAGTACGTGTCCTTTTAGCACAAGCACTTTTTGGAAACCCCGACGTATTAGTAATGGATGAGCCTACCAATGACTTGGATTTTGAAACCATTTCATGGTTAGAAAACTTCTTGGCCAACTATGAAAATACCGTGATTGTAGTATCGCACGACCGTCACTTCTTAGATTCAGTATGTACACATATATCGGATATCGATTTCTCTAAAATCAACCATTACTCGGGTAACTATACTTTTTGGTATGAGTCGAGCCAATTAGCCGCACGCCAAAAAGCCCAACAAAATAAGAAAGCCGAAGAAAAGAAAGCCGAGTTGGAAGAATTCATCCGTCGTTTTAGTGCCAACGTAGCCAAATCCAAACAAGCTACGTCCCGTAAAAAGATGATTGAAAAATTAAACTTAGACGAAATCAAACCATCAAGCCGCAGATACCCTGCCATCATCTTTGATGTTGAGCGTGAAGCAGGTGACCAAATTCTACATGTACAAAACCTAGCCGCCTCAGTTGATGGCGAAGTGTTATTTAAGAATGTTGATTTAAATATGGCCAAAGGCGATAAAGTAGTAGTGTTTTCTAAAGACTCGCGCGCTACGACTGCTTTCTATGAAATACTTAACGGTAATCAAACCGCCGATGCCGGAACGTATGATTGGGGAATCACCACCAATCAATCCTACTTACCAAATGATAACAGTCAGTTTTTTACCGATGGTAGCCTTAATTTAGTAGACTGGTTACGCCAATTCGTTAAAACCGAAGAAGAACGTGACGAAGTTTATGTGCGTGGCTTCCTTGGAAAAATGATTTTCTCTGGAGAAGAAGCATTGAAAAAATGTACCGTATTGTCGGGAGGGGAAAAAGTACGCTGTATGTTATCGCGTATGATGATGATTCGTGCCAACGTATTGATGCTAGACGAACCAACCAATCACTTAGACCTTGAATCCATTACCGCCTTCAATAACTCATTGAAAAACTTTAAAGGGTCAGTCTTGTTCACTACCCATGATCATGAGTTTGCGCAAACGGTCGCCAATAGAGTGCTAGAAATTACACCAAACGGAGTAATTGATCGCTATATGACGTTTGATGAATACCTTGATGATGACAAAGTGCAAGAGTTGAGAAAGAAGATGTATAACTAACAATAGATTGTTAGTCAAATGCAATAAAAAAACTCCCTACTAAGGGAGTTTTTTTATACACTGATTCTAAATTCCTTTAAGTAGTTGACTCGCTCAATAAAAAATACTACTTTTACAACCCAAACAACACTACCATGAGTCAAAAAGTATTGCTCACTTCCAAAGAAGTCAATATCATACTCCATCGTTTGGCTTGTCAGTTAATCGAAAAACATCTCGATTTTTCCAATACCGTTTTAATAGGACTACAACCCCGAGGCATTTATTTAGCCAAAAGAATCAAAGCCCTACTCGAACAAGAATACCAAATCAATAAGGTACCCCTCGGATTTCTAGACATTACCTTTTTTAGAGATGATTTCCGCAGAGGTGAAAAACAATTGGAAGCCAACAAAACCCAAATCGATTTCTTAGTTGAAGATCAAAAAGTCATTTTTATAGATGACGTTTTATATACCGGCAGAAGCATCAATGCTGCGCTTACCGCCATTCAGTCTTTTGGACGTCCTTCCGAAATAGAACTCTTAGTGCTTATTGATAGAAGATTCAGCCGACATCTTCCAATACAGCCTGATTATCGAGGCCGACAGGTAGATGCCATTGAAGATGAAAAGGTAAAAGTATGCTGGAATGAGAAGGATGGAGAAGATGCCGTATATTTAATTTAAGACAAACAACCAACAGCCAATAACAGCCAACAATGTCCGAACTATCAGTCAACCATTTATTAGGTATTAAATACCTCCAAAAAGGAGATATCGATTTGATTTTTGAAACGGCAGACCACTTTAAAGAAGTCATCAATCGTCCCATCAAAAAAGTACCTTCTTTGCGCGATATTACGATTGCCAATATCTTTTTTGAAAACAGTACGCGAACAAAACTTTCCTTCGAATTAGCCCAAAAAAGGCTCTCAGCCGATGTAATCAGTTTTTCTGCCGCACAGTCATCGGTTAAGAAAGGGGAAACTCTTATTGATACCGTTAATAATATTTTGGCCATGAAAGTCGACATGGTCGTCATGCGCCATGCCAATCCTGGTGCGGCTTACTTCCTTTCCCAAAATGTTAAGGCCAGTATCATTAATGCAGGTGATGGGGCGCACGAACATCCCACTCAAGCGCTATTGGATAGTTTTTCAATCAGAGAACGCCTTGGGGAAGTAGCAGGAAAGAAAGTAGTCATCGTAGGCGATATACTGCATTCTAGAGTGGCATTGTCCAATATCTATGCCTTGCAAATGCAAGGTGCCGAAGTGAAAGTGTGCGGACCAAAAACCTTAATTCCGAAATATATTGAAAGTTTAGGGGTTAGCGTCGAACCTAATTTGCGTAAAGCATTAGAATGGTGTGACGTGGCCAACATGCTGCGCGTGCAAAACGAGCGCATGGATGTAAACTATTTTCCTTCTACCAGAGAATACGCCCAGCAATACGGAGTTGATAAAGCCTTATTAGATTCCTTGAATAAAGAAATCATCATCATGCACCCAGGGCCAATCAATAGGGGAGTCGAAATCACTTCAGATGTGGCTGATTCCAAACAATCGGTAATCCTAGACCAAGTAGAAAATGGAGTAGCCATCAGAATGGCCGTCATTTATCTCTTAGCTTCCAAAATACAACAATAAAAAAAGCCCCAACGCATGTTGGGGCTTTTTATTATTCTTCGGTCTTCATATTTCTAAGTTGTTTCAACTTGTCTTTCCATGAAGCCAATTCTTCTTTTTGACGTTCAATACTTTTCAAAACTTCTTTCACCATAGGATTATCTGCTTTGGCTTTAGCAAAGAACTGTATGTTGTTTTCCAATTGGAAAATCTCTCCTTGTACTTCATCGATCTTACGCATGATGAATACTTTCTCATTGTCTAATTTACGAGTATCAGAACTAGCCAAATAATCCAATTTATTAGCATAACGCGCTTTCTCATTGTCTTTTTTACTAGCACTTAATTTTTCAAAGAGAACATCCAAAATCTTATTGAACTTTCCTTCGATATGACGACGAGCAAAAGGTACTTTTCCAAATCCTTTCCAAGTTTCGATATGAGCTTTTATCGCATCCAAGTCGGCTCTATGCTCACCCGATAGTTCAAACGCTCTCAAAGTTTCTAAATAGGTTTTCTTGTTTTCAAAAGCAGCAACCTCGTCTTCATTCACTTCCGATTTTTGCTCTTTTAATTTCTCAAAATACTCATTACAAGCGGCTCTGAAATCCGTCCAAAGTTTGTCAGATAACTTTCTTGGCACATGACCAATTGTTTTCCACTCTTCCTGTATTTGTTTGAATAACGGAGTAGTAGTGGCAAAATCGGTACTGTCTTTCAATTCCTGAGCTTTAGCAACTAAGGCTTGTTTCTTGCTTAAATTATCGTTTTGATCTTTCTTAATGTCTTTGTAAAAAGAGTTTTTAAGTATGTTAAAGTTGCGAACGGCAGTTTTAAAGGCTGCCCAAATGTCTTCGTTCAAATCAGCAGGTACTTTACCAATACTAAAGAATGCATTGCGCAACGCTTCTACTTTTTCAATCTGTCCTTGCCAAGCGGCATGCGAACCAACCTTTTCTTGTGCCAATACCTCTATTTGAGCTACAACTTCTTTTTTCTTGTTTAAGTTCTCGGTCTCACCTTCACGTAACTTTTCATATAAACCTTCGCGTTTATCATGCATCTGCTTGGTCAATTCGCTGAAACGAACCCATATTTCTTCACGATGTTCTCTCGAAACTGGTCCTATTTCTTCTTTCCAAATACGGTGCAAATCTTGTAATTCACGGAACGCTTTATTAATGTCTTCTTCTTTTACCAATTCTTCGACACGCTCTATGATTTTAAGTTTTTGAACCATATTGTGCTTGAAGTCCAAATCGCGAATCTCACGATCCAAATGAAGAATGTCATAGAAATTCTCTAAATGAAAATGGTAATTGTTCCAAACGTGATTGTACTTATCCTTAGGTATCGGACCCGCTACTTTCCAACGGTCACGGATATCATTAAATTTCTTAAGTGTTACCGGTATGCTCTCCTGACTGTGAATTAAGTTTTTCAACTCTTCCACTATAGCCATACGATTATCTAAATTAGATTTCAAGTTGTTTTGCAAACTTTGGAAATGCACATTCTTTTTATCGCGGTACTGCGTATATAATTCGTCAAATTTTAATTTTAACGGGAAATGATAATGGAAATCTTCTGTAGTCTCCGGATTCTCAGCATGAAACTCTTCTTTCTTCTCATCAATAAAATGATAATATTTAGATAAGAATGCTTTTTTAAGCTCTTCCACGTGGTCTTTAACCGACATTACTTTTTCTACGACTACTAATTCGGCCAACTCGTCAACCAATTGCTCCATAGATAAGGTTTCGTAATCCAACATCGGAATGTCATGACGCTCTTTTAAAGACTCATCTTCGCTTTCCTCTGCATTTACTTCTTCTATAGCACTAATGGCTGCCTGATGATCACTTTCTGCAACTACTTCTTCAACAGGAGCAGCTTCTTCAGCAACTACTTCTTCAGCAGGAGCAGCTTCTTCAGCAACAACTTCTTCAGCAGGCGCAGCTTCTTCAGCAACTACTTCTTCAGCAGGAGCAGCTTCTTCAACAACTACTTCTTCAGCAGGAGCAGCTTCTTCAGCAACTACTTCTTCAGCAGGAGCAGCTTCTTCAGCAACTACTTCTTCAGCAGGAGCAGCTTCTTCAGCAACTACTTCTTCTTCAGCAGGAGCAACTTCTTCGATAGCAGTTTCATTTGCAATTTCTTGATTTTCAGTCGTGGCCATTTCTTGAGCTTCGTTGGCTACATTTCCATCTGCATCTTGCAGGTTATCATTCTTTTCTTCTAACATTTGATCAATGTTTTGAGGGTTACACAATAGGAGGCGAAAGATAGTAAAGTACTACTAAAATTCAAAGCAATTCCACGTTTTCTCGATGAATGAATGCCGATTTATCGCCCTTTCCGATGAAAAACAAAAAAACGCGGTTGAATACCAACCGCGTTTTAGATATTAGGTTCTTAAAGCAATTTTAATTTAAAATAACTTTCTTAGTCAGCGTTTCTTTAGCGCCTTTAAGTTGTAAAAAGTAAAATCCTTTTGGCAGATTATTAAATGTATAGGTATTATTTTGAAATACAGGATGCTCAATCTTTTGCAGTATTTGACCGTTAACCGTAATCAACTCAATTTCATCCAAAGCTTGTTCACTGCTCAAGGTAAGCGTGCCATCAGTAGAAGGATTCGGATAAACCCTTACTTTAGATAAGGTCGAGTAGGTAGCCGTACGCAATGCATCACCCCAAATCATATCTACATATTCTGGATGGTCGACGAAAGGATTACGATTTCCTTGTACAGCAAAAATAGCATTATTTCTAGTGGTTTCTTTGGAACTTACAGGATCGTTAACATGCCAGCTGTAAAGCATCTCCAAATACCACTGTTCAAAAACCTTATCACTAGTTCCATCCAAAACAGTATTTCCATTAGGATCTATATTTTGCCAACCAGCAATTTGATTTTCATAACAAGTGGCTACGTAAAAATAATTACGAGCAAAATCACCTTTAAATTGGTCAGCAGGTTCAAATACATCAAGATTATAAGAGTAATTAGGAGTAACGCAACTTCCGATACGCCATCCATTGCCAATAGGATTGGTAACCGTTGCGTTAACATTGGCATAAACCAAACTGCCACGCAATCCATTGTCTTTCTTGTCGGAAGGCATCACTATAAAGGCATCAGAATACATAGGATATATTTGCCCGCCAAACCAACTCTTTGGAAAGGTATGTTCTTTATTAAAGCGCTGGCATTCAATTGTACCTAAGGTTCCATCATCTTGATTTCCACCACTGGCCACAGTTCCAAAAATAAAATTACAGTTGGAATAAATTTCCCAAACGTAATTATCAGGGCGCACGTCAGAGGTTGTAAATAAATTCCATAATCCGGCTCCATATACTAAGGTAGTATGGGGTGCTATAATAGTATACAGTTGGGTCTTTAAAGTGTAACCCGTTCCGGTAGCATTATCATAATAACCCTGAGGTTCCTGAGAATATAAGACGCTATTAAAAAGGAGTAATAAATATAAATACTTTTTCATAGTTATAGTTTGCGTTCCAGTAAGGCCATATAAAAACCATCAAAGCCTGTGTTTTGAGCTAGTATTTTAGTGTCTTGTACAAAGGTAAATGCCTTTCCAATCTCGGTAGTCAAAAACTTTTGTACTTGCTCTTGATTCTCAGAGGGTAATATCGAACAGGTAGCGTAAACCAACTTGCCGCCTGGTTTCACAATCTTAGCATAATTTTCTAAAACTTCCGCCTGTATTTTTTTAATATTCTCAATAAACTCGGGCTGTAGTTTCCACTTGGCATCCGGATTTCGCTTCAAAACACCCAATCCACTACAAGGCGCATCAATCAAGACTCGATCAGCCTTTTCATGAAGCTTTTTAATAACCTTGGTTGAATCAATAATACGGTATTCTATATTAAAAGCACCATTTCTTTTAGCGCGCAACTTCAATTGCTTCAATTTACTTTCATACAAATCCATCGCAATCAATTGACCTTTATTTTGCATCAACGAAGCCATGTGCAACGTTTTACCTCCAGCACCCGCACAAGTATCAACGACACGCATGCCCGGCTGCACATCAAGAAAAGCAGCCACAAGTTGAGAGGAAGCATCTTGTACTTCAAACATCCCTTGCTTAAAAGCATCCGTCAAAAAGACGTTGGCTCGCTCCTTTAAAACTAAAGCATCGGGTTGGTCTTTCAAAAACTCAGTTTCAATATTCAAGTCCATCAATAACGCATGTAGGGCCTCTTTATTGGTCTTTAAGGTATTCACACGCAAAATGACTTTCGCAGGCTGATTTTGAGCTGCAATCTCTTTGGTCCAAATGGCTTCTCCCAATTCTTTGACACCCAACTCATCCATCCAATCCGGAATCGATTCACGCATTTTACGAACCTTTGACAATTCATCAAAGCGTCCTTTTATTTTGCGCTCAGGAGTGCCTTCCAGTTGCCTCCAATCCGGAATAGGATAGCCGCGCAATACAGCCCAAACGGCAAACATCCGCCATAAATCCTCCCGATTAAAGGGTTCTTTTACGTCCGCAATTTCCATATATAACCGCTTCCATCGCACAACCTCATAAATGGTCTCCGCCACAAATTTTCGGTCAGAACTGCCCCAACGTTTGTCTTTTTTCAAAGCGCGTGCCACGACCTTATCCGCATATTCGCCTTCGTTGAATATGGCATTTAAAGAGTCAATAGTGGTGTAAACTAAATTTCGATGTAATCGCATGGTGTAAAAAAATAAGCCTGCAAAGTTATTGCATTTTTGAATATAAAAAAGAAGTATTCTTTAAAACCTTTCGATAAAAGGAATTAAAGAATACTTCAATAGGGGGAATGGGTTTAAAATTGAGAAAAAATTCGCTTCATTTCAATCTTCTCTGGGGCGTGGATGACCAATGGGAATTGTTCGATTTTAACCGAACTACTATCCAAACCAAAGCCTTTCTCTTCCGATAAACTGAATTTTTTCATGACAAAATAAGAATACATTACTACCTTTTCAAAGAAGGTCAAGTCACTATCATTCGACAAGAATTTCTCTGAAAGCACAAATTTGAAATCACCAATTATGTTATTCTTATTCAAGGATTCATAACGACTGGTAATATCCACCTCGCCATTTTTTACCATGTCTTTAATAACTTCCTTAAACATTAAATTAATCTTAGTAGGTTCTCTAAAGCCCAAGTAAAAGTCTATTCTATATAAATCATCTTTAATGATTTCATTCACCTTAAATTCTTTACGATAAGGTTCACTCAAGATGTTAACGTGTATTAACCAATAAATGTCAGCGCGCTTAGGTCGTTTTTGTAATATAGAATACATTACTTTTTCCTCGATTTCATCAATGCGATTCGAATTGGTCATATAAACCAAATGGGTCGCATATTTCGGAATCGATAAGTCCAAACTTAACTCAGCCAATACTTTCTTATAGTTGTCAATCTTAACCATTTTAGTATAGTTCTTGCTGATCTTTTTAGCCAAGAACCAGATGGTCATGATTCCTATCAATACACACGCTATAAATAAGGTTACATACCCTCCATGAGGGAATTTGTCCAAATTAGCAATTAAGAAACTTATTTCAATTACTAAATATAACGAAATGATAGCACCAATAATATACCACGAAACGCGCTTCATTATCAAATAGTAATTCAATAAAATAGTCGTCATAATCATGCACAATACGATCGCTAATCCATAAGCCGCTTCCATATGACCCGATTCTTTAAAATGAAGCACGATACCAATACAGCCAGCCAACAACAACCAGTTAATCGAAGGGATGTATAACTGCCCTTTTAAATCGGTAGGGTATTTAATTTTAACTTTAGGCCAAAAATTCAAGCGCATCGCTTCGTTAATTAAGGTAAACGAACCACTAATCAACGCTTGTGAAGCAATAACAGCGGCCATCGTAGCAATGACTATTCCAAAAGGCTGAAACCAATTATCCATGACTAAATAGAACGGATTAGCATTATTTCCACCCAATTTATATAAAGTACTTCCCGCGTGCTTAATCAAATAAGCTCCCTGACCAAAATAGTTTAAAACCAAAGTGGCTTTTACGAAAATCCAACTAATGCGGATGTTTTTACGACCACAGTGACCCATGTCTGAATACAAGGCCTCAGCTCCTGTCGTACATAAGAAAACAAATCCCAACACATAAAATCCGTCCGGGTGTATGCGAAGTAGATTGTAAGCATAATAAGGGTTAATGGCTTTAAAAACAGAAAGATTTCCGCCTATCTGAATGATTCCAAGGATGCCCAACATGCTAAACCAAACCAACATCATGGGAGCGAAAAACTTACCTACTAATTTGGTTCCAAATTGCTGTATTGTAAATAAAATAACTAAGATGGCAATTACAATCGGTACGGTATTTATAGAAGGATAAAACGTTCTAATACCTTCTACAGCCGAAGAAACCGAAATAGGAGGGGTGATAATCCCATCGGCCAACAAAGCACTTCCTCCAACAATCGCAGGAACAATCAACCATTTAATTTTAGTTCTCTTAACCAAGGCATACAAAGCAAAAATACCTCCTTCACCATGATTGTCTGCACTAAGGGTTAGGATAACATATTTTAAAGTAGTCTGCAGTGTTAAGGTCCAAAAGATACAGGAAAGTCCTCCTAATATAATGTCGGGATTGATGACATGATGCAGACCAATAATGGCCTTCATAACATACAAAGGGGAGGTGCCAATGTCACCGTATATAATTCCTAACGTAATAAGTAATCCACCTATTGTAAGTTTGCTGTGAAGCTGATGATTATGAGCGCTCATAAAAGATTATTAAAAGGGTACAAATGTACTCTTTTTTTAAAATAATCATTTTTTTTAAAACTGTTATTTTTAAACGGATTTATAAAATAAAAAGCACCCTAACCCAAGGTGCTTTCTACAGACTGCTTATTATATTTATTTTTTATTTAACCTCTTCTTCCGCCACCAGCAGCTCTTCCGCCACCTGTATTCCCGCCAGTACCTCTAGGAATCGAATTTTGTCTTGGCGTAACGTTTCTTGGTGCATTGCTTCTAGGGCTTTCAATAGTGCGATTGTTGCTGCCCTGTGGTACTACATTTCGAGGGGACTCGGTACGAATAACACCGCTGGTTCGAGGTGTTTCTGTACGTGGGGACTCCGCACGAATTACGCCATTCGTTCTTGGCGTTTGTGTACCGGGAGACGCGCCACGAATACCTCCGTTACTTCTCGGCGAGTTACCGCGCGGGGATTCACTTCT
>CANFZC010000051.1 GCA_947451475.1 Flavobacteriaceae bacterium | reverse complement strand
TCGGTAAACAAAGCCTTAGTAACCCAAGCTAGTTCTGCCATCCCTGTCATTCCTTTATACATTTCTTTATTATACAAAATAATGAAAGCAGAAGGAGTGCACGAAGGATGTATCGAGCAAATTCAACGCCTTTATGCCCAAAGATTGTATACCGGTGAAGCCATTCCTACCGATGATAAAGGACGTATCAGAATCGACGATTGGGAAATGAGAGAAGACATTCAAGCCCAAATAAAAACACTTTGGGATTCCGCAACTACCGAAAATTTAGGTAGTATCGGAGACTTAGCAGGATACAAACAAGATTTCCTAAATCTTTTCGGATTCGGTTTCGACGGTGTAGACTATACTGCAGATACAAACGAAGCTGTTTTTGTGCCAAGTATAAAGAACTAATCGTACCAATTTTACAATTCAAACCCTAAAACTCACAATTAGTTGTGAGTTTTTTTTATTATACCTACTTTTATTCTTTATAACCTATAAACGAATACCACATGAAAAAAATTACACTATTTACATTTCTTTTGTGTTTATGCTTTCCCGCTTATTCACAGGTTCTGAATGAAAGTGCCGCATGGCCAAACGCAGCTTGGACCGTAACGGGTAGCTATAGTACCGACCCGTTAGCCTATGAAGCTAGTCCCTTGACAACGGCTAATTTTGCCTTTGATGATGATGATGCAGGCATTAGTCATGAGGATAATATTGCCGCGCAATCTCCAGTAATCGATCTAACACCAGCCTTCAATGCCAACGAAATTACAATAAAAGTTACCGTGCAATATGGCTACCGTTACTTAGCAGATGATGTCCTCCAATTTGAATATTGGAATGCAGATACCGCTTCCTGGGTGCTGTGGTCTAGCATCCCTGGGAATTATAATGACACTGTAATTACTGATAATTTTTGTACACTACCAAAAACAGTCTTTTCGACTTCCGAGTTAAATATTGCCAATTTTACACCGACGCAATTATCGGGGTTTAGATATAGAATATCGTACAATGACAGCATCACAGGGATCGATTGGAATTGGGGCTTTTGCTTTAATTCCCCTGTGTTAAAATCAATCGCCTGTAGTGTCCCTTCTGCAGGAACTGCTTCTAATGCCACGCTAACCACCGTTGATTTATCTTGGGTTTCTGGCGGCGCAAACAATGCCGAAATTGTAGTGCAACCTATCGGTACTGGCATCCCTGCTGATGCTAATGATACCGGAGTAAATGTTATCGGGACGACCTACACAGCCGATGGATTAACACCATCTACTTTCTACGAATTTTACGTCAGAGATGAATGTAATCTTGATATAAGCTTCAGTGAATGGGCAGGTCCTTTTTACTTTAATTCCGTTATTATTGCGCCCTTTAATGATGAATGTACTGGTGCTATTCCAGTAACTGTAAATCCCGATTATTCTTGTGCTTCAACCACATCAGGAACCCTATTAGGAGCAACAGAATCGGGTTATACCACCACTTGTTTTGGGACACCTGATGATGATGTTTGGTATTCGTTTACCGCTACAGCTACGTCGCATAAAATCAGTCTTTTAAATGTGTCTGGATTAACCGATATGTATCACGCTCTATTCACAGGAGCAACTTGCGGTAGCTTAACATTAGTTGACGGAACCTGTTCTGATGCTGATGTGAGCACGCCAACTGGATTGACCATTGGCCAAACCTATTACATCCAAGTGTACTCTTACGGTACTGCTGCTGAAGCGACCACGTTCGACATTTGCGTCGGAACGCCACCGCCGCCGCCAGCAAACGACGAGTGTACTGGTGCCATTGCTTTAACAGCGGGCGGCGTGTATGCCGACTATTTGCTTAACGGCACAAATTATAGCGCTACAACTTCTGCTCAAGCAGCTCCTGATACCTGTTTCGGATTTGCAGGTGGTGATGTTTGGTTCTCTGTTCAAGTGCCAGATTCTGGTACTATTACTATAGAGACTGGGGATTCAACCACGGGCGAATCAGGCGTAGATACGGTTATTACTGCCTATGCCGGAGATTGTACCAATTTAGTTCAAGTAGGTTGTGATGACGATAGTGCTGCTACTGGTTCCTATTCATTATTGCCGTTAGCCAATCTAATCCCAGGCTCAACGCTTTACGTTAGAGTATACGAATACAATAATGATAATAGCGGTAACTTTGCCGTTTCAGCCTACGATGCAACCTTATCAACGGGAGCGTTCAATCCAAATGCCTTCTCATATTACCCTAATCCAGTGAAAAACGTACTGAATGTATCCTATAAAGAAACCATTACGGCACTGGAAGTAATGAACCTATTAGGTCAAAAAGTAGCCACTGTACAATGCAATTCTAGAGAAGCCCAATTGGACTTATCTAACCTTGAAAGCGGAGCATACTTGGTTAAAATCACTGCCAACAATCAAGTGAAGACCATTAAAGTTATCAAAGAATAAACTACTTCTATACTATTTTAAAGCCATCTCATCGAGGTGGCTTTTTTTTGACTTACAGTAATCGTTAAACAAATTCCAATCCCTGTAAGTAAAATAAGTAATAGTTAATTGTGCTCTTTTATTTGCTAGGCTACTTATTTTAAAGTAACTTTATTCAATTAACATTTTAAACGCAATTTCTAATGAAAAAAATTACTTTGTTGCTGGTGCTCCTCATAGGGGTATTTGCAAATGCTCAATCATTTGTAATTGGAACGGGTGCCGCATCGACTTCTGGTACAGCTAGTGATCCCGTTGATGGTTATTTTGAATCATTTAGATACCAAATCGTGTATACAGCAACCGAATTAAGTGCTGCGCTAACACCTTACGACCAAATAACCGCTTTAGGTTTTTCTGTTGATGAAGATTATGGAGGAGGAACGTTATCCGCCTATACCATCAAAATGGGACACACGGCGGCAACCAATTCTGCTGCGCACAATGTTGATGCTACAACAATAGTTAAGAATTCCTTCGATTACGACCCTACAGTAACCGCGGCCGGTAGTTTTGATATGATTTCCTTTGACACACCCTTCGTTTGGAACGGGACCGACAATATCGTAATCGAAATTTGTTCGGAAGGTCCCAATGCTTTTATAGAACCTTTTGGGGGCGTACGAGGGACCATCCTAACCACTGCCGGCTCAAGAAGATTCCGAGTAGATGGTGCTATTGCCTGCGATACCGATACCGCCACTACCAGTAGTAACCGACCTAATATCATGTTTGATTATACTGACGGACTTCCACCTTCTTGTTTACCTCCTACTGATGGGGTAGCCAATGTAACCTCCACAACTACGGCCACACTAAGCTGGACTACTGGCGGAGCTGCCAACGCTGAAGTAATAGTGCAACTAGCAGGAACAGGCGTTCCAACTGCAGCCGATAATACCGGTGCCAATGTTTCGGGAACAACCTATTCCGCTACTTCTTTAGTACCTCTAACAGATTATGAGTTTTATGTAAGAGACGAATGTACCATTGGAACTGATTTTAGTACATGGGCCGGACCTTTTACTTTCAACACAACGGTTATACCAGGTTGTGCTACCAATCTAACACCGCTAGACGGAGCCGTTGACATATTTGTTCCGGATAATGTTACCTTTTCATGGAATGCACCCACAACGGGAAATCCAGCTACTTCCTACGACCTTTATTATGGCTTAACACCAACAACCGTGAATATTTTAGTGGGGAATTACATAACCACATATACTAACATCAATGTATCGGGATATGCAACTACCTTTTATTGGAAAATTGTAGCCAAAAATACTGGGGGAGAAGCCACCGGTTGTCCTATATGGAGCTTTACTACCATACCGGCTCCAGGTTACTGCCTTGACGCACCCTACGGCCAATACCCATTGGAACCTGCTGGTGTAACACCTGACACCTGTGATGGTCTCTATGAAAATATAATTACCGATGCGGGCTTTGCGGGTGAGTATTCCCTAATCAATGTGACTTTAGGGCAAACCTATGTTTTCAAAAGTTCTATCGCGACCGACTTAATTACCATCAGTGCCGATGATGGCGCTACAGCTGCTGCATACGGAATGGGCATGGTTACTTGGGTAGCCACGCTAACGGGTCAAGTGTTTTTCTATACACACTTAGATGATCAATGTACGGCCGACAGCACTCCGAGAACACGTTCTGTAATTTGTGGGCTTCCCGCCCCAGATGCACCTGATTTTGTATCCTTAGTCGGCCCCGCTTCAGCAAGCATCACTCAAGGAGGAACAGTTACGGTATTCGGTGAAGTTTTTGAAGCCGGATTAACAGATGCTACAACCGGGCAAGCAGGCGGAATTAATGCATGGGTAGGGTACAGTGATTTGAATACCAATCCCAACACCTGGTCAAATTGGGTTCCAGCGACCTTTAACGCAGAAACTAATACGGGAGCAAATGACCAATACATGGCCACCATTGGTGATATACTGACTCCGGGCACCTATTATTACGCTACCCGTTTCAATTTGAATAATGGGGCCTATTATTATGGCGGAATTGATGCTTCCAATAGTGGTAACTTCTGGAACGGAACTACCTATCTAAGCGGAGTGCTTACCGTTAATCCTCCACCAGCGCCCGCTAATGATGAATGCGCCAATGCCATCGTTCTTACAGCCGGCGCAACTTACGGACAGTACCTAACGGACGGAACCAACTTCGGAGCCACTACATCAACACAAGTAACACCAATAACATGTAATGGGTTTGCTGGAAATGATGTTTGGTTTAGCGTGGTAGTACCCGCCAGCGGAACCATAACCATAGAAACCGGTGATTCTTCGACTGGAGAATCCAATTTAGATACCGTCATCACGGCCTACACGGGCAATTGCAACAATCCACTACAATTAGCTTGTAATGATGATAATTTAACTGCGGGAACTGCCTATTCAATACTAGTGCTAACAGGCCAAACCCCTGGAACTACTATTTTACTAAGAGTGTACGAATACAACAATGATACTACTGGTGGATTTGGAATCTCGGCTTACGATGCATCTTTAAGCACGAGTATAGTTGAGGAGGCCAACTTTAAGTACTATCCAAACCCCGTTAATAATGTGCTCAATGTAAGCCTAAACCAAATCATAGATTCGATAGAAGTATATAATCTACTAGGGCAAAAAGTAATTACTGCTACACCCAACGCCAATCAAACGCAACTGGATGTGTCGAATTTAACCGAAGGGGCTTATCTAGTTAAAGTTACTTCTAACAATCAAACAAAATCATTTAAAGTCTTAAAACAATAAACCTTTTTTTAATTGAAACACTAAACCACCTATTTTTAGGTGGTTTTTCTTTTACAGAAAACTTATCTTTGTTAAAATTTTAAGCATGCAGTTTTCCATCATCATACCCGTATACAATCGACCTGACGAAATTACCGAACTATTAGAAAGTTTAGTGCTGAGTGATTACGACCAACCGTTTGAAGTGGTAATCGTTGAAGATGGCTCTTCCATAACATGCAAAGAGGTTGTTGATTCCTTTGATTCAAAATTAGCGATATCCTATTACTATAAAGACAATTCAGGTCCCGGCGACTCGCGTAACTACGGAATGAAAGTAGCCAAAGGAGACTATTTCATTATTTTTGATTCTGATTGCATCATCCCAAAACAATACCTAAACGAAGTAGTAACCGAATTACAAGAGCAATACGTAGACTGCTTTGGGGGACCCGATGCAGCACTAGACTCATTTTCCGACGTCCAAAAAGCAATCAATTTTGCGATGACGTCATTCCTAACCACAGGAGGCATTCGCGGCGGTTCCGAAAAAGTAAACAAATTCCAACCCCGCAGCTTCAATATGGGAATCTCCAAAAAAGCATTTGAAGCCTCTAATGGCTTCGGAAACATCCACCCTGGGGAAGACCCTGATCTTTCGATCCGTCTTTGGAAGTTGGGCTACCAAACCCGACTGTTCTCCAAAGCCTTCGTCTATCACAAAAGAAGAATCGATTGGGCCAAATTTACCGTTCAAGTGACCAAGTTCGGAAAAGCGCGCCCCATTTTAAACAGCTGGTATCCAGAATATAATAAACTAACCTTCTTCTTCCCAACCGTATTCATCCTCGGATTCTCCGGCGCACTATTCTTATTGTTATGGGGCATACTGTTCCCAATCTATTGCTACACAGCTTATTTTATAGCTGTTTTGGTAGCAGCAACGTGGCAAAATAAAAGCATCCAAATTGGTTTCTTATCCCTAATCGCGGTATACAAACAGTTCACAGGTTATGGCGTCGGATTCCTAAAATCCTACATAAAAGTCATCCTGCTCAAACAAAAACCCGAACGAGCATTCCCCGAACTATTCTTTAAAATTAAATCATGAGCAAAATAATAGGTTTGACTGGCGGAATCGGTAGCGGTAAAACTGCTGTAGCCCTATACATGAAATCGTTAGGGATTCCCGTCTATATAGCCGATGAGGAAGCCAAAAAACTTATGGCATCCCAAGAAATGGAGCAGGAGGTAGTCAAAGAGCTAGGACCAGCCATCTTATCGGATGGGCATATCGACAAAAAAAAGCTTGCACAAGTAGTCTTCAACGATTCAAACAAGCTACAACGCCTCAATAGCATCGTTCATCCCAAAGTAAAACAACATTTTGATCAATGGGTGCAAAACCATCATAACCATCCTTGGGTGGTCAAAGAAACCGCCATTCTTTTTGAGAGTGGCAGCTATGCCGACTGTGATTTAATTATAACCATCACAGCACCAGTAGACTTGCGCATTCAAAGGGTGATCAGCCGCGATAATACCACCAAAGAACAGGTCCTGCAACGCATCCAAAACCAATGGACAGACGAACAACGAATAGCCAAAAGTGATTATACAATTAGCAATATTAGTGTTAAAGAAACAGAAGAGCAAGTCAACAAAATCCTTAATTTATTAAAAAATCAATAATTTTAACTTCTAATGTTAATGTTTGGTTAATGTATTTATTGTATAAATGTTAAAATGCTAAATTTGTTTAATGAATAAATTGTTTTTCAGATTATTGGTCATCCTAATGAGTTTGTCTTTAATAGGCATCATTCTTGTTCAGGTGTATTGGTTTGATAAATCATTCGAAAATAACGAAGAACAATTCAAATTTCATGTAAAACAAGTTCTCGGAAATGTTGCGGATAAATTACAGAAGCAAGAAGCCTATAATTTCTACGAACAATACAATCACGTCAAAGACAGTATGGGGAAGGCACCCAAAAGAAGTGATTTCTTAGAACTGTTCTTATACCAAAGAGATACCCGCACAAATGAAACTATAATATACTCTAACAATATCATCTCAGATGATTACGGAGTATCACCCTCGTTCTTTGATAAAAATGCAGACAGCAAAGCGTCTATTAAAAAGTATACGTCCAAAAGCAAAACCGAAGTGTACAACCAAGGTATTGACAACCCTAATCTAAGACAGAAAATCGCTCCCGATATGAAAGTGGAGAAGACGGCTTCTCTAGATTCGTGGAAAGATGCCCAATTCGAGATGCTATACAAAGACATGGCTGCCCTAAAACCGATACAGGAAAGGGTTTCCGTAGATAAGCTCCAAAAGCTATTAGCAGACGAACTCATTGAATACGGCGTGAAAACACCCTTCGAATTCAACGTGTACAGCAACGGATTAGCAACCAAAATAAAATCGGAACATTTCAATTACGATAGATCAGCAACCTATTCAATTCCTGTTTTTATTGACAACGAAGGAAATAATAAGTACCAACTATTAGTAACCTTTCCGCAAAAGAAGAAGTTCTTATTTTCAGAACTAATCAGTATTTGTCTCTTGTCGATCATATTCACCCTAGTGATTATCGTTGCCTATTCAAGCGCCTTAAGTCAATTAATCAAACAACGTCAGATATCCGAAATCAAAACCGATTTCATAAATAACATGACCCACGAATTCAAAACACCTATAGCTACCATCAACTTAGCGCTAGATGCCATCAAGAATCCTAAAGTCATAGACGACAAAGAAAAAGTGCAACGCTACCTGCAGATGATCAGAGATGAAAACAAACGCATGCACGCCCAAGTAGAGAATGTATTACGAATCTCCAAACTGGAAAAGAAAGAACTAGAAATAAATAAAGAAACAAACGATATCCATGACATCATCCAAGACGCTATCGAACACGTTAGTCTAATTGTAGAAGATAGAAACGGAACCATTATATCGCATTTAGATGCCAAAAGAACCTCGGTTTTATTAAACGATGTCCACTTTACCAATGTACTAGTAAACATCCTTGACAACGCCATTAAATACTCGCCAAACGAACCTATTATCGATATCTATACAGAAAACGTAAAAGAGTTCATCATCATCAAAATAAAAGACCATGGGGCCGGAATGACAAAAGCGGCCCAAAAAAGAATATTTGAAAAATTCTATCGCGAACATACCGGCGATTTACACAATGTTAAAGGTCATGGTTTAGGTTTAGCCTACGTTAAACGAATTGTAGAAGATCACAACAGCGAAGTATTCGTGGAAAGTGAAAAAGGAAAAGGAAGCACATTTATTATTAAAGTCCCACTCATAAATTAACAATATGGAAACAAACAAAAAAATTCTTCTAGTCGAAGATGATCAGAACTTCGGAATAGTTCTGAGAGAGTACTTGACATTAAATGATTTTGACGTAACCTTAGCCAAAAACGGCATGGAAGGTTTTGAGAAATTCAAAAAAGACAATTACGATCTTTGCATCTTAGACGTCATGATGCCCTACAAAGATGGCTATACTCTTGCCAAAGAAATCAGAGAGAAAAATAAAGATGTGCCTCTTATTTTCTTGACAGCCAAATCCATGAAGGAAGATGTGATGAAAGGATACAAAGTGGGTGCAGATGATTATTTAAACAAACCGTTCGACTCTGATGTGTTATTAATGAAAATCAAAGCGATCATCCAGAGAAAGTCAGCGGAAACTAAAAACGAACCGGCTAAATTTGAATTCCAAATTGGTAAATTCCATCTAAACTCCAAATTGCGCTATTTAAAATTAGGCGATAACGAACCGATAAAATTATCTCCTAAAGAATCCGACCTGCTAAAAATGATGGCCCTATATGAAAATGACTTAATGCCAAGAGAATTAGCGCTAACCAAAATCTGGAGAGAAGACAACTACTTTACATCGAGAAGTATGGACGTATATATAGCCAAACTGCGTAAATACCTAAAAGAAGATCCAAACGTGGAAATCCTAAACATCCACGGAGAAGGGTTCCGATTGGTAGTGAAAAAATAAGATAATAAGAATAAGGCTTCTGGAAACAGAGGCCTTTTTTTTAGGCTAATTGTACTTGTAAAGCAAAACAAGCTTTATCCGCCCGCTTCAAGGCAAAGGTCAGCTCCGTAGCCGATTCGTCCAAATGAATGCTAACCGTATCCTGATACGACACTTCTTTCATATAGTTCATATCCAAACTAGTTATCTGTCGTTGCGTAATGGTTTTAAGGGCAACTTGATCCAAACACCACTCCAAATACTTCACACTATTGGCATGGTTAACGATATCCAAATCGGATAAAACTACCACATGCTGTCCCACTTCAGCCATATCAGGGGCTAAATCAATTTTACCCACAGGTACCGTGGTGGCCGCATCAGAAAAGAGTTCAAAATGATCAAAGGGCAACCGCAACGACTCAGGTCTTCGGGTACTGGTGTTAAATACGGCCCAAAACGTTTCACAGCCTATAATCTTGCGATCGCCTAAATAAACCTCCAAACACCGAATCGAACGGGAGTTTTCCAGTGATTTAATCCATGTTTTTACCGTAACCACATCACGCCACTTAGGGAGTTCCGCAATTTCCACACGCATCCTACTCAACACCCAAGCCTGATCATGAACTTGCATATCGGTAAAACTAATACCACCGCGCTCCGCATGCAAGGCCGCGGTCAACTGCAATAAATTACACAATTCGGTAGGCTTCAAGTATCCATTAGGATAACACTGCAAAAAGTTAACCGTCCATTCCTGGGTCAGTATCGAAGTAAAATCGGGAGCTATTGGCATTACGGTTCTTCGGTATTAGCAGAGACCATGCGGTCTATAGTATTTGTAATCAAGCTAAATTCGGTTTGGTAATCAAACCATTGGGCTCCTTCGGTACGGGTAAACCATGTCAACTGCCGCTTGGCAAAACGTCGGGTATTCATCTTAATTGCCTCAACCGCCGCATCTAAGGTTATAGTGCCGTCCAAATAATCAAACAACTCGCGGTAACCCACCGTTTGCAACGCATTCAAATGACGCTGCGGATACAAGGCCTCAACTTCCGCCAGCAATCCTTCCGCCATCATCAAATCTACCCGCTGGTTAATACGGTCATACAACACGTCTCGTTCAGCATGCAGCGCCACTACAATCGGAGTGAATGACCGCGCCTTAGCCTTCTGTCCTAGGAAACTAGAATAGGGTAGACCACTCCCCAAACATACTTCCACAAAGCGCTTCATACGCTGCGGATTTTGTAAGGTCTGCGGATTATCAACCGCCAATCGTCGGAAATATACGGGATCTAATTCATTCAACTTATCTTGCAAGTAAGTAATTCCAAATGTTTCATAATCAGCATTCAACTGCCTGCGAATATTTTCATCGATTTCAGGGAAATCATCAAAGCCTTGCAAGACGGCATTAACATAGAGTCCCGAACCGCCTACCATTATCTGTATCGTATTTTCTTGAAACAAACGGTCCAGCAATCCCAAAGCTTCTTGCTCAAAATCGCCCACGCTATAGGTGTCCTCAACTGATTTGTTCTGTATAAAATAGTGGGGGGCAGCGGCCAATTCCACAGTGGTGGGAACCGCCGTTCCTATGCGCATTTCTTTATAAAATTGCCGACTGTCGCAGGATACTATACTGCAGCCATAGTGCTGCGCCAAAGCGATACTCAACGAAGTTTTCCCAATAGCCGTAGGCCCTATAATGGTAACTAAATAATTCATGGATTAAAACTTCACGATGCGTATGACTTTATGCCTACGCAAATAGCCTTGTATAATCGTTTTAGTATCTCTATTATGCTGCATCGGGATGATAATGTTCTTCAATATCTCCACATTACTTACCTGATAATTCAAATCAAAGAAACAATAGCCTTTATAAACGCCGTTCTCAATCAACACTGCACTGCGCTCTTCAACTGTGCGCCCGCGATCGATCACGACCATATTATTGCTATCAAACTGCATCTTAGCCAAACATTCTTCTACACGCTCATTATACAGTTCAGGGGATTCCTGTCCCATACAGGCACCATGACATTCCTTAATCTTCAACTGAAAACAACCGTTATTGGTGTCATACAAGCCATTAATCTTCTGGCACAACTGGTATTCAGCTGTTATTCGAAACAAGAAATTACGCCCTTCCTGCAAGGTCACAAAAGAGGTAATCTCCTTTTTCCGACCATCAGCCTTCAATACCTTCAAGGCGAGGTAGCCCTCCGCCGTCTTCTCCGTATACAAAGCATACTGAAAAATGGTCTTGCGCTGCGAGCGGTTATAAATCGGTTTATTAATCTTAATCTCTTCACTCTCTTTCAACAAAGCAATCAGTTCACTGCCCGTCTCCTCATAAGTGACCGCAAAAACTTCCCGCTGTATCTTTTTACTCTTGCCCGAAGTCCCCGTAAAATGCTGGTTTATGCGCTTCTTAATATTTTTACTCTTGCCTATATAAATCAAATCTCCCTTTTCATTGTGGATATAATAAATCCCAGTACGACTCGGCATACTCTCCGCTATATCCAACAACTTAGGCGACAAGCCTTTCTTAATCTCGGCCTTTATCAAACTAATAACAATCGTTTTCTCAACGTCCTTCGACAAAATCATCTTAAACAACTTCACCGTGGCCAACGCATCACCACTAGCGCGGTGCCGGTCGGTTACAGGGATCCCAAGTGAACGCACTAGTTTACCCAAACTGTATGAGGGTTGCCCCGGAATCAACTTTTGTGCCAATTCGACCGTACACAACGTGGGCTTTATATAATCATAGCCCAAACGAGAAAACTCCGTCCGCAAGATGCGGTAATCAAACGAAGCATTATGTGCCACGACGATACAACCTTCCGTAATCTCTATAATGCGTTTAGCAACTTCATAAAACTTCGGAGCCGAACGCAACATAGCATTATTAATGCCCGTCAACTTTACCACAAAGGGCTGTATGGGCTTCTCCGGGTTAACCAAACTGATGAATTGATCCACGACTTCGAGGCCATCAAACTTGTAGATGGCTATCTCCGTAATGCCTTCTTCGTTAAATTGCCCCCCCGTAGTTTCTATGTCGAGTATTGCGTACAAATGTGAGACTGTTCGTTTATTATTTTATTAAATGTTTTTATCGCGTACCAAAGATACTACTTCCTATCCTAACCATCGTGCTGCCACATTCCATTGCTAAGGCATAATCACCACTCATACCCATTGATAGGGTGGTAAACTGCGGATAACGGTCATACAAGGCTTTTAAACCATCAAACTCGCGCTTAAGCTGCGCTTGATTGTCCGTAAAGCTCGCCATCCCCATCAACCCAATCACGCTCACATTAGTCAAAGACTTAAAAGCCTCTGAGGCTAGGAGGGAATCCAATTCCTGGGCGTCGAGGCCAAACTTAGTATCTTCCTCCGCAATATGAATTTGAAGCAAACAATTGATATGCTTGCGCCAACGTACCGCATGCCGATTAATTTCAACCAAGAGCTTCAAACTGTCCACCCCATGAATCAATTTTACATACGGAACCATATACTTCACCTTATTCGATTGCACATGACCTATCATATGCCACTCAATATCCTTAGGCATCGCCTGCCATTTCTCAGTCATTTCCTGTATTTTATTCTCCCCAAAAATGCGCTGACCTGCTGCATAGGCTTCCATCAAATCAGCCACTGGCTTGGTCTTAGAAACCGCAACTAAGGTTACGTGGGGCGGAATAGTACTTTGAATCGATTGTAGGTTACTGGCTATAGACATACTGTAGTATTGGATTGCCTCAAAAATAACAACTATTCAGCAATCCTACACGCATTTATGTGCTTTTGTTTTAAAAAGTAAGCGCGTCAATAAAGGAGGAAACGCGCAACAATACTAACTCACGCACTTCTTTATGCGGCGTGTGCTTCACCCAAGGCAATAGCCAAGCTGTCGCCGGTCCTGTCGTTTGGGAACCAATTTTAGTCACTTGTGCCACCGTGCCATATTCATCATCCTCCCCCTGAATCACGAGGATCGGACAAATAATACTAGGCAATAAGGGCTCTATCGACCAAGATCGAAAACGCTCCGAAGTCCATGTCCCCGCCCAAGCCCAAAACAGCGCCTCGGTCTTAACACCATGATAGGGTTCCAACCGTGCTTTCAAATCGCCCTGCTGATAAGCAACTATTGCTTCTTCTATACCTCGCAAGGTGACATCTTCTACAAAGACATGGGCCCCTTCTGTAATAACTGCTTTTATCCGACTAGGGTAGAGGGCCGCCGCAACCAAAGCGACAGACCCTCCATCACTGTGCCCAAATAACAAAGCATCACTTATCCCATAGGAGGCCAACAAGGAATCCAAAATCGCCGCCTCGTCCTCCAAATAATCGTTATCTCGAATAGACTTCGTAAACGTACCCGATTTTCCATAACCCTGACGGTCGTAAACCATCACATTACAGCGGGTAAGTTCCCCTAACTGCCGCGGAAAATCGCGCCATACCGCAATACACCCCAAAGAGTCATGCAAAAATACTAGGGTAGGCCGACCGGGATAAGCCGTGATCCGCTCAACGGCTAAAGATTCTAATGGAAAAGAAATGGGGGACATAAGCAAGGTAAATTGAGGGTATCCTAAAGTCTAAATGTACTACTTTTTACCATATAAGCAAATCTAGAGAAACATCCCTACAAATTTGTAAGTCCTTTTTTTACAATTACATCACATTTGTGCATTTCATCGGGTTTTACAGGGTATTACCGATAAAAAAAACCAATAATCGTCAGACTAATTACATTTGATAGATTAAAAAAGAGGCAACGGCCTTAACGATTTTGGGTATAAAAAAGAACATCATAGTACTTTCTACGCTAGTCAGCTTATTGACCTACAGCGGTTTTGCCCAAGTAAAAGAACCACGTCACTCCAGAAGCAAACAAATTGAAGAGGTCGAAACTCCCGATAATTTAGCAGATACCGACCTAACCATCGTTTCCTATCACGTCGTGGAAACCATCAAAAAATCTATGGGCAGTAGCATCACTTCTTATGATGTGTCTAGCCTAAGCATGATCAATTCCAATGATTTGGGCCCCAACAATACCCGAATCATTACACCCAAATACGTGCGAACCAAAACCCTGAAGAAAACACAGGGGACCACTACCACGGCCGAAGCAGTGCCTACACCCTTCAAAACACTTAGTCCCAAAGAACAAGCCGCCAAAGAAGAGGAAGCCAAAATTGAAGCCGCCATTACCGAAGTAGTCAAAGAAGAAATCATCAAAGCGGAAGCAGCCAAAAAAGAAGCCGCAACAATAGCCGCCAAAGAAGAGGAAACTAAAATAGAAGCAGCAAAAATAGAATCCGCCAAGATTGAAACGGCAAAAATCGAAGCCGCTAAAATAGAAGCTACCAAAACAGTAATCGCTAATCCAAAAACAGCTACTACGGCAGCGCCAACCAAAGCAACGCCCAAAATGGTAGCGATTCCGGCAAGCGAACCCGCAAAAGTGACACCTAAGAAAAAGGAAAACTTCGTAACAATCGATATTGTAAATACCTACGAACGGGTACTAGAAAAAGGCTATAAATCAGTAGACATGCTGATGAAAGTAGCCGACCGCCATTTTTTAAATAACGAACTCGAACAAGCAGCGAAGTGGTATAACCAACTTTTCGAACTAACCAAAGACCTAGACGCAGTCCACTACTACCGCTACGCTAAATCCCTTGAAGCCATCAACGAACTCGACAAATCCAACGAAATGATGGCCATCTTCCGAGTTAAAAACCAACAAGAACGATAATACGCCTGACGAAGGGGGGATAATAGACTCCTTCTAAGAACTAATACATACTTTTCTATTGGAATTTAAACCTAACTGGCTATCATCTAGCCGTCTTTCATCTACCATCTCAAATCCTTACGCTACCTCTTCACCACCTTTACAACCCCAAGCTCCCCATCAACTCCTTCAACTTGTACTAAATACAAGCCACTAGCTAAAGAAGATACATCCACAGTAGGGCCAAGAAGCCCATTTGTTGTTTGTACCAATACCCCTTTAGCATCATAAAGACGGATCAGGTTAATAGGTTCCCCGCCTGCTATCGTAAATTGCTCCGCAACCGGATTAGGATACACCACAAACTGCGGAACCTCCATTGTCGGCATTCCCAAAAAATCACAATCCACCAAAGTAGGGGTATAAGCCGAAAAATTAGTATTGTGGCCTAATTGACCGTACAAGCCATAACCCCAAGCCCACAAACTGCCATCGGTCTTTTTGGCAACCGCATGCAATAAGCCACCCGAGATACTTTGCCAATCATTGTCGGTGCCAATAGGAGTGGGGATCAAACGGTTTTGCTGTGTACCATCACCCAATTGCCCCAATCCATTGTTCCCCCAAGCCCATAAAGTACCGTCTATTTTCAAGGCCATGCTGTGGTAACTACCACAAGCCACCGCCTGCCAATCCGTATCCGTGCCCAGTTGCACAGGAACCAATTGGGTTGTTGTTGTGCCATTGCCTACTTGGCCGTTTGCGTTAAAACCCCAACCCCACAAAGTGCCATCGGTTTTTACCGCAATACTATGTCCATAGCCCGCAGCCACACTTTTCCAATGAGTATCAGTGCCAATTTGAATCGGAACATTGCTATACGATAGGGAAGTCCCCATGCCAAGCTCTCCCGAAAGATTACTACCCCAACCCCACAAGGTGCCATTAGTTTTAACAGCCAAGGTGTATTCACTACTCAACGTATAACTTTGCCAATCTGTATCAGGAGAGATTAAAGTAGGTACCGAAACATCCACATAGTTGCCTAGACCCAAAGAGCCTTGGGAATTGTTGCCCCAACCCCATAAAGTGCCGTCCAACTTTTGGGCAATCGTACTCGAACTCCCCGCTTTAACGGTCTTCCAATCATTGCCAGTACCCACTTGCGCAGGAGCATTACTATCCACTAGATTGCCTTGGCCTAATTGACCCTCGCTGTTCCAGCCCCAAGACCACAACGTACCATCGGTCTTAACCGCCACAGTATGATAAACACCTCCCGCCACCGTTTTCCAATTAATCGCCGTGCCTATAGGAGTGATAACCCAGCGGTCGGTTGTAGTGCCATCACCCAATTGCCCATGATTATTCCGGCCCCAAGCCCACAAGGTGCGCTGGGCTTTTATACCTACTGTATGGTAATCACCTCCATCAGCACTCTGCCAACATTGAGACTGAATAGCCCAACAAAAGAGGACCAACACTAAAGAAAAAGTTGTTTTCAATACTAAATTTTTACGGAGTTATAAACCCCCAAGTTCCCTCACACTCCATCCCATAATCCTGACTATCCTTATCTACATTCCAATACCAATAATTCATATCAGGACCAAAACCAGTTCCCTTTTCTATAGTCAACATAAATAAATTCAGAAAGGTAAACACCACCAAAAAAGCAACCACCACATAATACGAAATACGCAAATACACATTGTAACGGGCCAACTCCAGCACCACCTGATACCCAAACCGCAGCACAAAGAGCACCACACTCCAAACCACCATATTCAATAAAATACCGGTAATACTAAAGAAATACTCCATCGAACTCCCAAGCGAACTTTGCTTAAAGACAAACGGACTGCCATAATAAGTGGGGAAGGGCTCGGCACCCTCACAATCATAGACCACACCATAGACCATACCGAGCGTAAGTCCCAAGGCGATAAAAGGGATTATTATATACTTCATGCGCAACGAACTTAACTGGTTTAAAGGCTTTTACGCACTAAAAATAAGAATTTTATTCCATACCACCAAATACGAGGCTTCGGTGGGATTTCAAATATTGAAATTTCTTTTAGCCTATTGCTTACTGTGACTGTAATCCGCGACGACCAAATGCGACATCTAATTTCCCTAAACTTCAAGGTTTTACTTTACAGTATACCAATGATGAAGTATTTAATTGTATACTTGCTGCTTATTTGAATAATTAATTTTGAAATTATGAAACTAGCCTGGGCACTTTTTCTAACTATAATTCTAAATCTTACGGTAGCAGCGCAAGATGGTTCAGTTGATGCTTCCTTTAATCCAACCGATATCGGACATAGAAATGGGGACGGACCCTACAATACAGTCGCCGATCCAAGCACCTATTTTTATAAAGTAGCCGTGCAAGCAGATGGTAAAATAATAGCCAGCGGCCAGTTCACTCAATATAACGGGACCACTTGTACGAATCTTATTCGCCTTACAGTTGACGGACTCTATGATACAACCTTCAATTCAGGTGGAGTAGGCTTAGTGGGAACGGTGTACGCCATCATCATCCAACCTAATGGCAAGATTATAGTTGGTGGAGAACTGTACAGTTATAATGGCACTTCAATTCAAAATGTCATCCGATTAAATGCCGATGGTACATTAGATTCAACCTTCAACGTTACCGTGGGACAAGGAAATTTAAATACCGTGCACTCACTAGCGCTGAGAAGTGATGGCAAACTTTACATCGCCGGAAAATTTGATAATATATCCATCATAAGGGTCGATGCTAACGGAGTGACTGATACTACCTTTACTTGCCTCGCAAACGCTTTTCAAGGCTACATCTACTCCTT
>CANFZC010000050.1 GCA_947451475.1 Flavobacteriaceae bacterium | reverse complement strand
GTATCGCGGCCGGAACGGTATAGGTTTGCTGCGAATTACGGGGATTCACTAAGACCAAGACCTTGTCTGTTGCATCGTGTTTCTCGAAGGCGATTGTGTTGGGCGTACTGTAATCAAACAAGATCCCTTTACGCGCCGCAGTAGAATGATTGTAAAATCCTAACAATTGCTGATACGCTTGCAGGATACTGCTGTTAGCACTCCAGTTGATCGAAGTCGATGCGTTAAAACTGTAATTCACGGTCACGCCTACTTCTTGCCCACTGTACAACATCGGAATGCCATCCATATAAATCGCCACCACCGAAGCAGCCAAAGCGCCATTACTATTTCCATAAACCGTCAAAGGGGAGGCAATATTAGATTCATCGTGGTTCGTAGTAAAACGCAATTTGTGTTTCCCCATCGGGATCGCTCCATATTCATTTGTACTGGCGGCAAAGATACTAGTGGGATTGGCCTGAGCGGTTCCAAAAACATTCTTCAACGCCGTCATATAATTCCAAGAGAAATTCATCTGAAAACCAGCCGTCAACTGCGCAGTTTCACCACTCTCAGCCAATAAAATCAAATGCTTATTCGGAATCGCATTCAAAGCCGTAATAGCCTGCTCCCAAAAGGTCGACGGAATAAAATTAGCAGCATCACAACGAAACCCATCAATATCGGCCGTAGTAACCCAATAGTTCATAGCGTCAATCATGGCCAATCGCAAAGCCGCATTGTCATAATTCAAATCCGCCACATCGTTCCAATTGGTGCCGGCCGGACTAATAATAACTCCACTAGCATTATGCGTATACCATTCAGGATGCTCGGTAATCCAAGCATTATCCCACGAAGTATGATTCGCAACCCAGTCCAACAGTACCGCAATCCCTTTTTCATGGGCTTTAGATACCAAAGTCTTTAAATTGTCTAGGGTGCCCAAACTGCTGCGAACTCCCATATAATCCTTAACACAATAAACCGAACCAAAGGAATTCACTTGCCCCACAGGATGTATCGGCATAATCCAAATGGTATTCACACCCAAGGCCTTAATCGCATCCAAGCGGTTAATAATCCCCTGCAAATCATGGGTCGTACTGTACGCCCCCGGGTTAATCTCATACATCACGATATCCGTTGTAGCCGGAACTTGAAAACCGGTAGGCGGATTCGTAATGGTAACAGGATCCGTAACATAAGGGGTGCTGCTTTCAGTCGTACTACAACCCAACAGCGCCGTCAATAATAGAACCATCATGCAACCAAACCCAATGCGCTTTTTCATCTGTAAAAGGTAAATTTTTATAGCCGACAAGATACTGCCTTTCCACGAGGGAATCACAAGGGTCTTAAACTATTTTCTGCCGTTTTTTAATCCTACAAATAAACGACCCAAAAGCCAGCATTCCTACAGAAAAACACTTTGCTCCTACAGCAGGCTTAGGCCAAATGCTTCGTCCTACATTTTTCACAAACACCCTATCCAAAAGGCTTTACAACGATTTTAAGCTATCTAAAAGTAGGAGTACTTCATAGTTAAGCCATACTTACTCCATGCTTACTCCATGCTTACTCCATACCAACCCCTAGGCTAAGACTACCCAAAGGCAAGTATACTCTAGGTTTACGCCCATTGTAATCCAAAAAAAAACCGCCATTCTTACAAAGAACAGCGGTCAATAATTTTTTAGTATTAAAGCCTAATGAGAAACAAAAGTCTCATCCTTAAAACCGATAAGGTATAATTTATCCTTCGCACGGGTTACAGCCGTATACAACCATCTAATATAATCTACATCAATACCATTAGGCAAATAGGGTTGCTCTATAAAGACGGTATTCCACTGACCTCCCTGCGATTTATGACAGGTAATGGCATAAGAGAATTTCACTTGCAACGCATTGAAATAAGGATTCTCCTTTACTTTTAAAAACTTGCGGTACGAAGCTTTCTCCTCCTCATAGTCCTTCATCACCTCTTGATACAACATAGTGCTTTCTTCATAGGTCAAAGAAGGCGACTCACTAGTAATCGTATTCAACAACAACATGGTCTCAAAGGGCTTCTGATCGGGATAATCGACCATGCGTATCTTCACTTTGGCAAACTTAAAGTTATACAACTCCTTAAAATTATAAATCTCCAAGACTTCCACGATATCGCCATTCGCAATAAACCCGGCCTCGTCCGTCTCTTTCAACCAAAAGTAATTGTTCTTCACTACCATCAAGTAATCGCCTACAGACAAGTCACTCTCCTTATCCAAAATCTTAGTTCTTATCTGCTGATTATATTGATTGGCACGTTTATTCGAACGTACAATAAAACAAGTGTCCTCAATACTATAATTACTGTAAGCACTCTGTATCGCATCTTGTATGTCAAACCCATCCGTAAGCCGAACGATGTCTTTAAAACCCTTCAAGTCAAATTGAAAGGTGTCGGCAAACGAACTCTTCAATAACTCCCGCAATTCGGTGGCGTTGAATAGGATGCCCGACTGTTCTTCCTGTCGCATCACTTCATCCAACTCAATCGAAAAGACTTCCTTATTATAATGCATCGCCAAACTCTCGGTGTTTAGGGCCGGACTAACATCCAACTGCACCGGAGGCAACTGCGCCGTATCGCCTAGTAACAACAACTTACACCCCTCTCCATTATATACATAGGACATCAAATCGTCGAGTAGCGAACCGTTTTCATACAATTTCGATTCGGTATTCACATCCGAAATCATCGACGATTCATCGACGATAAAAATGGTGTTCTTATGTTTGTTGGGCTGCATCACAAACGATACGCCACCGCCCTTACTCTTCTTAGGAAAATAAATTTTCTTGTGGATCGTAAACGCTGGCTTGCTTGAATAATTAGCAATGACCTTTGCCGCCCGTCCTGTCGGAGCCAACAACACATACTTCTTCTGAATCGAAGCCAATTGATTTACAATCGTAGAAATAACCGTAGTCTTCCCCGTACCAGCATACCCCTTCAAAACAAAGAGTTCTTCCTTATTCGTACTGGTCAAAAAAATAGCAATCTGCTGGAAAAACACATCCTGTTTTACAGTCGGCTGAAAAGGAAAAGCAGCACGCAATTGGCTGTAAAACTGGCTTGAAGTCATAAAAAATCGGAGTCTATTTGGAAGGCCAAATATAAGGTATTTTGAGGAATGATGTCGCTTTCTAAAAAGAAGATTAGCACCCCTTGCCCAACAATCTTTCGCTTCTTTAATTTATCAATCATTTAATTTTAGTAAGTTTGTCCTGTTTCTAAAAACAGCAGGCATCATGTGGCAAAATACCAACGTAGTTGATAAAATGTACCAAAAGCTGGTCCTTCAGGTTTCCCTGAACGGCTTGTCCTTTGCGACCGTTGACACCTTGATGAATAAACCGGTCGAACTCCATAAAATCGAATTAGGAACCATCAATGTTACGGCCAAAATTGAAGACCTCTTCGCCGAAGCCTTCGAGAAGTATCCCGAATTAAAAGCAAACTACGACGAAATCATCATCATCCACAGCAATAACTTAGCCACCTTTGTACCGACCGCCCTGTTCGACGAAGAATACCTAGGAAGCTACCTGCAATTCAATACCAAAGTCTTTGAAACCGATTTCTTCGCCTTCGACGACCTGCCCAATTACGAAATGAAAAATGTCTACATCCCCTATGTAAACATGAACAACTATTTCATTGACCAATTCGGCTCCTTTGATTACAAACATGCCAATACGGTCTTAGTACATAAATTACTAGAGGTTTCCAAAAACATAGAGGAACTCAAAATGTTCGTTCACGTCAGTCAAAAACATTTCGAAATTGTAGTCATCCAAAACCAAAAACTACACCTCTACAATTCCTACGACTACAAAACCCCCGAAGATTTTCTATATTATATATTGTTCACCGCCGAACAGCTATACCTAAATCCTGAAAATTTCAAACTCGAACTCCTAGGCAACATCGTGGAAGACGATGCCCTGCATGCCATAGCCTACAAATACATTCGAAACGTTTCCCTATTCGACGTCAACTTCATGCAAAACGATTTCACCGAAATGGAGAATAGAGAGCACTTTATCTTATTCAACTCATGAGAATCATCTCAGGCAAATTCAAAGGCCGCCGCATAACGCCTCCCAAAAACCTACCCGTTCGCCCCACTACCGATATGAGTAAAGAAGCACTGTTCAATGTGCTCAACAATCATTTCAATTTCAGCGAACTAAAAGTACTCGAGCTCTTCGCAGGCACCGGTAGCATCAGCTACGAGTTTGCCTCCAGAGGCTGCACACCCATCCTGTGCGTAGACGGCGATATGGGTTGCGTCAACTTCATAAAAAAAACAAGTAAGGAATACGAATTTGACATCACCGCCATCAAAAGCGATGCCTTCAAATTCCTAGAAAAACACCACGGCAACTACGACATCATCTTTGCCGACCCTCCCTACAACCTAGCCCAAAAAGAATTCGAAGCCATCATCCAATTAATATTCGAAAACGAATTATTAGACGAAGAAGGAATGCTAGTAGTAGAACATTCAAAATACACCAAGCTCGACCATATGGCCAACTTCTCTTTCCAAAAAAACTATGGGGGCTCTGTATTCTCCTTCTTTGAGTTCGAAGGCAGCGATGAAGAAGCGGAGCAAGAGGAGGATGAGGAGGAAAACGAATAGGAATTTTGCCTAACAAAAAAAAGCCTGCTCCAACAAAGGAAGCAGACTTTTTTATAACCTAACCCTAATTTTTTATTTTATAATCTTTTTAGTAATACTAGTGCCATCTACAGCAGTAGCTTTAACCAATATGATAGCATTAGAAGAATCTAATGGTAATTTTATTTCTGAAGCGTTAATCTTTTTAACCTCAGTCAAAAGACGCCCTTGTATATCATATAAAGCAACGTGATCCAAAACAATACTTCCGGCGTTAACCACCACTTGTTGGTTCTGAGTATACACCACCAAATTGTTTTGTGTTAAGTTAGGTTGCGCTACACCCAAAGTACCGTTTTGATAAACAACCTCAAATCGTGAGTTGAAAACACCGGTACTAGTAGAGAAGCTATAACCGCCTTGTGCTAAATCATAGATCGTATTCGTAACAGTATCTCTCAAGTAAATTTCTTGAGTACCAAATAATCCATCGGTATGATCCAATGCAATGGTATATGTTCCCGCAGTTTCTGCTTTGAATCCTAAGGATACCACATCAGACGAAACGAATGGCAAACTTCTTCCTTGTATTGCATATTCTTGATCATTAAATACGGTTGTTAAAGCAGTAGCCGAATCATTAAAGTATTTTCCATCAATCGCAGCATCATAATCATTGGTAGCATTGGTCATATAAGCCACCATAGTTTGAGACAAATTGCCCTCAGTACTGCTTAAGTTCAACCAATAACGACTGCGCTCTGGTGCTGATTTAAACATCTGATTGTTATTATCAACTACTCTCATGCTGTTGCTAAAGGTTACCGTACTGGCTGTAGCTTTAGCAATAAAGCCTTGCCCTACTTGGATCGTACCATTCGGAACGGCTCCACTATCATTAGCTGTACCAGCGCCACCCGCTAAGGTATAGGTTGCATAAGCGGTTCCAGCGGCATTATTGGTTTTTCTCCAAAAATAAAGTGCTTCAGTAATACTGTTGTCTGTAATGAAAGCATCAGCATCTATAGTAGAAGGATACGGATTACCAATGGCATTATAACCACCATTCGTAACAGACACACTCAACGGTCCATTATTAGGTACTCCTGTAAAATGTCCTGCATAAGAAGTTGGTGTAGAAGGGTGATTATTCGGAGTTCTGATCAAATAACCTTTTCCAGTAGCAAAGTCCAAAGCGGTATTAGCAACCACATATAAGTCAGTACTCGGATTATAAGTATAGAATCGCGTACTCAAGGTACCAGGTGAAAAAGCCATCAATTGTTGTCCCACTACAGGTGAAGACCATAAAGTATAATCCAATCGTTTAATCGGAGCACTATTACGTCTCACAGTCAAATCTCCTGAATTAGCCACATCAGTAGCCTGAACTAAATTTGAATTACTGCTCAAGATCAATTGTGACCCAGCTTCTACAGTCAATTTGTCTTCCAAGACTACATTAGATCCCGACGGAATAAGTACTATAGCACTACTATCCACAACCAATGCACAAGCTAATAAGTCGCCTGGCGAAGTATAATCAGAGGATATCGTTACATAAGCATCAGCTCCCGGATCTCCATTACTCCACTCAGTTCCAGATAAAACAGTAGTTCTAATCGCAGCAGTATAAGTAGTAGAATAAGCAGAAGAGCATACACTATTAGTAACCACAGCTCTATAATAAGTAGTAGCTGTCAAGCCAGTAAAGCTAAGCGTAGTACCCACTTCACCATCAAGGTCCACAAAAGTCAAATTATCAGTGGATATTTGCCATTGGATTTCTCCAACAAAGTCATGCAATTCAATTTGTCCTTCTCCTGTACATTTAAAAGAAAGTTGTGAAATAGTTCCTCCTACTGACTCGCCTCCTACCGTGATCGTAATCACATTAGAAGTAGCCGAAGAACAACTGCCACTAGTAACCACCGCTCTAAAATAAGTGGTAGCCAATAAATCGGTAGCCGTATAAGTAGCCGCCACTTCTCCAACAACATCACTAAAAGTAACATTGTCTGTAGACGATTGCCATTGAATAGAACCTACTGAATCCGCTAAGGTCAACATAACCGAATTAACACCATAACATACTTCAGTATAAGGTACCGAAGCAGTTCCTGCATCAGAAGTCGGACTAACCGTTACAGTTTCAGCACTAGAAGTAGCCGAAGAACAGGCACCATTAGTTACAACCACTCTATAATACGTTGTTTGTGTCAAATCAGCAGCTGTATAGGTAGTGCCGTTTTCTCCTGTTAAGTCAGAATACGTAGCGTTATCCGTGGAAGACTGCCATTGAATAGCACCCGTCGAACCGGTTAAGGTCAAAAGCGAACTGTTAGTTCCCGAACACAAACTAGTAGCCGAAGCGCCTACTGATCCTGCGCTAGATAACGCACTAACCGTTATCGTAACCACATTTGAAGTTGACGAAGAACAAGTTCCACTAGTAACCACAGCTCTATAATACATAGCCACAGTTAAATCTGTAGCCGTATAAGTATCCGAGGTTTCTCCCGTTAGATTAGTAAACGTACTATTATCAGTCGAAGACTGCCATTGTATAGTACCCACATAGCCTGTTAAGGATAATAGTACTGAATTAGTACCAGTACATACCGTGCTTACCGAAGCACTAGCAGTTCCAGCATCTGAATTCGGATTCATAACAAATCCGGCCAAACTTCCTGAACCATCTCCATTGACAACGACCACATCGCCCGACAAACCGGTATCGATTACGGCACTAATAGTGTTATCGTCAATAACTGAAAAGGAACTAAGTGCTACACCTCCCAAAGTAACTTCAGTGGCTGTAGTAAAATTAGATCCCGAAATGGAAATGGTGTCACCTACACATACAGTAGTAGGTACAAACGAATCAACGCTAGGCGCTTGAGCCAACATAAAGTTGACATACAGCAGGCAGCAAAATGCATAAATAGTAGATTTTTTCATGATAATGGGGATTAGGGGTGTTTAACTTGATTTTGACAATAATTAATAAATGTTTAATTTGTTAACTACACCAAAATTAGCTATTGTTCTACTACCCCGTAAAAAAATAAGACCTCTCGACGAAGTGCATCGTCGAAAGGTCTTTAAGTATCGATAAGTAAGCAAATCATCGATGTAATTCACTTTTTGCTGCCAAAACAGCCTTTATTCTAAAAAAAAGCAGACCTATAAGCCGGATTCTGTTCTCGTCCCAAAAGACGATACCTTATCATTTATCTAGCCTCGCCATTACTGACGAGATCGAGCTTCCTACCCTTCGACAACGGACGAGTAGCCCTTAAATGCCGATATACTTGGAATTTCACCGCATAGAGTTTACCTGGTTTCACTACAGCATTACCTGTACCTGCTTTCTGTTGCACTGGTCCTTCTTGCCCCGAAAGACAAGAGGCGGGCGTTACCCGCTATGCTACTCTTTGGTGTCCGGACTTTCCTACTCGTCTCTTCAGACAAGTCGATAAGGCGGTCTGCACGGCAAAGATAGGAAATTAGGTTTTAGGAAAATCGATATCCTTTCCCGATACCTTTAATAAATTGTGGAAAAGTTTTAGGCTTTTTGCCAAATTAACAAAGTGGCAAACCAACAAAAATTCTATATTTGTAAACACGATTTACCTATGGAACAATTTGTAGTATCAGCCCGAAAGTACCGCCCGCAAACGTTTAAAGACGTAGTGGGACAACAAGCTATTACCAACACCTTGCTTAACGCCATAGAAAACAATCACTTAGCCTCGGCCCTGTTATTCACCGGACCAAGAGGAGTAGGTAAAACCACCTGCGCCCGTATCCTGGCCCGCAAAATAAACCAACCCGGCTATGACGATCCCTACGAAGATTTTGCATTCAATGTATTCGAACTGGATGCTGCCTCCAATAACTCCGTAGACGATATTCGAAACCTAATTGACCAAGTTCGAATACCACCACAAACTGGCCAGTATAAAGTATACATTATTGATGAGGTGCACATGCTGTCATCAGCAGCCTTCAATGCATTTCTAAAAACCCTTGAAGAACCACCAAAACACGCCATCTTCATTCTAGCCACCACCGAAAAGCATAAGATCATCCCAACCATCTTATCGCGTTGCCAAATCTTTGATTTCAAAAGAATCACGGTAAAAGACGCTAAAGAACATCTAGCTGAAGTGGCCAAAAGTCAAGGGATAGCATTTGAAGACGACGCCCTACACATCATCGCTCAAAAAGCCGACGGTGCCATGAGGGATGCACTTTCTATATTCGACCGCGTGGTCTCCTATTGCGGAACCAACTTAACGAGACAAGCCGTAACCGAAAACCTAAACGTTCTAGATTACGAAACCTATATAAACGTCACCCAACTCATTCTGGAAAACAAAATCCCAGATTTATTGTTAGCCTACAACGACATCCTAGCCAAAGGGTTCGATGGCCACCACTTCATCGCCGGACTAGCATCGCATTTCCGTGATTTACTAGTAGCCCAAAACCCAGCAACGCTTTCCTTACTGGAAATGGGAGAAGCGGCCCAACACCAATATGGCATTCAAGCACAAACCGTAACCCATGATTTTTTACTGAAAGGGATTGAGATAGCCAACGATTGTGATTTAAAATATAAGGTTTCGCAAAACCAACGCCTCTTAGTAGAATTAGCCCTTATGCAAATAGCCTCCATCACCTTCGATGGAGAAAAAAAAAAGCTAACTTCATAATTCCACCTACCTACTTCCGAAATAATAATTACTCTATTAAAGAAGTACAAAGTCCAAAGGTTGAAGTCGAAATAAGCCTACCCGAAGCACCCAAAGCCGAAGAAGTCATAACGCCAACGCCTCTTCCAAGCCATGCCGAACCAGCACAGCCTGTAGTTCCTGCACCCCAACCTGTTTTTGCAAACCAACCCAAAGTGTCAGCGCTGTCCCTAGCCAGTATTCGTGCCAAAAAAGAAATGGCCGAAAACTTTAAAGCGACCGTTAAAGAAGATGTGCACCAACCCAAAGAAGCCTTCACCGAAACCGAAATGTTGGAACAATGGATGAAATACGCCCAGCGAATGGAAGACAAAGGCTATCGCATCATTGCGTCACTCTTAACCATAAATGATCCCACCCTAGAGAACACCACCATCATTCATGAATTACCCAACGAGAGTTCTAAGATAGATTTTGAAAAAGAAAAGCCCGAACTTTTAGGCTACCTAAGAGGGAAACTCCACAACCACGACATCCAAATTCATGTAAAAGTAAATGAAGCCCTAGTAGTCAAAAAGGCATTCACCAACCAAGACAAATACAACCGCTTGTTGGAAATAAACCCCAATTTAGAGCTTCTTAAAAAGATGTTTGATTTGGATATCTAAGGATTTTGTTTTCGGTCTTTGATAATACCCAATAAAAAACTAACAGCAATTAAGGTCATAGCAACGATTTGCATATAATGAAACCGATTGGTGCTAAACCGCAAGTCTTCATAGTCTAGCGCAACCAAATGATACCCAATTAAGGCAAGCGCTACAACCAATCCAATTTTTCTAAAGGTTTTCATGTTTAGATTTTTCCGTAATACAACGCTTTAACAATACCATCCGAAAGCCCAATCTTAGGAACAAACAATTGGCGAGCGCCACTCCATTTCATCGCATTCAAATAAATACGAGTTGCCGGTATGATAACATCGGCACGGTCGGTATTCATGCCCAACTCCGCAATGCGCTGCTCATAGGATAATGAACTCAAATACTGGTACTGCGAATTCAAATACAAAAAGGACAAGGGCTTGTCTTGCAACTTACCCGACATTTTGAATAACTTATTAATATTCCCACCCGAGCCTATTAAGGTTACATTGTCATATTCTGCCGTATTCGCCTTAATCCATTTTTCAATCTCTTGCCAAACAATGTCGTTGACCATATTGTTCAACAAACGAACCGTACCGTTTTTAAAGGACTTAGAAGCAATCATTTTACCCGAAGAAAATAACGAAAACTCGGTACTACCCCCGCCCACATCTACATATAAGTAGGTCTGATCGGTTTTAATAAAACTGTGCAAATCAGAAGAAGCTATAATAGAAGCCTCCGATTTACCATCTATTATTTCAATATCAACAGCCGATTGCTCCAGTATTATTTTGGTTACTTCCTTCCCATTATAAGCTTCCCGCATGGCCGAAGTAGCACACGCTTTATAGCGCTCTACCTTATATACTTTCATCAATAACTTAAAGGCCTTCATAGCATCAATCATCCGATCAATATTCTCTTCCGATATTTCTCCCACCGTAAAGGCATCCTGACCCAAACGTATCGGTACCCTAATCAAAGCACTCTTGTTAAATTGGGTCTCTCGATCAGGTTGTTCAATAATATTGGTAATCAGCAATCGCATAGCATTCGAGCCAATATCAATAGCCGCATATTTTTTAATAGAAATCATGCTTCAATATATAGATTTGGGATTATAAATTTTCTTGTATTACTTCCAATCGATCTCTAAAATAATTATAGGTCTCATGTTGTGCTCTAAAGATCGGCTCGCCTTCTCCTCTAGTACGGTATTTGTTTTCAAATTTCTCAGAATGAAAACGCGCTTTCACATTTCCTTTCCAACCAATGTTAAAGGTGTCAATGATTTGCTTCTTGATTTCAGGATCATAAATCGGACAGGTAACTTCTACCCTTCCATCTAAATTTCGGGTCATGAAATCAGCCGAAGAGATATACACGTCCGGGTCCCCATCATTACAAAATATAAAAACCCTACTGTGTTCCAAGAAATAATCTACAATACTAACCGCTTCTATATTTTCACTCATCCCTTTGACTCCTGGGATTAGCGAACAAATACCACGCACTTGCAACTTAATAGAAACACCCGCATTGCTGGCCTCATACAATTTATCAATCATATGATAATCCGATAAACTATTCATCTTCAAATTAATGTAGGCAGGACGCCCCACTTTTGCATTGTTAATCTCTCTATCAATGAGCTTATAAAATCGAGAGCGTGTGTAATGAGGAGATACAATCAAATGTTTGTAACGGTGAATTCTATAGTTGACATCAAAAAAGTCAAAAATCTTACTCACATCCTTAAGAATCTTTTGATGACTCGTAAACAAGGTCAAGTCTGTATAGATCTTAGCAGTAGATTCATTAAAGTTTCCAGTAGAAATAAAACCATATCGTTTCATTTTCCCCGATTCAATTCGATCAATCAGACATATTTTACTATGTACCTTCAAACCTTTAATTCCAAAAATAAGTTCAATCCCCTCCTGCTGCATTTGCTCTGCATAGGAAATGTTACTCGCTTCATCAAAGCGCGCCTGTAACTCAATTTGAACGGTTACTTTCTTTCCGTTTTTCGCTGCATTGATTAACGAACTAATGATTTGTGAGTTCTTCGCCAAGCGGTATAAGGTTATTTTAATGGTGGTTACTTTAGGATCTAAAGCAGCCTCTCTTAAGAATTTTATCAAATAAGAAAAAGACTGAAAGGGAGCATTAATCAAATAATCCTTATGGGCAATCCGATTCAATATACTGCCATCCAACGATAAGCCCTCCACAGGAAGTGGCACTCTCGGTGGATACAACAAGTCATACCTTCCTAAGTTCGGGAAGTTCATATAATCTCTTCGGTTATGGTAACGCCCCCCCGGAATAATACCATCCGAAGCATCAATATGTATTTTATCTAAGAAAAAAGCAAGGGTATCTTTATCGATATGCTGGTCATAGACAAAACGAACTGGCTCCCCTATCCTTCTGTCTTTAACAGAAGTCGCAATCTTTTCCAACATACTTTTACTCAAATCACTGTCGATATCCAATTGGGCATCACGCGTAATTTTGATCATATGAGCCGAAATACTCTCATATTCGAAGATATTGAAAATACTGCTCAAATTATACCGAATCACATCATCAAGAAGCATTAGGTATTGTTTTCCATCTTTAGCAGGTAATTCTAATATTCTGTTGGTACTTTTCGGAATTTCAATTATGGCATAACGCACTTCAGGCTTAGCTTTCTTAACCAAGCCCAACATAGTCGGTTTAGTCTCTGATTTCATGACCAACTTAATAGCTAAATACCCAGAATTATCTTTTAACAAAGGGAATTCAGCCAAATCATTCAAGATAATAGTAACCAATTCCGGACTTACTTTCTGGATGAAAAACTCTCGGACAAAATGCTCATGCTCTGCAGTAATCTCTGTTTCATCAACAATGATAATATTTTGTTTTACCAATTCATTTTCGATGATTTTCAACACCTTCAAACTCTCGGCCTGCTGCTTAATAACAATCTCCGTAATTTCTTTAACCAATTGCTGCGCAGTGACACCCCCTAAAATCTTCTCACCCGTAGCCCCCGACAAACTCAACCGCCGAATAGCCGCAAAGCGCACTCTGAAAAACTCATCTAAATTATTGGAAAATATACCTATGAATCGCAATCGCTCTAATAAAGGAACCGCTTCATCAGCCGCCTCCTGCAATACTCTAGCATTAAATGCTAACCAACTTTTTTCTCGATCTATATAACGAAATCCAGTTTCTGTACTCATATTATTTTAAATCTCTTGGGAATATAATTTTTTGTGTGTAGCCCTTATCTATGGTTTTCCAACTTTGACTATCAAAGTTAATGGTTACAAAACCACAAGTGGAAACATTGTCGATAAAAACACTGCCAAATTTATTGACAAAATTTGTAATAGCCTCATTGTGCCCAAAAACAATTAAATGATCACAATCATCCGAACAAGATTTTATCACTTGCTCTAATTTTTTCTCATCGAAAGTATACAATTCTTCTTTGAAATGAATACTCTCAATCGGAAAGGAAAGGTTCTGCGAAAAGATTACCGCAGTTTCAGCAGCACGCTTAGCGGTACTACTCCAAATCAAAAAAGTTTTCGGAATTAAAGTATCAATACTAGTAGAAACCAAATGTGCATCCGTTAACCCCTTCACAGTTAAAGGGCGGTCATGATCATTTAAGGGTGTTTCCCAACTGGATTTCGCATGCCTAATTAATAGTAATTGTTTCATAATAGGAATTCATACATTTTCAATGTATAAATTTAAACTATTAATCCTTAAAATGAAAATATAACAACTTTAATATTGCTTTAAATTATTTGTTAAGCAAACTCATTTCACCATCTCTTTTTTATCTTTTACATTTATTATTTTCCAGACCTGAAATTAAAACAAATGTTAAAATTGCAAAATGTTATAAACAATATAGTGTTAATAAATTTTTGTAATACTTTACCTTCCTAAAGATATCTTAAATGCACTTAATCTATTAAATATTACACTTTATCGATGTTTTTTTTGGTAGATTCGAAAAAACGTTCTACTTTCGATGTGTTAAATAATAAAAAACAACCCTAAAACCCTAAAAATTATGGACAAATGCTATCTTAAAACGAGTAAAATCAACACACTTGACCAAAAAAAAAAGATGAATTTGTGTCATTTAGTCGAGTTTTCAGGTTGTTTGCAGAAAAAAAACACCGTAAAGTGTTCATTATAGTAAATTAGCCTTTGAAATAATTTAACCCTAAATCTATTCTATCAAAATGCCTACAAAACACTCTAATTTTAGAAGTACCTTTCTTGTCAAGAAGCTATTTTCTAAGTCAAACTTTTACCGAATTAAAATCCCAAATCCTTTATCTAACCCTCAAGCAATACTATTGTTTGAAAAATCAAGTCAAATCATGAAAAGAGAAGTAATCCTACTTTTAATGTTCGTGTTTTTCTACACCAACATTAATGCACAAATGGGTACGACCATTGGTCAGCAAACCGACCCTGTCACTGTGGCTGAAATCAACACCTACTTAGCTGCGTCCAAAAAAGTTACGGCTACCGCCGGCAACAAACTAAATGGAGAAAATCTGGCTAACTTAACTACGAATGTACAACCTTCGGTCTACTGCTATAATAATGCAGTCAACACCTATGGAGACAAACCCGTAGATTTGTTTACAGACATTCACTCCTTGTCACAATTAGACAATTTAGTGACGTTAAAAAATGATATTGAAATTGTAATTATCAAAATAGATAATGCCGCGCAATTAAATACTACGATTAACTTGGCCCTACTTTCTAACTTCAAAAAAGTAAAGTATATCTACATCGTGTCAAGTGTTACGACAACTTCTAATGCAATCGCTGCTATGATCACAAACTATAATGAAAAATATAGTGTGTTTTATAAAATCGATAAAGGCGATAACCAATAATTGAACTAGAGAAGACATGAAAAATTTATACGTAAATTCAATAGCAAATAAGCTTAAATTCACCTCGGTTGCCTTGTTAATCCTTATAGGGATTTCTAACAACGTAACAGCTCAGGTGAAAAAAGCATTTACACAAAGAACCTCTCAGTATACTCCTACCAAGAAGATATACAATGTAAAAGGAGATTTTACAATGTTAGGAAATACTTGTTTAACACCACAAAACTATACGGCCACTACCAACAATAATGGTCAGTTTATGACTTATGTGGATACCGATGGTGATGCTTCTACATTCAACTCATCGTCATCTACCTTGGTATTATCAACTGAAAATGGTGCAGTACCATCTTGTTCTAACATTATTTACGCTGGTTTATACTGGACAGGGAAATCTTCCGCTAATCCAACTTTCAATGTAACTAAGTCAGTTCCTAACGGTACGCAAGCAGTTAATAATAATTTTAATGTAATACACAATCAAAATATTGCAAATACTAATTATGCGCTTTCTGTAACCAGAGGAGGTAATACCAATAATCGTTATCCAGTCTATACGTTTTCGGGTAGCGGTTTTACGTATGCTTTCAGATTCTATAATAGCACTGCTGTAAACAGAGTAACATTATCGATCAATAATGGTGCTGAAATTAACGTTCCTGCTACTATTAATGCCGCTGGAACAGAAGCATTGCTTTCTACTCCTTTTGCAATTACCGACGGTGCCGTTGTTTTAACTATAAAAAAACTTATCCGTGATGCTGGAGCAAATTTAACAACAGCGGATACACAAACCTTCTCAACAGCTGACGTAAATGTTACGGGTAACGTAACTACTTTCTCAAGTGTTACCAAAACTTTCAATAAAAGAATAGTTTCGTTAAAAGGTCCTGCTGCTGCTTCCTATACTCAAATAACAGCCGCTGCTGCCGATATTTATTATCCTGCAGGTACTGAAGATGATATTTATTCTGCTTATGCCGAAATCACAGATTATGTAAAAACCAATGGTATTGGTCAATATACAGTAGCCGATATGGCACTTTTAGAAGGTGACCCAGGAGGAACTGGATATTCTGGTGGATGGGGTATCATCGTAGTATATGAAAATTCTAAAATGAAATACCGCGATGTAACCATTTTTGATGGTTATGCGTATGTGGCTTCTACCAACACTTCTGGTTTTGATTTACCTGTTTCAGGTTTTAATACAGTTCAATCTGGTAATGTTGGTGTAAAACTTGGATTATTAGCAAGTGAAGGTGACGTAAGTTTCACTGGTGATTATTTCAGAATTAGAAATCTTAATTCAACCACATACACTGATTTAAATCATTCGGGTAATTCAACCACGAATTTCTTTAACTCTTCCATTAATGCCGGAGGTACTAGAATTCCGAATTTAGTAAATAACACGGGTATAGATATTGCCATGTTTAATGTTCCAAATACGGGTAATACTGTTATTGGAAACAGTCAAACATCAACCAACTTCAAATACGGAACAACTTCAGACACCTATTCTATCTTTACGATAGCAATGTCTGTTGATGCTTACATTCCAGAACCAGAAGGTACTATAGCGGCAACGACAATTAACAATGTAACTGCTGTACAGCCTTATACCGTTCAACCTGGTCAAGAAATTGAATACAAAATTCAAATAAAAAACAGAGGAACTGAAGCGGTAAACAATGCTAAAATCACTATTCCTATTCCTTACAATGCAACATTTGTAACAGGAAGTGCTTCTAGAAATGTTTATTTCTCACCAATTCCATCACCAAACACCTTAACCTATGAACCAACAATTGGTGCAAATGGTTCAATTGTATGGAATATAGGTACGTTACCTCTACCTTCAAGTCCTGATACTGTATTAGGTGATTTAATCTTTAAAATCAAAGTAACGGAAGATTGTACTTTACTTAAAAACGCAAACTGTAATAATATTCTAAGTGTAAATGGAGTATTAAGTGGTACAGGAGCAATTACAGGTATTGTATTTGATAACAAACCTTTAATACAAGGTTATACCGCTTCTGGAACTTGTGACGGTGTTGTTATTCCTGCACCATTAAACGCAACAATCAACGCCGCTGATTATGTAAATACACATTGTCAAGGTACTCCTCCTATTACTGCGTTTACTTTTTGTAATTCCGATACAACTATTCCTATTACTTCGGTAAGCGGAGCTTTCCCTCCAGGATCGTTGTTTTACAATCAATTCCCAGTAGTAACGGGTACGACAACACAATACACCATAGCAAATCCATTCCCAGGCGCAACGGGTACTAATACCTATTATGCAGTACCTCCTGGATCAAGTGATGGTTGTTATTTCCAATTTACAATCACGGTGACAAGTATTACAACGTTACCAACCGTAACTGATTTAACTTATTGTGCCGGTGCAACAGCACTTCCTTTAACAGCCGTGCCTAGTAGTCCAGGTCTTACGCTTTATTATTATAGTTCTTTAACAGGTACAGCGCAAACATCTATCACTCCTTCAACAACAACACCTGGTATATATACCTATTATGTAGCTGAAGGTCAAGGTTCAACTTGTATTGGTCCTAAAAAAGCAATTGTAGTAACGGTTTATCCTAATCCAACATTTAATGCGCCTGTTGCTGCGACTATTCAAGGTTGTGGTACCAATGCTATAACTGGATTAGCTTACAACGAACAATCGTCTACTATTACTTTAGCGCAATTTCTTGCGGCTGGAGGTTCTTTCCCTAATAATTCTACTATTGGAACCTACACTATAGCGTACTCAGATAGTAAATCGGGTACTTGTCCAATTACAGTTACTAGAACTTATAGTATTACTTCTAATTGTGGTACATTAAATGTAACTCAAACAATTACTATTCAAGATACTACAGCTCCAGTATGGTCTACTCCTGCTAATATTCTTAATACAACAATTGAATGTAGCAATGCTGCGGCTTTAGCAACAGCTCAAGCTGCCTTCCCTACCGCTACTGACGCTTGTGATAGTGATGTAACTAATATCGTAAAAACTAGTGGTGCTTTTGTAGCTTCTACAACTTGTG
>CANFZC010000049.1 GCA_947451475.1 Flavobacteriaceae bacterium | reverse complement strand
GATATGTAGGCTTGGTTAACTTTGTATTTTTGTCGAAAATCGGACCTTGCCAATTTCGTCAAGTGTTTTCAAACCATACATTAGCACATACGAGAACAAAACAACCCAGATATAATGACAAAATTAAGTGTTAACATTAATAAAATAGCCACCTTACGAAATGCAAGAGGGGGAAATGTTCCTGATTTATTGCAGGTAGCCAAAGACATTCAGCGTTTCGGAGCCCAAGGGATTACAATTCATCCAAGACCCGATGAACGTCACATCCGCTATCAGGACGCTCGTGATTTAAAACCCATAGTGTATACCGAATTCAATATCGAAGGGAATCCACAACACAATTTTATCGACTTAGTCTTAGAGTGTAAACCTGAACAAGTAACATTAGTGCCCGATGCTATCGGAGCGATAACGTCTTCGGCAGGTTGGGATACTATTAAAAACCAAGATTATTTGACCGAAGTAATTACCGAATTCAAAAGAAACGGAATACGCACCTCTATTTTTGTGGATCCAATACTAGAGATGATTGAAGGAGCAAAGAAAACAGGAACGGATAGAATCGAATTGTATACCGAAGAATTTGCACACCAATACAGTATAGGGAATACAAGCGGAATCAATCCCTATGTCAAGGCAGCTGTCTTAGCCAACGAATTGAATTTAGGAATTAATGCCGGACATGATTTAAGCCTTGATAACATTAAGTTTTTTAAAGAGAATATTCCAGGCTTGTTAGAAGTGTCCATAGGACACGCTTTGATTTCAGAAGCGCTTTACCTAGGATTAGACAATGTGGTTAATATGTATCTACAAAAACTTAAATGATTCAAGATTAGTAAGCAATTCTGTAATCAAAAATCAACAATCAAAAATCAACAATCTTATGTTGTATTCAAGAATAGAAGGAGAAGGTAAGCCGCTCATCATTATTCATGGTTTTCTCGGGATGAGTGACAATTGGAAATCTTTTGGGTCACTTTATGCCGCACAAGGATTTCAAGTGCACCTACTCGATTTGCGCAATCACGGGAAAAGTTTTCATTCCGATGATTTCAATTATAATGTCATGGCAAATGATTTGCTGGAGTATTGCCTACATTATGACTTAAATGAAATTGCATTAATAGGACATTCTATGGGTGGAAAAGTGGCTATGTTGTTTGCTGCCACTTATCCCGATAAAGTAGAAAAACTAATAGTAGCAGATATCGGGCCCAAGTACTATCCTCCCCATCATCAAGATATTCTAGCCGGCTTAAATGCGGTCGATTTTTCAATAAAACCAGATCGAGCAGAAGTCGAAGAAATTTTATATCCCTTTATACCTGATTTTGGTACCCGACAGTTTTTAATGAAAAATCTCTATTGGATGGAACCAGGACAATTGGCGTTCCGTTTTAATCTTCCCGTTTTTAATGCCCAAATTGAAGTCATAGGAGAAGCATTGCCAAAACAAAAGATATTTACAAATCCAACCCTATTCATTCGGGGAGGAAACTCCCGCTATATTTTGGATTCAGACGTTCTTGAAATCAAAAACCATTTTCCTAACTTTGAATTAAGTACGATTCCAAACGTAGGACACTGGCTGCATGCCGAGAATCCTAAATCCTTTTTTGAAGAAACCATTCAATTTTTAAAATAATACTAATGAAAATCATAATCAGAATATTTATTACAGCACTGCTAGTGTTACTAATTGCTCATTTCATGAAAGGGGTAACGGTTGACGAATTTACTACCGCCATAACGGTTGCGATTGTTTTAGCCTTGCTTAATTTTTTTGTAAAACCAGTACTAGTGTTGTTCACTTTGCCAGTAACCTTCTTTACGTTAGGACTCTTTTTATTGGTTATCAATGCCATTATAATACTTCTTTGTGATCATTTTGTCGACGGCTTTAAAGTAGATACATTTTGGACAGCCACGCTCTTCAGCATCATCTTATCACTATCGCAATCGTTGGTTTTTCAATTCACAGGGGAGTCTAAATAAATCACTTACAATCAATAAAATAAAAACTTGGTTGGGTTGTAGAAATGTTATAATTTTGCAACCCAATTTTAGTATGTAAAAAACACAAGAAATGAACATCACAAGAAATAATGTAGACGCATTAAATGCTGTAGTTACTGTAGAAGTATCTAAATCGGATTACGCAGGAAAAGTAGAGAAAACATTAGCAGATTATAGAAAAAATGCTGCTATACCAGGTTTCAGAAAAGGAGCGGTGCCGATGAGTTTAATCCAAAAACAATACGGTAAAGCAGTATTGTTAGAGGAAGTAAACAAATTGTTACAAGAGAATTTAAATACCTATTTAGTAGAAGAAAAATTAGACATCCTTGGAAATCCATTACCAAAAGTAACTGAAGATTTCAACTGGGATGTAGAAGATTATAAATTCGAATTCGAACTAGGCTTAGCTCCTGAATTCAAAGTGGATCTTGCTGCCAAAAACAGCTTGATTCAATACAAAATTGTTGCCGACGACAAAATGCTTAACGATCAAGTAGCCCGTATTCAAAAGCAATATGGCAAACTAATCGCTAAAGATACCGTAGAAGAAGGAAATGATGTTTTGGGTATTTTCGCAAGCGAAGAAAACGGAATCAACAACAGAACAACCTTGTCGTTAGACGTATTTAAAGATAAAAAAACAGCCAAAGCCTTTATCGGTAAAAAAGTAGGGGATGTAATCTCTTTGAAAACCAAAGGCTTGTTCGATGACGACCATAAATTAATGGATTTCTTAGCGGTGGGGCACGATGCCGTTCACGGATTGGATATTGAAGTAACGTTTACTATTGATGAAGTAACAACCCACGAACCAGCAACGCTAGACCAAGAGTTATTCGATAAATTATTCGGACCAAAAGCGGTTACTTCGGTAGACGAATTGAAAGCTAAAATCAAAGAAGATGCCGAGAAACAATTCGAACAACAAGCCGATCAAAAATTCCTTAATGATGTAACCGAGTTCTTGATTGCTAATACCAAATTCGACTTGCCAGCAGTATTCTTGAAAAAATGGATCCAATCAGCAGGGGAAAACCCGCTTACTGCCGACGAAGCAGAAGCAGAGTACACCAAATCAGAAAACGGTTTGCGTTACCAATTAATCGAAGGTAAAATCATTACAGAAAATAGCTTACAAATTACTTTCGAAGATTTAAAAACCTACACTACAGAAATCATCAAAAAACAAATGGCACAATTCGGCCAAATGAATCCTACTGATGAAGATGTGCAAGGTATCGTAGCCCGTGTGATGTCAAATCAAGACGAAGTGCGTCGTTTGTCAGAACAAGTGATGAACGAAAAAATGCTAAACTTGTTTAAAGATAAAGTGAAAGCAAAGTCAAAAGAAGTTTCTTATGACGATTTCATTAAAGCAATGTATGGTGAATTAAAACACTAATTAGATTATTTAGTATATTTGAGCGTCAAAGTCGAGCTGATTTTGACGCTTTTTTTATTTTTTGTCAGCTTGTCAGGCATTAGATTCAGGCACGAACTTTGACTAAGTAAAAGAAAGAACCTTATAATTCATAATTCTAAACTTATAACTAGTAAAATGGACTACGGAAAAGACCAAAGAGCTAAGCTCGAAATGGCGAAGGAATTTAAAAAATTTGCTACCAAAAAACAGGGGGTTAACAGCCTCTATTATGATAAAATTGTAGGCAGTATGACGCCTTATATCATTGAAGAACGCCAAATGAATATCTCCCAATTAGATGTGTTCTCTCGTTTAATGATGGATAGAATCATCTTCATGGGAACGGGTGTTGACGATTATATGGCCAACATCATTCAAGCGCAATTACTGTTCCTAGAAAGCGTTGACGCTTCCAAAGACATCCAAATCTACATCAACTCTCCAGGGGGTAGTGTATATGCTGGTTTAGGGATATACGATACCATGCAATACATTCGTCCAGATGTAGCCACCATCTGTACTGGTATGGCTGCGTCTATGGGAGCAGTATTGTTATGTGCTGGAGCGGCAGGAAAACGTTCGGCTTTGCCCCATTCAAGAGTCATGATTCACCAGCCCTCAGGCGGCGCTTCAGGAGTGGCCACCGATATGGAAATCAACTTGAAAGAAATGTTGAAACTAAAAGATGAATTGTATCAAATCATTTCGCACCACTCCGGACAAACCTTCGATAAAGTACATAAAGACTCTGAACGTGATTATTGGATGATTGCCGATGAAGCCAAAGAGTACGGAATGATTGATGAAGTATTAAGAAGATAATTAAATGCCAACTTTCAGGTTCTCTTTCAATGTACTTAACTTGAAACTTGAAACCTGAAACTTGAAACCACTAAATAATGGCAAAACAAGTTTTAGAATGTTCCTTTTGTGGAAGAAAAAAACCCGAAACCAATTTATTAATTGCGGGGATTAATGCGCACGTGTGTGATCGATGCATCGAACAAGCACACGGCATTGTAATAGAGGAGTTAAAAGGAAACAATGCTACTAAGCAGGCGGCCGACTTGGTACTAAAAAAACCGAAAGAAATCAGAGCCTTCTTAGATCAATACGTAATTGGACAAGACCAAACCAAAAAGGTAATGTCAGTAGCCGTATACAACCATTACAAAAGGTTAATGCAATTGCAACACGAAGAGGATGTAGAGATTGAGAAATCTAACATCATCATGGTAGGGCAGACCGGTACGGGGAAAACCCTAGTGGCCAAAACCATAGCCCGTATGTTAGACGTACCTTTGGCCATAGTAGATGCTACCGTTTTAACAGAGGCAGGTTATGTAGGGGAAGATGTAGAAAGCATCCTAACCCGCCTTCTGCAAGCCGCCGATTATGATGTGCCTAAAGCCGAAAGAGGGATTGTCTTCATAGACGAAATCGATAAGATAGCCCGCAAAAGTGACAACCCATCCATTACTCGTGACGTTTCAGGTGAAGGTGTACAACAGGCTTTGTTGAAATTACTTGAAGGTACCATGGTCAACGTACCACCTAAAGGCGGAAGAAAACACCCCGACCAAAAGTTTGTAGAAGTAAATACCAAAGACATTCTTTTCATCGCTGGAGGAGCTTTCGACGGAATCGAACGCATTATTTCAAAACGATTAAACCGTCAGGCCATCGGATATTCTACCTCGCAAAATGCAGAAGGAATCGACAAGAATAACCTCTTGCAATATGTGATTCCCAAAGACATCAAAGACTTTGGCTTAATTCCCGAAATCATCGGGCGTTTACCAGTCTTAACACATATGGATCCATTAGACAAAGAAACGTTGAGAGCCATCTTAACCCAGCCTAAAAATGCACTGATCAAACAATACAAGAAGTTATTTGGTATGGACGATGTGACCTTTACCATCACAGACGAAGCGCTAGATTATATAGTAGACAAAGCCCTAGAATACAAACTAGGAGCTCGTGGTTTGCGCTCCCTATGCGAAGCCATACTAACCGATGCTATGTACGATTTACCAAGCTCTGAGGAGAAAATATTACACATCGATTTGGATTATAGTCATAATGCACTTACCAAAAACTTATTAAAGCGATTAGAATTAGCTTCATAAAAAAATCCCTCAATCGAGGGATTTTTTAGTGCTATACTATTTCAAGAATCCACCACTTTGGGCTTTTTTCTCTACTTCAATATCCGTGTTGTCTTTCTTCAATCCTAAATTTCCAAAGTTATAAGTCAAAGAAATACGAAACGTTCTAGAATCTTGCTTTTGATAAAACTTAGTCTGTAAATTAGTAGAGGATACTAAAGCGTTAACCTCATTAGTATTAAATACATCAAAACAATGCAGTCCTATTTTAAGATTCTTGTTCAAGAAGTCTTTGTTAAAGGAAATGTCAAATTGTTGTATCGGCTTTTCAATTTGGTAAATTTCCCAAGTTCCCTTTGGCAATATAAAGTAGGTCATAGTATTCTTGATGTCCCAAGGCAAGATGAATTGAGCTTGGGCGGAATAGTTCACGATAGGTTTGTTATCAAAAGAAAAAGTATAACCTTCCGTAGTTGACTTGATGTAATTTACATTAAAATAAATGTAATTCATTTTATCCATATTGTTCATGCGCTTTTGAAATTCCTCTTTGCCTTTCAAGAAATAATCCAACGGTATGGGAAAAGAAGCAAAGAAACTCAAGGTGTTGATTTTGTCAAACTGTTGAAACGTTTGATTACTTACCAATTCTCCCGGATTGGCATTAAAGGTAAAACGATTGTTGTCTTTGGCTACAGTGTAATTACCGCCCACCTGCACAAACTGAAAGGCAGTCAACTTCAATTCATAGTTGTCAAAAAACGTCGGGTCCAAAAACGGATTCCCATTCGAAGTATTGTATTGGTCAAAATTTGAAAAGTTGTTAGGATCCAACGTATTGTAATCGGCCTGCTGTATCTTCTTGGAATAAGAGGCAGAAACATTCATGTTCTCATTGATCTCATACAAGGCACTTACATTAGGAAAAAAATTGGAGTTTTTAAAGTTTACCTTCGTAGGTGTACTGTTTTGCAATGCACTGCGGTCTACTTTATAATCTTCATAACGAATACCCGCCGTGAAATTAAACTTCTTGTACTTCTTTCGAGCCTCGACATAAAATGCCAAATTGGTCTCTTTGTAGTTAAAGTCAGTAACCGAGTTGGTAGCCGAGTTTAAGTTGTAAATCCCTTGATCATCTACTTTGATAAAATTGTATTTTCCACCGGTATTCACCGAAAAATTCGATTTGTTAAACGGAAAGGCAAAGTCATACTTCAAATAATGGTTGGCCAATTTAAAATTCACATCCCCATTATAATAGGTAGCATTTCCATTACTATTTCCCAATGAGTTCGTAATAGGCTTCTTGTCGAAGTAATTAGTAAAGCCTGTAATGTCAAAAGTACGTCCCAGGGTATCTAATTTTGTTTTAAACTGCAAACTCAACTCATGATTGTTGTTTTTGTTTTTAGCCAAACTAGCATTAGTATATTCGATTCCCGTTCCCACAGTGCTCGACTCGTTAGTAAAGCGATCGTTGGCCGCATTCATGTTATAGTTAAATAACAAATTAGATTTTTCACTTAACTTATAGTTTGTTCCCAATCTAAAATAGAAATTTCTATTAGTAGTCAAAGACAAATTCTTTTGAAGTAAATGCTCCACAGGGGTAAAGGAGGTAAAGATTTGATCGTTCTTCGTCTTGTTCTCTCCATCAATATAATTATACCCTATCATGGTTTGCCAACTCAATTCCTTAACCTTTCCGTTCAATAGGAATTGGGGACTAGGTTTCTGGTATTTATTAAAGTTGTAATTGATGTTAAAACTGGCATTAATTCCTTTCTTGCGTTTGATACTGGTCACTATATTGATAATAGACCCGCTTGCATTTGCATCATAGGAAGCCCCGGGATTATAAATCAATTCGACTTTTTCAATAGCATTGGCGGGTAAGGTGGCCAAATAGTTTTGCAAATCAGTACCGCTCAAGGTGCTTGGTGCTCCATCAATATAAATGGTTACCCCTCGACTGTTAAGGGTGATGCTTCCCGTAGGGGAAGTAATGACCCCGGGAATCTTTTTGACCGCTTCTAGACTGCTCCCGCTGTTAAGCATCGCATTGTCTCTAACACTAATGGTGGTTTTGTCCGACTCGACTTTTAAATACTGCTTTTTGTTTCCATAAACGGTAACTTCTTTCAGCTCGTTGGTTGGCTCTTGAGGCGAAGTACTCTTGGGAGTTTCGGTAGGCTGCTTAGGGGTTTCTTGAGCGAAAAGAACACTCGTGACTAGTAAGCATAAGCCTATACTTAGTGATTTCATAGGTGATTGATTTTGATTGATGATTATCCATAAGACTTCCAATCAAAATAAATGTTACAAGAAAAATAAAAATTATTTGACTACACCTACCTGCATCTGTTTCAACTGTTCCAAATAATCCCGCTCGTTAGAGAGACGCGGAATCTTGTGCTGACCACCCAATTTGTCATTGGCTGCCAGCCAATCGTAAAATAAGTTTTCACGGGCTACATTTAGGACCAACGGATTTAACGTCATGTTGTTATAGCGCTTAGCCTCATAATCAGAGTTGACCGTTTGCAAGTTTTCATCCAAGGTTTTTTGGAATCGTGCTACGTCATCGGGTTGCTTTTTAAACTCAATCATCCATTCATGAGCCCCTTTTTCTTTGCCCTTCATAAAGATGGGGGCCACCGTATAATCTTTCACTTCACACTGCAAATCCGAACAGGTCTTTGCCAAAGCCATATCCGTATTCTCTACCATCAATTCCTCCCCAAAAACATTAATGTAATGCTTCGTACGCCCCGAAACGCGCAGGCGATAAGGACTCAAAGAGGTAAATCGAACGGTGTCGCCTATTAAATAACGCCACAGTCCAGCATTGGTTGTGATGACTACGGCATAATTCTTAAACAATTCAACATCAGCAAGCCGAATCACTTTTTGATCTGCAGTGCCAAAGGTCTCCATCGGAATGAATTCATAAAAGATGCCATAATCCAACATCAACAATAAATCATTAGAATAATTCAAATCTTGAATCGCAAAGAACCCCTCACTAGCATTGTAGATTTCATAATACTTAAAGCTACTTGAAGGTAATATTTTTTGGTACTGCTCACGATAGGGTTCAAAACTGACGCCTCCATGAAAGTACACTTCCAAATTAGGCCATAAGTCAAACAAATTTTCTTTACCCGTCTCGGTCATGATGCGGTTCAACAAGACCATCATCCAAGAAGGAACTCCCGCAAAACTGGTTACATTTTCGGTTTTTGTTTCGTTAATAATTGCCGTAAGCTTAGTTTCCCACTCACTCATCAACGATATCTTACTGCTTGGCGTACTGCTAAATTCAGCCCAAATAGGCATGTTCTCAATCAAGATGGCCGACAAGTCTCCAAAATAAGTGTTGTTGTTTTCATAAATCTGTGAACTGCCACCCAAACGCAAACTCTTGCCCAAAAACATTTCTGAGTTTTCATTGTTGTTCAAATACATGCACAACAAATCTTTACTGCCTTTATAATGACAATCCTCCAAGGCTTCATTGCTCACGGGGATAAACTTGCTCTTAGCATTAGTGGTGCCACTCGATTTGGCAAACCACTTTATAGGGGTGTTCCAAAAAACGTTTTGCGCCCCCTTGCGGGTCAATTCAATCATCGGCTCCAGTTCCTCATAGGTAGCAACCGGAATCCGCTCCGCAAAAGTTTGATACGATTTAATACTGCTAAAATCGTATTTCTGTCCTATCACCGTGTCTTCACTGGAACGAACCAACTTCATCATCAACTCTTCTTGTACTTCATGCGGGTATTTTAAAAACAACTCAATCTGATGAATGCGCTGTTTCAAAACCCATGAAGCGATAGAATTGATTAAAGGAATCGGCATTTTGATTTTGGAATTACGAATTACGAATTACGATTTGTAACTTTACGCTAAAATAGCAATAAATTCTTAAATCTTCATTCCTAAATCCTAAATTATAGATGACGTACGAAGGCGTATTAACCAAGATGCAAACGGAGTTTTCCAATCCCATTCAATACTATCTGGTTTTTGAAAATAGCTTTTTAAGCCTAAACCAATTGTTAGACAAATCCCTAGAAATTAATTTCATAGGCTACCAATGCCTCAATTGCGGTAAGAAGAAAAAGATTTTTCGTCAAGGCTTTTGTTACGATTGCTTCATGAGCAGCGCTTCTGCTGGGGATTGGATTATGAAACCCGAACTCAGCACCGCCCACCTCGATATCGAAGATCGGGATTTAGACTATGAAAAAAGAGTGCAGTTACAACCCCACATCGTTTACTTAGCCTTATCAAGCGAAATAAAAGTAGGCGTAACCCGAAAAACCCAAGTGCCTACCCGTTGGATCGACCAAGGGGCCGTTCAAGCACTTCCGATTGTTGAGGTGCCCAACCGTTACTTAGCGGGCATCACAGAGGTAGCGCTAAAAAACCATTATGCCGATAAAACCAATTGGCAAAAAATGTTAAAAAATGAAGTGCCGGTGGCCGACTTACTAAAAGAAAAAGCAAGCCTAAAATACCTGATCCCCAAAGAAGCACAAGAATACTACGATAGCAATGCCAATGACCTCTTCGAACTGCATTTTCCCGTCTTGGAATATCCCAAAAAAGTGACCAGTTTAAACCTTGACAAGTCGCCCAATTTCACAGGAAAATTGAAAGGGATAAAAGGGCAATACTTACTATTTGAGGATGGAACCGTTTTCAATGTACGAACCTTTGAAGGCTATGTAGTAAAGATTAGCATATAAGTAAAAACCCCTTTCCGTTAGGAAAGGGGTTTTTAGTTTTACTTATTTCTTCTTACCAAAAATACCATTTATCAAGTCCTTAGCGGTATTCTTTACATTGGTCTTAGTGTCCGTTTTAGTAGTGTCCGATTTTGATTTTCCGGCATTTTTAATCAAGTCGTTTAACGCCTCTTTGCCTTTATTCTTTAAATTTTCCTTTTGTTGGTTCACTAAATTCGTCATCAACGTGGCTGTGGCTTGTTTCACATCCGTAGTAACTTTAGGATTCTTGAAGTTGCCCGTAACCAAAGCATTAATTGGAATGTTCTCGACTTTCTTAGCATCAGCAGGAGAGAGCTTAGCCAATAATGCATTGGCCTCCGTACCTAAGTATTTAGCCGGCACGTCCAAGGCAACGGTATAATTCATAATCTGGTCAAAACCATGGGTTCCGCCCAAAGTAACTTTAATATCTTGGTATTTTAAATCCAGCGGTTTTAAATTGACTTTACCGTCTTTAAACGTCAAGGCCGCTTTCAAATCGTTGAGGTTTAATTTTTTTAAATCCACAAAACTCAATTTGTCGTCCAAGGAGGTTAACATAGCCGAGTTACTAGGGTTTATTGTAGTAGAAAGCAATTGTCCTGCTAAATCCCCCGTCATGCTGTTCAAATCCGGGGTCATTTCTTTAGGATTCAAATTCCCCGATACTTTGATTTTAGAATTCAACTTCCCATTTATCACACCCGCTATAGGCGCAATCTTTTTCATCATCTCCAATTGGGTAAAAGTTTGCGCAATGTCAACCCCATTCAACCCCAAATCCATATTAAATTTAGAGATCTTTTCTTTAGTAGAAACATCCCCATTAAAGGCAATCGTTCCGCCAAAAATGTTCGTTTTCCCATTTTCTAGAGTGGCCTTTTGATCCTTAATGATGACCTTGCCCGATACATTTTTTAAAACCAAGTTGTCATACAATACCGTAGTGGCTTTAGCCGTCAAACTGCAGTTTAGAAAGGCCGGAATCTTCATCGGCTCACTGGCTTTAGTCTCTTTTTTAGGGGCGGTATCGGTTGTCATAAAATCAGCCACAGCGAGTTGATTCGAACTCAAAGTAAAGTTCCCTTTCAATTCTTGGTTTTTAAACACAAAGCCATAGAAGTTCTCCAATACGCCACTAACGGCCATATCACTCTTCCCAGTAGTAGCATTAAATTGTTTTAAATTCACGCGGCTTGGGTCAAAAGTAACTAACGCTCTACTGATGTTCATGGTTTTACCCTTATCATCCGTATAATTGAATCCCGTTAAATCAATAGTCCCAGCATTGCGAATGCGTGCATAATCACTTTTCTCCACCGATTGCATGTCAAATTCCGCAGTCACATCGGCTTTCAATAGACCCGTCAACGGTTTGTCCAGCTTAATAGGATAGGCTTTGGTCAAATTCCCCAAGTTAATCGTTCCTTTCAAGGCTGCGTTCACTAGGGCATTGGTTGCCACATTTTTGATGTTGGCTTTTGCGGTAAACACATCTTGGTCAATCTGGAAAGAAAGCTGATCCAAATTCACATAAGTGTCATTCATCAACCCCGTTTCGTTAATAATCTTAGTGTCAATGACAATTTTTTGAACCGATTTCGGTAAATTAGTATAGTGGAACGAGGCATTAGTAGAGGCAATCGCTATATTGAATTTAGGTACCGTTGTATCGCTTAATTCTCCTTTAGCAAATCCCACCACCGTAAAATCACCAGTGGTTTGGACATCTTTAAGGTTGCTGGCGTATTTAGCGGGCAATAACCCTAAGAAGTTTTTAAAGGAGGAGGTCGGCGTTTTAAAGGTCAAATCATATAACTGCCCGGTCTTTACCATTTGGATAAACCCATTAAATTCCAACGGCAATTCATTAATCTTAGCCTTGTTCTCTTTAAAGGTATATTTACTTTGGTCCAAGTCAATCCCCAAGGTAGCATCAAGCGATAAAGCCACACGATTCATATAGTTAACCTTGTCCATGTCCAAGGAAACTTTCGTAGTAGTTTTGGTTACTAAATCGAGCTTCGAGGCGGCAAAGTCTCCCGTGCCTTCGTGGTTGATGCTGTCCAAAAGCATTTTTATTTTAGAACGCTCATCATAGTACTTGAACTTGAAATTCTCGATCGAATATTCTTTAATCGCTAGCGAAAGGGGTTTGCTTTTACCGGTATCTTCCTTCGCTTTGTCTTTTAAAGCGATGTCAAAATTACCCAAACCATCTTTGTTGAATACGATATTGATCAATCCATTTTTAGAAGAAATCCCATCGATGGTCATCGTCTCATCACTGCCCTTAAACAATTCTTTAATAGACATTTTTAAATTCAATTCGTCAAAAGCAACCAAAGTATCACCCGCAAAAGGGGCCTTATTGATAATAGAAAGTTTCTCTATAGTAACACTGGCATTGGGAAAGTTTTTAAACAAACTCAAATCCGCATCCGCAAAGGCTACTTTAGCATCCACTTTTTCATTAATAGCGGCTTCAATTTTAGCTTTGATTTGATCCTTAAAGAAATACGGAATGGCAAAGGCTGCTACGACCAATAACAAGAATACAAGGCCGGCAATTTTTAGGATTTTCTTTAACATAGTGCTACAGTTTAGGTTACGTGTTGTGTTAGCAAAAATAATGCCTTTTACGATTAGTAACCCTATTATTTAGCGAAGTTTTATGATTTTATCTGACGGTTGTTGTTGAGAAATTGTTATTAACAGTCGGCCGTTTTTGCGGTTATTCTAAAATAGTTTTAGTTAATTTGTGCTTCCATGAAAAAGCAACATCAAGTCATTTTATCGATAGGCACCAATCAAGGCAATCGCCTCGAAAATATCGAGCGTTGTATTGAGGGTTTGCATAAAGAAATAGGCACCATCATTAGGGTTTCCAAACTCTATGAGACTCCCTCATGGGGCTTTGAAAGTGAAAAGTTTTACAACTGTGCCGTCATTCTTAATACCCATAAATCAGCCCACCATATCCTAGAAGAAGTGCTTTTACTAGAAGAGGCCTTAGGCAGGGTGAGAGCAACGAATATCGAAGGCTATCAGGCCCGAGTGATTGATATCGATGTAATTGCTTTCGACGAAGAGATCATCGCCTCCGAAAAATTACAAGTGCCCCATCCCGAAATGCAAAACCGCTTGTTTGTATTGTTGCCGATGCGTGACCTAGAGCTAGACTGGCGCCACCCCATACTCCAAAAGTACCTACACGAATTATTAGTGCTGTCCGAAGATAAAAGCAATTGCAAAGTCATCCAGAATTTGGAGATTCCAATCGCCAAAATCAAACTGGACCATTTCAATTACATCGCTATTGAGGGAAATATTGGAGCCGGTAAAACAACTTTGACCAATAAGCTAGCCGAAGATTTTAATGCCAAAACAGTCTTAGAACGTTTCGCAGATAATCCCTTCTTGCCCAAGTTTTACGAAGACCAAAGCCGCTACGCTTTCCCTTTAGAAATGTCGTTCTTGGCCGATAGATACCAACAAATTTCCGATGATTTAGCCCAGTTTGATTTATTCAAGGACTTCATCGTGGCCGATTACCACATTTTCAAATCGTTAATATTTGCCAAAGTAACCCTGGCGGAAGACGAATTTCGTTTGTACAAAACCATGTTCGACATCATCTATAAGGAAATGCCCAAACCCGATTTGTACATTTACTTATACCAAAGTACCGAACGCCTGTTACAAAATATTAAGGAACGCGGCCGAAGCTACGAACAAGAAATTCCGGCCGAATACTTAGAGAAAATCAACAGCGGGTACCTAGATTACATCAAGTCGCAAAAGGATTTAAATGTACTAATCATTGATGTAACAGATAGGGATTTCTTGAACCAACAAGAGGATTATGTGTTTGTATTAGAAGAAATACAAAAGAAGATAACGCACTAGTACTTCATTTTCTGGAATAAATCCCAAACCACAATCCCGGCACTAACCGAGATGTTTAAGGAATGCTTGGTCCCCAATTGCGGTATCTCAATCGATCCCTCACAAAGGGAAATCGCCTTTTGGGAAACCCCATAGACTTCATTCCCAAAGACCAAAGCGTATTTTTTGTTGAGATCTACTTTAAAGTCTTGCAAAAAGACCGCGTTTTCTACTTGCTCTATGGCAAAAACCGACCAGTTTTCTTCTTGCAAGTGTGCAATGACGTCAGTTACTTCCTTTTGGTATTCCCAAGCCACCGTTTCCGTAGCGCCCAAAGCGGTTTTGTGGATTTCTTTGTTAGGGGGTACCGCCGTAATACCACACAAATAAATCTTTTCAATCAAAAAAGCATCACTGGTTCTAAAAACAGATCCAATGTTGTGCAAACTTCTAATGTCGTCCAATACAATAGTAATCGGCGTTTTCTCCGCCTCTTTAAAATCGGCTACCGATTTTCGTTCCAATTCTTTATTTTCAAGCTTGCGCATCTCATTTCTTTTTGGCAAAGATATTCAAAAAAAAAGTCCCGATATATCGGGACTTTTTAGATTCTATACTAGGGTATAATTAGCTTTTTGTTGGAGCAGCAGTTCCTTCAGCTGGAGCATCTGGTAAGATGTTTCCTTTGATGGTAAGAACTTTAGTTTCTTGACCTACAGCGTTAGATTTAACGGTAACTGTTTTTGTAAATTGACCTACTCTGTCCGTAGCATAGTGTACTTTAATTACACCTTTTTCTCCTGGTTGGATTGGTTTTTCTGGTTTAGTTGGAACCGTACAACCACATGAACCTTGAGTGCTTTCAATAGTTAACGGTTTGTTTCCGTTGTTAGTAAGAACGAATTCTCTAGTTCCTTCTGCATTGTGAGGAAGTGTACCGTAATCGATAGTTTCGTTTTCAAATACCATTCCAGCACCGTCAACTTTAGGAGCTTCTACTTTGGTTGGAGTTTCTTTTTTAGCAACTTTTTTTGCTGTTTGTGCGTTTGAAGCTGTTACACCCAATAAAGTGATCGCAGCCATTAAGATTATTCTTTTCATTTTTTAAAGTTTTTAAGTTTTATAGAGCAAATCTATCCAAAAAATAAAACCGACCTAATTTTTTTATCTTAATATTAAATTAATTTTCCATAACCAACCTATTGACAGCAAATTATTTTAAATTCGCTTTCTTATAATTGTAATACGAAATCCATTGTCAGCCAAAGAAATTCAAGCCAAGGAAACTCCTTTAATGAAACAATACAACGAGATAAAAAGAAAATATCCCGATGCTTGTTTGTTATTCAGAGTTGGGGATTTTTACGAAACCTTTGGGGAAGATGCTATCAGAGCATCCAAAATTCTAGGTATAGTGTTAACCAAAAGAGGCGCGGGTTCCGAAACCGAAACCGCCCTAGCCGGTTTTCCGCATCATTCCTTAAATACCTATTTGCCCAAACTAGTGAAGGCCGGACTAAGAGTAGCGATTTGCGACCAGCTAGAAGACCCTAAAATGACCAAGACCATCGTCAAAAGGGGCGTAACCGAGTTGGTGACTCCAGGCGTTGCTATGAATGACGAAGTGCTGCATTCCAAATCCAATAACTTCTTAGCCTCGGTTTATTTTGGCAAAAAGCAACTAGGAGTGGCTTTTTTAGATGTTTCTACGGGCGAATTTTTAACGGCCCAAGGCAACGAAGAATACATAGACAAGCTGCTGCAAAACTTTAGCCCAAGCGAGATCCTCCTGCAGAAAAACAATAAGCTTCAGTTCAAAGAAACGTTCGGAGCAGATTTCAATGTCTTCTACCTAGAAGACTGGGTCTATAAAGAAGACTATGCCGTAGAAACCTTAAGGAATCATTTCCAAACCAATTCCTTAAAAGGTTTCGGTATAGATGAACTCCATGATGGCATCATAGCCTCAGGGGCGGTTTTATATTATTTATCGGAAACCCAACACAACAAAATCCAGCATATTACGAATATCCAACGCATAGCCGAAGATGCCTATGTATGGATGGACCGTTTTACCATACGCAATCTCGAACTCTATCAAAGCCCTTCTCCTAATGCGGTAACGCTATTGGATGTTATTGATAAAACGCTTTCCCCTATGGGTTCAAGGTTGCTAAAGCGATGGTTAGCCCTGCCGCTAAAAGACAGCGCCAAGATCAGAAGCAGACACGAAGTAGTTACCTTCCTAAAGGAAAATCAAGAGATCCTGCAAAAGATGCAATACCAAATCAAACAAATTTCTGATTTGGAACGCTTAATCTCCAAAGTAGCCACGGGCAAAATCTCCCCAAGAGAGGTAATCTATCTCAAAGAATCCTTAGACGCTATCCTTCCCATAAAGGCAATAGCGCTAGAGAGTAAACAAGAAGCCGTGCGCGTCATAGGGGATAGCCTACACGCCTGCGATTTACTACGCGAGAAAATAAAAACCACCCTCAATCCCGAAGCACCCGTAGCCATAGCCAAAGGAAATGCAATTGCCATAGGAGTGCATGCCGAGTTAGACGAATTGCGCAACATTGCGTTCTCTGGAAAAGAGTTTTTAGAAGGAATAGAGAAAAGAGAGTCAGAACGCACCGGCATTTCGTCCCTCAAGATTTCCTTTAATAATGTGTTTGGCTACTATATAGAAGTTAGAAACACCCACAAAGATAAAGTACCGCCCGAGTGGATTCGGAAACAAACCCTAGTGAATGCCGAACGCTACATCACCGAGGAACTTAAAGAATACGAAACCAAGATCCTAGGGGCCGAAGAAAAAATACACCAAATCGAAAGCCATTTATTCGAACAGTTAGTAATCTGGATTGGAACCTACATCAAGCCGGTGCAATTGAACGCCAATTTAGTAGCACAGTTAGATTGTTTAAATTCCTTTGCACAATTAGCCATAGAAAACGATTATGTGTGTCCTGTGCTGGATGATTCTTTTGAATTAGAAATCACCAACGGTCGCCATCCAGTCATCGAGAAACAATTACCCGTAGGCGTTCCCTATGTGGCTAATGATGTTTTTCTAGATAGAGAAACCCAACAGCTCATCATGATTACAGGGCCCAACATGTCGGGTAAGTCGGCGATCTTAAGACAAACCGCCTTAATTGTACTCCTGGCGCAAATGGGAAGTTTCGTTCCGGCCGAAAAAGTCAGAATGGGGGTAGTGGATAAAATATTTACCCGGGTAGGAGCCAGCGACAACATTTCCATGGGAGAATCGACCTTCATGGTAGAAATGAATGAAACGGCATCCATCCTAAACAATATATCCGATAGAAGTCTAGTACTCCTAGACGAAATTGGTCGCGGGACCAGTACCTATGATGGAATCTCAATCGCCTGGGCCATAGCCGAGTTTTTACACGAGAACCCAGCCCGCCCCAAAACGCTCTTCGCAACGCATTACCACGAATTAAACGAAATGAGCGAAGGTTTGCCTAGAATTCAGAATTACAATGTATCGGTAAAAGAACTAAAGGATACGGTGCTTTTCATAAGAAAGCTGGTGAAAGGGGGTAGTGCACACAGTTTCGGTATTCATGTTGCTAAAATGGCGGGTATGCCGCAAATGGTCATTCAAAAAGCACAAAAGCTCCTAAAGAAATTAGAAAAGAACCACTCGGGAGAAGCCCTCAACGGGCTAAAATCCAGTAAGGACGATATGCAATTAAACATCTTTAATTTAGACGACCCCTTACTAGAAGAAATCAGAGAGGATATCGTCAGTTTAGACATCAATACCCTAACCCCTGTTGAGGCCCTAATGAAGCTAAACGAGCTAAAAAGAATGCTGACTAAATAATATTTATCCAAACTTAGTTTTGCTAATCAAGGGGTTATAGGAGATATAAGTTTTTTTCAAAAAAAGGTTTGTATAATTCAATTTAAGTAGTACATTTGCATCCGCAATACGGCACAAGTCTTGCAGTTCTTACAAAATCTGAAATGCGAAAATAGCTCAGTTGGTAGAGCGCGACCTTGCCAAGGTCGAGGTCGCGGGTTCGAGCCCCGTTTTTCGCTCAATAGCAAATACGCTCGAGTGGTGAAATTGGTAGACACGCTGGACTTAAAATCCAGTGAACAGCAATGTTCGTGCGGGTTCAAGTCCCGCCTTGAGTACAAAAGCCTCAAACTTTATGTTTGAGGCTTTTTTGTTTTAATTACTTTTT
>CANFZC010000048.1 GCA_947451475.1 Flavobacteriaceae bacterium | reverse complement strand
TTGTAATAGGTAGTTTAGCCATCGGTTTTACTAACAGCGGTTTTGGTGCGTTTCCTTTATTAATTGCGGAGATCTTTATGCTCTATGGCATCCCAGATACGGTGGGGACCGCCTTTGGATGGCTTGCTTGGACTTCTCAAACCCTTCTTATGATTGTTTTAGGTGGATTATCCCTTTTATTACTGCCGATTTTAAACAAGAATAAATAATTTTGTTATCTTGCTTCTCAATTTAGCAATTATCCTATTTAACACAAATACAATTATAATGAAAAAGCTTTTTTTGTTATGCATCCTTATCTTCTCTACTTCTATTTTTTCTCAAAAAAGAATTGTAGACACTATTACTTCCCAAAAACTAAATGAAGATAGAGAAATCACTATTGGCTTACCTCCTTCTTACCAAAAAAACATAAAGCAAAATTTTCCCGTATTAGTATTGTTAGATGGTGATTTCTTATTTGATCCTTTTCAAGGAGCATTAAGCTATGGAAACTATTGGGATGATTTACCTGAAGTAATTATTATAGCCATTCATCAAAATAAAAATAATGAACGGGAGACAGATTGTGCTACAGAACCAACTACTGGATTACCAGATGAAAAAGGCGAAAAGTTTTTTGAATTTATTGGAATGGAACTGTTGCCCTATATCCAAAAAAAATACCGTTGTGCTCCCTTTAAAATAATTGCAGGTTTAGACACTACTGCCGGTTTTTTAAATTGTTATTTGTATAAAGATAATCCTGTATTTGATGCGTATGTTTCTATTAGTCCCGAATTACCTGCGGGTATGGAAGAACAGATTCCCGAACGATTGGCCGCCATTCAAAAACCCATCTTTTACTACCAGTCGATAGCCGATGGGGATGTCAAAAAAATGAAAACTCGAATCCAAACCATGGATGAAGCTATTAAAAAGATTACGAGTAAAACCTTAAACTACCGCTTTGAGGAATTCAAAGGAGCTTCACATTATTCACTTGTTTTGTATTCAATTCCTGATGCCTTGTATCAAATATTCTCGGTTTACCAGCCGATTTCAATGACAGAGTTTCAAGAAAAAATTGCCACTTTACCCTCGGGATACGTTGCCTATTTAACTCAAAAATATGATGTCTTAGAAAAGTCACTGGGTCTTAAAGTTCAAATTCGTTTAAACGATTTCAAAGCCATTGAAGCCGCAATTCTGAAAAACAAAGCGTATGACGAGTTTGATCAATTAGCGCAATTAGCAAAGAAAGACTACCCCAAGAGTATGCTAGCTGATTATGAAATGGCACAGATGTATGAAAAAAAAGGGGATAATGCTAGAGCCGTAAAATCGTATTTGGCCGCCTTCCAAAAAGAAGAAATTGGTGATTTAACCAAAGACATGATGATTGATAAATCAGACGAGCTAAAAGCTACCTTACCTAAAAAAGGCAAAAAAGGCAAAGCAGAACCTGTTGTAGAGGAAACGCCTATTACCGACGTTCCGCCGACCGACACGCCGCAAGCGGATACACCTACAACTGATACGCCATCTGAAACCCCTCCTCCTACTGAAGCCCCTGTGGAAGAGAAAAAGCCTTAAGAATGTCCAAACTCAAAACTACTTTCTTTTGTCAAAACTGTGGTGCTCAATACGCCAAATGGCAAGGGCAATGCAATTCTTGTAAAGAATGGAATACCATAGCGGAAGAAATTATTCAAAAAGAAGAGAAATCGAGTTGGAAACCTACTACCTCTGAAACCAAAAGAGTTTCTAAACCGCTCAAAATAAAAGAAATCGATTCGACGCAAGAAGTCCGAATGGACACTACCGACGGCGAATTGAACAGAGTACTGGGAGGTGGTATAGTGCCCGGCTCGCTGATCCTATTGGGTGGTGAACCCGGCATTGGAAAAAGCACCTTGTTGCTACAGATTTCGCTAAAATTGCCTTTTAAGACACTCTATGTTTCGGGAGAGGAAAGCCAAAAGCAAATCAAAATGCGTGCGGAACGCATTAATCCCGATAGTGAAAATTGCTTGATTCTAACCGAGACTAAAACCCAAAACATCTTCCGTCACATCGTAGAAGTGGAACCTGATATCGTCATCATCGATTCTATACAAACCTTGCATACCGACTTTATCGAATCAACCGCAGGGAGTATTTCTCAAATTAGAGAAACTACGGCTGAATTGATCAAGTTTGCCAAAGAAACAAATATACCTGTTATTCTAATAGGCCATATTACCAAAGATGGTAACATAGCAGGCCCGAAGATCTTGGAACATATGGTGGATACGGTACTCCAATTTGAAGGCGATCGAAATCACGTGTATCGCATCTTACGTTCGCTAAAAAACCGCTTTGGTTCAACGGCCGAGTTAGGGATCTACGAAATGCAAGGCTCTGGATTACGAGAAGTCTCCAACCCTTCTGAAATTCTGATTTCTCATAGAGAAGAAGAACTCTCAGGCACCGCTATTGCCTCAACTTTGGAAGGCATGCGCCCTTTAATGATTGAAATTCAAGCGTTGGTTTCTACCGCCGTATATGGTACGCCGCAACGCAGTACTACGGGATATAATGCAAAACGCTTGAACATGATCTTGGCGGTTTTAGAAAAACGCGCTGGCTTTCGTCTGGGAACCAAAGATGTCTTTCTCAATGTTACTGGAGGGATTTCTGTGGATGACCCAGCGATCGATTTAGCCGTAGTAGCCGCAATTCTATCTTCCAATGAAGATATAGCCGTTGGAAAAGATGTCTGTTTTGCAGGCGAAGTGGGCTTATCAGGAGAAATACGTCCAGTTAATCGTGTGGAACAACGCATTCAAGAAGCAGAAAAACTCGGTTTTGCTACTATTTTTGTTTCTAAATACAATAAAATTGCACTCAAAAATTCAGTAATCAAAGTCGTATTAGTGTCTAAAATTGAAGAAGTAGTCGAACAATTGTTTGGGTAATACACGCTAAATGAAACTTCCAAAACGAAAAATAATACTATCGCTAAAGATTGTCAGTATCCTTTTACTGCTGAGCATTGTATTGGTTTTTGTATTTAGAAACGCTTTATTAAATCAAATAATTCATCGGGTTGACGCCAAACTAGAACGCGATTATCAATGCCATTTGACTATTGAAAAAGCCGAATTTAAAGGTATGTCCAATTTGGATTTCCAGCACATCTATTTAGTACCTATGGCTGCCGATACCTTAGTACGTATTGACGAATTAAAAACCAGTGTAAACTTTTGGAAGCTTCTAGTTGGCGATGTGCAATTAGGAAAACTCGAAATTAACAAAGGGTATATCCAATTAGTAAAAACCAAAACAGGCAGTAACTTCGATGCCTTTCTTCGTTCTAAAAAAGAACAGAGAGACAATAGTGAAGTTAATTATGCCAAATTAGTAAACCGAATTACATCCCGACTATTAAACTTGGTGCCCACCGACATGAAGGTAAAAGGGTTTGCTTTCAAAATAGACGATAAAGGAAACAAAGTGGTTTTTGATTTCAACCAATTGGCTTTAACCGATAAAAAACTCAACACCATAATCCAAGTAACCGCTACCGATTTCTCACAGCAATGGACACTCAATGGTTTTGCCGATCCTAGAGATAGAAAAGCCGATTTGCAGTTTTATAATGCGGCAAATGACACGATAAAAATTCCGTATTTAGATAAAAAATGGAATCTGAAAACGGGCTTTAAATCTATTCATTTCAATTTAGAAAATCTGGCTTTGGATAGTGGTGAGCTGCATATTGATGGCTATTCTTCCATTCAAAATTTATTTGTCAACCATCCTAAAATTGCCAGCAAAGATGTAGAAGTACAAAATGCTCGCTTTGACTATCATTGGATAGTAGGTGCGCGAACTATGGATCTTGACAGTACTTCTACACTACAACTCAACAGCATCAAATGCCAACCCTATCTTTCGTATACCAACGAAACAGACAAAGTCTACGTCTTGAAATTGAAGATTCCGAAGATGGCCGCGCAAGACTTTATCACCTCATTGCCAACCGGGTTGTTTCGCCATTTTGAAGGAATGGAGGCACAAGGGAATTTCAGTTATGCTTTGCATTTTGAATACAACAATCACAAGCCAAAAGACATCATTTTTGAAAGCAAATTAAACCCAGAAGGTTTAAAAATTACAAAATATGGTGAAGCCGATTTAAATAAAATTAACGGTGAATTTGTTTATCGCGCCATTGATAAGGGTGTATTGCAAAGACCTATACTAGTTGGTAATTCCAATCCTAATTACACACCCTTAAGCGAGATTTCTCCTTACTTGCAAAAATGTGTTTTGACTAGTGAAGACCCTTCGTTCTTCAACCACCGTGGCTTTATTAATGAAGCCTTCAAGCAGTCTATTGCCAAGAACATTCGAACCAAAAAATTCTCCCGTGGGGCCAGTACCATTAGCATGCAATTGATTAAAAATGTATTCCTTACCCGCGAAAAAACCTTGTCGCGCAAACTAGAAGAAATTTTATTGGTTTATATTTTAGAAAACAATCACATCAGCACGAAACAACGCATGCTCGAAGTCTATTTCAACATCATTGAATGGGGACCCAACATTTACGGTATAGGTGAAGCAACCCAATTTTATTTTCAAAAAAGGCCCAGCGAATTAACCTTAAACGAATGCTTATTCCTAGCCACCATTATTCCAAAACCGAAAGGGTTCATGTATCGTTTTGATACAGAGCACCAACTTAAACCTTTCGCTCAACAGCAAAACGCGTTTTTAACGAAAGTAATGCTTCGTCGAAAAGTACTACTTGAAACAGATACCATAGTATCTAGCCCTATTACTATCTCTGGTCCTGCTAAATTGTTTTTGAAACAAAATGCTCCAAATGCAGAGATTGATAGTACCAAATCTGGAATTGAAGAGTTTGAGTTTTAGAATTTTTGTTTTAATCGTTTGCAATTCATAACTTTACGCAAATGCTATTAACTTTGAAAAAACTATTTTCCCTTGTGTCAGTATTCCTGACTTCCCTCGGTTTTGCCCAAACCATAGGCTTGCAGAGTTTTGCAACTGGCTTTATGTCACCCGTAGAAATTACCCATCCTGTTAATGATACCCGTTTATTTGTAGTAGAACAAGGAGGGATTATTAAAATTGTCAATTCTGATGGGACGGTCAATGCATCACCTTTCTTAACCTTAACTTCAGCCACGATAACTTCAGGAGGAGAGCGAGGGTTGCTTGGATTAGCGTTCCACCCTAATTATGCCACTAATGGCTACTTTTATGTTAATTACACGAATACGGCCGGGAATACAGTGGTAGCACGTTATACTGCAAGTTCAACCGACCCAAATGTCGCTAATGTTTCGAGTGCCACTATTTTATTAACGGTAAACCAACCCTTTTCGAACCATAATGGAGGTACTATAAAATTTGGACCCGATGGGTATTTATACATTGGAATGGGCGACGGTGGTGGCGCAGGCGATACAGGAAATAGAGCACAGAACATCAATGAAAACTTGGGTAAAATGCTTCGCATTGATGTAGACTCGGCTTCTCCTTATGGAATACCGCCTACCAATCCGTATGTTGGAATTGCTGGAAATGATGAAATATGGTCTATCGGGATGCGTAATCCATGGAAGTTTTCATTTAACCGCCTCAATGGCGACCTATGGGTTGCCGATGTGGGACAAAGTGCCGCCGAAGAAATCAATAAAATTGCAAGTCCGTTAACCCCAGGCTTGAACTTTGGTTGGAGATGCTACGAAGGAAACGCTGTTTATGATACTTCTTCAGGAACTTGCCCTTCCTATACTGCCACGGTAGCTCCTGTTACTCAATACAGTCATAGTTTTGGCCGGTGTTCCATAACTGGAGGTTACTTCTATACGGGAACGGCAAATCCCAATTTTGCCAATAACTACTTCTTTGCCGATTATTGCACAGGGGAGATTGGCATGATTTCTACTTCAGGCACGATTACTTGGGGGTATGATGCTCCAAATGTAATTACCACATTTGGGGAGGATAAAGAAGGAGAACTTTATGTAGCAGTTGGTGGAACCATTTACAAAATTATAGATACCTCACTCAACATTCATGACTTTACAAAGGCCGGAATTAGTTTCTATCCTAATCCAGCGAAAACTAGTATCTCGATTCAAAACAGCAGTGATAGCACTCTAGCCCTAGCTAAAATAAATGATTTAACGGGTAAAATAATGGTGATCGTTAGTCTGGAAAACCAAGAGCAAGCTACAGTATCGGTGGCTGATTTAGCTAGTGGTTTATATCTTTTGACCGTAGTTGACACTAAAGGCAATCACTACCAATCTAAGTTAATTGTTCAATAGTTCACTTATGAAAAAGGGGATTCTTTTTTTGCTTCTCTTACTGATCCTGGTTGCTTATGGTTTCAAACGCTATGAGAACACAGCCATTCCCAACGAAGTTCCCAAGGACCGCCTTTTAGCACAAGTGAAAACGTTAATAACCTATATGATAAGCCATCCGCAGTATAATGCCATGGCCCGCAGCATTGTTTTGCACCACTACGATGCTGTTCCTTATAGCGAACAATCACAACCTATCGTCAATAGTTTAGGCTGTCCCATGATCAACAAAACCTATTTTGAGCGTATCGAAAAACAGATTGATAAATCAAAAAAGGAAATGCTTTTAACGATATATTATTGATTAAGGCGCTGGGTCCGGATAAAGGGATTGAATTTTATTAATTTCAGCAATAATCTCTGGAGTAAGTACTACGTCAAAAGCGGCTATGTTTTCTTTGAGTTGCTCCATAGTAGTGGCCCCAATAATAGTAGACATTACAAATGCTTGATGAAACACAAAAGACAATGCCAATTGAGTTCCTGTCAACCCGTTTGCATGCGCCAGTTCTTGATAAAGAGCGGTGGCTTTATAACAATTTTCATTAGAGTATCTAGTGAATTGCGGAAACAATCCCAATCTAGAACTAGGTTGTAAACCATTTAAATGCTTTCCACTAAGAAAACTAAACGCCAAGGGAGAATAAGCCATTAAACCCACATTTTCTCGGATACAAATCTCGGACAAGCCCACTTCAAACAAGCGATTTAGCAAGGAATACGGATTTTGTATAGTGGCAATTCTTGGCAATTCATGTTTTTCACTTTCGTGTAAAAACTTCATTACGCCATACGGATTCTCGTTAGAAACTCCGATGTGTCTGATCTTTCCCTCCTTGATTATTCCGTTATAAACTTCTAGAACTTCTTTGAAATTATCCTCCCATTGGGTGTCAATTTGCACGATTCCACGTTGACCAAACATATTCATTACCCTTTCTGGCCAATGCATTTGGTATAAATCGATGTAATCAGTTTGTAGGTTCTTCAAGCTCTTATTAACGGCTTCTTGTATGTTTTGCTTTGAAAAATTCAGCGGCTGGCGAATGTAATCCATCCCGCGATTAGGACCGGCAATTTTTGTAGCAATGACTAAATCCTTTCTCTTTCCCGTTTTTTGCAACCAAGTCCCAATATACTTTTCAGTTAAACCCAATGTTGCTTCTCGAGCTGCAATAGGATACATCTCGGCCGTGTCAATAAAATTAATGCCTTTCTCAATAGCATAATCCAATTGACCATGGGCTTCGCTTTCAGTGTTTTGTTCACCGAAGGTCATCGTGCCTAGACAAATTTTGCTGACTTTTATATCGGTATTTGGGAAGGTAGTGTAGTTCATTATTTAAAATTTGAGGGCATTTACTTGCTGTGCAAAAGTAAAATAATGTCATCGTTAATTAGGAACGATTAACACATTTTTTGGAAACGTTTATAATAGAAAAAAGCCCCTCAATTGAGGGACTTTCTACATTATTAGTTCAGGGTTATGATTAAAAGTCATTTAACATTTTAGAAATTTCATCCAACTTGGGCGTTAAGATGATTTCGATGCGGCGGTTTTTGGCTTTACCTTCGGGAGTATCGTTACTCATGATAGGGGCAAATTCCCCACGTCCGGCTGCCGTTAGGTTTTTCTTTTGAATTCCTGCGTTTTCTCCTAAAATGTTTACAATAGCTGTGGCTCTTTTAGTAGATAAATCCCAATTGCTTTCGATTCCACCACCAATGTTTCCTAAAATTTTATCATTATCAGTGTGGCCTTCAATCAGTACGGTAATATCAGGATTGTTAGCTAGCACCTTACCTACTTCCACTACTGCTTTTCTGCCTTCGGCGCCTACAGCCCAACTCCCTGTTTGGAACAACAACTTGTTTTCCATTGAGACATATACTTTCCCGTTCTTTTGTTCTACGGTCAGTCCTTTTCCTTCAAAGGCATTCAATGCTTTTGACAAGGTCTCTTTCAATTTTTTCATGCTAGCATCCTTAGCTGCAATCATGCTTTCCAATTCGCTCAATCGCTTAGAACTTGAGGCCAATTCGTCTCTCATTTTGTTCAAACGGTCTTGCTCGGCTGCTAGGGCTTTTTCTTTGGTTTCCAATTGGGCTAGCAACTCCCGGTTTTTATTCATGTTGGTTTGCAAGGCATCGTTGCTATTTTTTTCCAATGCGGCATAGGAGTCCTGCAATGTTTTTAAATTGTTTGACGTTGCGGTACAATCGGCCGTTAATTTGTCTTTTTCTGCTTTTAGTTTTTCCAGTTCATCCTTTAACGCTTTATTTTCATCGTTAAATTCGGCATTGGCCTTATGAAGCTCTTCATTTTCATCGGCTAGAAGACGGTTTTCTTTTTTGGCATCTGTGTATTTGTTTTCTAAATCATTGTAGATTTTTTTGGAAACACAAGACGACAATGTTCCTAAAACCAATAGTGCTATGGCGGTTCTTTTAATCATTTGAATCTAATTTAAGGTCTCTATTTTATTTAATTTTTAGTCTAATTCAACCAGCACTGGGCAATGGTCTGAATGTTTTGCTTCGGGTAAAATTACAGCTCTTTTCAAACGACTTCGCATAGGCTCGCTTGCCAAACAATAATCAATTCTCCACCCTTTGTTGTTCGCTCGTGCATTGGCACGATAACTCCACCAGCTGTAATTGTGTGGTGCTTTACTAAAGAATCTAAACGTATCAATAAAACCACTTTTCATAAAGGCATCTAACCAAGCGCGTTCTTCGGGTAAGAAACCCGATACCGTTTTATTGCGAATAGGGTCGTGAATGTCAATGGCTTCGTGACATATATTATAATCCCCACATATCAACAAGTTCGGGATTTCTTTTTTAAGTTGGTCAATATAGTTTTGAAAATCGTCCATGTATTTGAACTTATGGTCTAAACGGTCTATGTTGGTTCCAGAGGGCAAGTACAAACTCATCACAGAAAAATCATCGAAGTCTACTCTAAGATTTCGTCCTTCAAAATCCATATGCTCGATCCCTGTTCCAAAAACCACATTATTGGGTTTTGTTTTGCATAAAATAGCAACGCCACTGTAGCCCTTCTTTTGAGCAGGAAACCAATAATGGTAAGGATAACCAGAAATCTCTACATCAATAAGCGGAATTTGATCTGGAGTAGCTTTTATTTCTTGAAGACAGATCACATCTGGATTGGCTTGTTGTAACCAACTCAAAAAACCTTTTGTAATTGCGGCACGGATACCATTTACATTATACGAAATAATTCTCATGAAGTCTAAGTAAGAGTTTTTTCAAAAGTAGCGAAAAAGCTAAACATTTGAAACCCAAAAGCGATAATTAAAAATAAGATTTCAGCGGTGATTTATGCATTTTGTGGAAGCTATTTGATCAGAATTACTATCTTTGTTTCTTACTCAAAAATTAAAAGTATACATGGGATTAGTCACAGCTAAAGAAGTTGCAAAAGCGATAAACGCCGATAAATACGGGGTTTTTGGAACTTTTTGTGGCTGGTTACTAATGAAAGCTTTAAAAATTTCGACCTTAAACAAGATTTATGACCGAAACAAGCATTTGAGTGAAGTGGAGTTTCTAAATGCTATATTGGATGAATTCCAAATTAAATTTGAAATTCCTGAAGATGATTTAAAGCGATTACCTAAAGAAGGACCCTATATTACCATTTCAAACCATCCACTTGGAGGAATAGATGGCATATTGCTTTTGAAATTGATGCTTGAAAGAGAACCTAATTTCAAAATTATCGCCAATTTTTTGCTGCACCGCATCGAACCAATGAAGCAATATATTATGCCGGTGAATCCATTTGAAAACCATAAAGATGCCAAATCTAGTGTCATAGGGATTAAAGAAACCTTACGTCATTTAAGTGATGGTAAACCATTGGGAATGTTTCCTGCCGGAGAGGTTTCTACCTATAAAGATGGTCAGTTGGTAGTAGATAAAGATTGGGAAGAAGGTGCTATAAAAGTAATTCGAAAAGCACAAGTTCCTGTAATTCCCATCTATTTTCATGCGAAGAATAGTCGGTTTTTCTATTTATTATCAAAAATAAATCCGACACTAAGAACAGCCAAATTACCTTCTGAATTATTGACACAAAAAGATCGTGTTATTAAAGTGCGTATTGGAAAGCCTATTTCGGTAGCCGAACAAAACGAACACAAAACCATAGAAGACTATTCAGAATTCTTAAGGAGAAAGACCTATATGTTGGCCAATTCTTTTAATCAAGAGAGCACCATTTTGAATCCTCAGAATCTGAATTTGAACTTGAAGTTGCCTAAAAATCCTAAACAAATCGTTAAGCCTGCCAATCATGATAAGATTTTAGAAGAAATCGACATGTTGAAAAATGGAGACTATCGTTTGTTACAAAGTAAGAACTATTTGGTGTTTTTAGTGCCTGCGGATGTTGTCCCAAATATCCTTCATGAAATAGGCCGTTTACGTGAAATTACTTTTAGAGCAGTCGGCGAAGGAACTAATGAATCTATTGACTTAGATGCCTATGACAATTACTACCATCATATGTTTCTGTGGGATGAAGACACACAACAAATAGCCGGTGCTTATCGAATGGGATTGGGATCAGAGATATTTCCTAAATATGGTATCGAAGGATTTTATCTTCAAGATTTGTTTCGATTTGAACCTGAATTGTATGATATGATGTCTAAATCCATTGAAATGGGAAGAGCTTTTATTGTCAATGAATACCAGCAAAAACCAATGCCTTTGTTCCTTCTTTGGAAAGGAATTGTTCATACCACTTTGCGCTATCCAGAACACAAATATTTAATTGGGGGAGTGAGTATCAGTAATCAATTTACAGAATTTTCTAAATCCTTGATGATAGAATTCATGAAGTCCCACTATTATGATCCCTATGTGGCACAATACATTCATCCTAAGAAAGAATATAAAGTAAAATTAAAAGACGCTGACAAAGATTTTGTATTCAATGAAACGGAAGCCGATTTAAATAAATTTGACAAAATCATTGACGAAGTAGAACCTGGCACGCTGCGTTTACCAGTGTTGATTAAGAAGTACATCAAACAAAATGCTCGTGTGGTAGCTTTTAACGTTGACCCTTTATTCAATAATGCGGTAGATGGCTTAATGTATATACGTATTGCTGACTTACCAGAGAGTACTGTAAAACCCGTTATGGAAGAGTTTCAAGCAGAATTAGAACGGAAAGAGAAAAACTATAAATAAAAAAATCCGGTGAAATTCACCGGATTTTTTTATTATAAAAGGAAATATCTTTATTCAGTACCTATCTGATTTATGTCTTCGCCAGGTTCAGCTTTGGGATCTACTCCGTATTTATTTTCACCCGTATCTCCCGCTGTGCAAAACAATACCAGCATCCAAATTGCCAAGCCTAAAATTAACAAAAGTGGGATAAAAAACCCAATGCCAGCAGAGGTAAGAGTGGAAGGACTCATCCCTGACATAAATGCTGACAAACCTGAAAACACCATAACTATTGCTAATGCAATAATTGCCAAATATAAAAATAATAACAGCTTACCGCTCTTGCCGATGTCGTGAAGCCTTCTAACCGCTACAGCTAAACCCGGAATAAATACTGCCAAACTGTAGATTGAGTTTGTTCCAAATTTTAATCCCAGCGATTTATCAATCATCGCCGTAATAATAGCAATGACAAAATTTGCTAATGCAAAATACCAATATTCAGATCGTCTTGCACGACCATTGAAATTAGCATAATTTTCAAACACTACTTTTTTGTACCATTTAATCATAATTTATACGTTTTAGTTAGTCCTACTCTTAAGGCTTTTCGGTTGCTCCATTTTTTGGTTTGTTATTCCAAATATAAAGAAATTTAGTAATAAAATACACCTCACTTGAAATATCACAACAATTCAAGTGATGGGAACTTTACCTGTTATTTCCATATGGATTCTTTCAATATTTCTTGAAAAGAATGATGGTTGATAAAATAAACCAAACGGATAATGTGATAAATACCCAAGAAAATGGCTAGGCCATAGGCCATCTTTTTACTGTAGAGGTATTGTTTAAAATAGTCTTTTTTGGTTTTTAATTCTACTGAAAGTAAAAGAATGACTGCTAAACAGAAAAACACTACTGCTGGCCCCAATATATGATAAGAAATACTTTTGACAATCTCACCTTCATAAAAATAAACAATAGATTTAGTGATGCCGCAAGACGGGCATGGAAATCCTGTTAAGAGTTTAAATGGACAAATGGATTGGTCATTTTTTAGATGGTCGCCACTATCATTTAACATCAAAAAAAACGGTATTATTAGTGTCAGTAATGCACCAATAATACCGTAGATTTTATATTTTATTCTTATTTCTATTTGTATAATCTATTGATGTCTCCCTGAACAATCATTGCCGCTGCCAAAGGAAAGAAGAAACCTAATATAATAAGTAAGGTCGATTGGTCCTTTTGCAATTCACCTGTAATCTGATACACCTTAGGCAAACCATCTTTTCCTACTATGTAGTAAAAATAAACATGAACTGGCAAGCAGCACCCTGAGAATACTGCCAATGGTGTTGAAATAATTTCACGTTCCGCTACGGCATTAAAAACCTCTGCCACTTTAATGTTCCAATAAATTAAATATAAGCCGCAGGTCAAAAAACTAAATACTAAAACCAGCACTGGATCTACTTTAAATTCCGGAATATTATTGGGTCTATTCCAAGGTTCATTAGGGTTATTAATTACTTCCATGTTTATATTTTAAAGGGTTAGAAATGCTAATATAAAAAATTTATAAGAAAGCACTATCAATTGGTTCCCAAAGTTCAATTTTATTTCCTTCAGGATCTAATATCCAGCCAAACTTACCATATTCATAGGTTTCCATTTCCCCTACTACCGTAACCCCTTCTTCTCTTAATGCAACCAATAAAGCTTCTAAGTCATGAACACGAAAATTCATCATAAAAGGCCTATCACTTGGTGAAAAATAAGTGGAGTCAGCTCCAAAAGGAGACCATTGTGTTGCACCGTCCTTGCCTTCATGGTCTTTCCAACGAAAGGTCCATCCATAATCATCTGTTGGAATTCCTAAGTGATTTTTATACCAATCTCTTGTGGCTGCTGGATTTACTGTTTTAAAAAAGAAACCTCCTAAACCCGTGACTCTTTTTAAATCTTTATTACTCATATAAATTCTTTATTTTATCCACGATGGTTTGTGCTAATTTTTGATGGCTCTCATAAGTCCAACCCGCAATATGTGGTGTCAGTATAACATTATCTGCTTGTAATAAATACTTGAACGCTTCTGGCTTTTCTGAATCTATGAAGAGATTTTCAAAAGACAGTTTTTCATATTCTAATACATCCAAACCGGCACCCAATATTTGGCCTGATTCTAACGCACGAACTAAATCATCTGTTACTACATTATTCCCTCGTGAAGTATTGATAAACCAAAATGGCTTGACAAAAGCATTTATAAAATTTTTATTTAGCATCTTATCAGTGTCCGGCGTCCATGGAATATGCAAACTCAATACATCAGCCTTCTCTTGGAGTTCTTTTAATGAAACTTGGTTGGCATTACCATCTCCGACATTATTTAGAATATCATAACACAAAACAGTTACATCGAATCCTCTTAGTTTTTTGGCAAAGGATTTACCCATATTACCATATCCAATGATACCAATAGTTTTCCCCTCTAATTCATGACCTCTATTACCCTCCCGTATCCATTTTCCTTCCCTTACTAATCTGTCAGCTCTATTTAATTTATTAAAAAGTGATAGTAACATTCCCACAGCGTGTTCTCCTACCGCGTTTCTATTTCCTTCTGGGGCAGCAATCAAATGAATTTTTTTAGATAGAGCATAATCACAATCAATGCTTTCAAGCCCAGCACCCACTCGAGCAATGAATTTTAATTGGGTTGCCTTATCCAAAAAGTCCTTATCAATTTTAAAACGACTGCGAATAACAACGCCTTGGTAATTTTGAATTTTAGCTTCTATTTCCGCTTTATTAGAAGTGAAATCAGCTTCATTATGAAAACCTGCATTTTCTAATTGTTCCCATAGCAATGGATGATTGCTGTCGATGTGCAGTATTTTAGTGTCTTGTTTGGACATGATATTGGGTTGAAAAAAGTAAAGATAGCATTTATTATAAACAATAAAAAAAGCCGACAGAATTCTTGTCGGCTCTTGAATATTTTACTAAATTATATTTTTGCTTCTTAATTAATCATAAATTTAACCGTCTTACCTGTTCCAGAAGACGTTACTTTTCCATAATAAAGTCCGGCACTAAGCTGATTACAATCTATTGTTTGAATTTCATTTATAATCATATTCTTTTGTACCATTCTGCCTTGTGCATCATAAATTTCAAAGACTGCTTCTTCAGAATTTGAAGCATGATAAAACAACTTCACTTGTTTGTTTTGCACTGGATTTGGAGCAATAATTATAGTTGCTTTAGTGTTTTCAAAATCATTAATTCCTAAATAAGGTGTAGTTAACCAAATAATGGCATTCATAAGCAATATTTGATGGTTTCCATTTGCATCTGCAATATATCCATCATAAAGTTGATCGCCAGTGTCTCCACTTCCATCATCAGGAATTGAACTATCTCCTATTGCAACAACTTTTCCGGATTGATAAGTAGCTTGCGCAACCATAACATTTACAGTCCCAGAATTACTTGCGCCTGTTTTATATATCAATCCTCTTACACTACTATTGGAAGCAGTATTTAACGTCATCGTTGTCCCTCCTGACCATTGTGCTCTTGTTACGTTCCCTTTAACTCCATGTAAAATAGGATTTAAAGGTAAATTTGCAACATTAGTAGAGATTTGATTAAAATCGGCAGAATCAAATTGTATTCCGAATGGATCTGTTTGTATATTGTTGTTTACCATCAAATCATTCCATACCATTAGGGAATCATATCCATCATTATTTCTATCTGATATTGTATGGTCTGCAATCATCATCAATCCACCTCCATTTTGTACAAAGCTAACAATTGCATCTCTCTCACTTGCAGAAAAAAGCATATTGGGTTCGTCAACTACAAAAACATTATAATTACTCAAATCCTGAGGATTACTCGCTACATTATATGTAATAGGGACATTAAACGGCAAACTTTCTACTGTATATCCTTGTTTCACACAATCAATTGCCCAATAAGACAAAGCACCTTGCCAAAAATTTTCTGCGGTACTACTTGTAATTCCTGATTGAGCTGGTGAAGGAAAACGAGCGGGATTAGAAGCGCCTGTAGTACCCGAACTAGCATAGGGCAAATGTGTAGCACTTGAAAAATAAATGTTATGTGAATCTGCGTCTATTATCCAATCTGCATTTCCTGCCATTTCGGCTTTAGTTCCATCAAATAATATTTTGACTTGGGCATTGCCTAATTGCATGCATATCATCCCCAACAATAATGTAATGTATATTTTCATAAAATAAATAAGTCAATATTTAACAACTTTTTCGCAGGTTCTCCTGAAACATACTGTTTTAAAACAGCCTGTAAAAATACTAATTAAGACACTTGCATTGCAAAAAGATTTTGTTTTTAACATTAAAAGAAAAAAGTCTCCAACTTTCGTGGAGACTTTAATCAACTAAACTAAAAAACTATATCTGCTTTTTTGTTGGTTTGAAGAACTAAATGTTATTCGTCTTCAGCAACCTGAACTTTAATCATTTTAAATTTTTCTTCTTTTGAAGACACACGTTGTACCAAGAATTTCTTAGTAACGGTAATTCCTTTATCAGATATGATTTGAACTACAACTACTTCGTTTGCAATTCCAATGTTCATTGCTGCATGATTACTATTAATGTCTTTTTTATCAATTAAAAGTTTTCCATTCAAATCAAATACTTTCACAGAAGCCATTGTTTCTGAACCCGTATTAATGATCAGATTATTGGTTAAATCTTTATATAAAATTACATGACTTGCATTAAACTCTGCCGGTATAATTCCTAAAGTGGAAGCTTGATATACTAACTCAAATCTTGAATCAAAAATACCTGCTTCACTAATAAAGTTATAGGCTCCAGAATTTAAATCAAATACAACTCCTGATACATTATCTCGAAGATAAATTCCTTGTGAACCCGCAAATAATCCGTCGACATGGTCAATTGCAATACTGTAACTGCCTGCTGTAGTGGCTTTAAAACTTAGTGGCACAACATCTGAATCTACAAAAGGTAATGCTCGTGATTGAATTGCATAGGGAGTCGTTCCAATTAAAGAAGATAATGAAATATCACCTGTATTAATAAATTTTCCGTCATACATAGGATCATAGTCTTGAGTAGCATTAGTTACATAACCAACCATAGTTTGTGAAAATAATCCATCAGCATTCGTCGCATTCAACCATACTCTGTTTCGTTCTACGGTAGATGCTGATTTGAAAAACTGATTTGCATGATTATTAATTCTCATAGTATTATCAAAAACAACTGTACTACCTACACCTGTTCCTTCAACAAAGAATCCTTGTCCCGTTTGAAGGACATCGTTTGGATTAAAAGCTTGTAAATCTCCATTTCCAACAAACCCTCCTAAATTCCAAGTGCAATAAGATGGTGTTGTCGCAGCATTTGTTTTTCTCCAAAAATAAAGAGTACCTGTTATGCTATTATAATTAGTCGCATTATCAATGAATGCTGTTAAATCGATTGGTGAAGGATATGGATTTCCAACCAAGTTAAAACGATTACCCGCACCACCATTGACTAGTGGGAAAGTATAATTTCCATTATTTGGAACTCCTACAAATTGACCCGTCCAAATTGTTGGTGTAGTAGGGTGGTTATTTGGCATTCTTATCAAGTACCCTTTTGCTATATCAAAATTAGTAGCGGAAGGCGTAGCCACAGGATCGTATAAATTTGTACCAGTATTATAGGTATAGAATCTATTTGTTAACGTTTGAGGAGAAAAAGCCAATAATTGCTGGCTTGCCACCGGAGAAGACCAAAGTTCATAATCTTGTCGTTGTAAAGCCGAACTATTTCTTTTAATAAGTATGTTTCCAGAATTTTGATTCGTGGTTCCTCCTTGGATCAAATTAGCATTATTGTTAAAGGTAACAAAGCTACCCGGTACTGAAATTAAAGCACCACTTAAATTAACGGTATCTCCTGATGAGATCACAACCGTGGCATTATTATCAACTGTCAATGAACAGGCATTAATGCTTGTGCCATTTGAAACAAATGAACCTGAAATTATAGCCGATGTTGTAGCGTCTGGAGCTCCATTACTCCATGCTCCACTAGCCCATGTTGTTGAATGAACTGTTATGGTAACTGGATCACTATCACTGGCATCACCAAATTGATTATGAGCTACACGTTTGAAATAAGTAGTTTGTGTTATTACTCCAGGAGCATAAGTAGCGGCCGTTGCGCCAGATATAGCATTATAACCAGAAATAGAAGATGTTGTAGATTCCTCCCAAGTATAAGTTACTGTTCCCGCTCCCGTTGCTAATGAAATACTAGTTAAAGGCGCTGGTGTAGTTCCTGAACAAATCGTTTGATTACTCCCTATAACACCATGATTTAAAGCTGTAATCATTATTTGGAAAGGATATACCGCAGAACAACCTGTTGTTGTATTGGTAACCGTTATATTAAATCCATATTCAGCAGCAGCGCTTTGTGGTATTGTTACTGAAATTGGAGTACTTGGTAAACTAGCGTTATTGATACTAGTAAATCCTGGCATTACTATAGCCGTTCCACTATTGGCAGCAGTCACCAATGAATATTGATTTGGACTACCAGCGGTAGCGGTATAAGGCATACTAAATGAAGTTGCAGAAGGCGACACATCATCGATAAATCCTAATGTAATCGTTGGATTGGCATGAACCGTAATTACAACTGCGTTTGAAGTAGCTGGTGAACCCACTAAACAAGGTGTTGCATTTGAAGTCATTTCAACGGTAACACTATCACCATTTACTAAAGTTGTTGTAGCAAATGTATCACTATTTGTACCTACAATACTTCCATTCACTTTCCATTGATATACTGGTGTAGAACCGCCGTTTGTAGGTGTAGCAGTAAATGTTACTGATGATCCTGAGCAAATAGTAGAAGTACTTGCATTAATACTAACACTAGCCGTTGTAGCTGGTGTAACCGTAATTGTTCCTGTAGCATTTACAGTACCACAACCTCCTGATAATGGGATGCTGTAGCTGAATGTTCCTGCTGCTGTTGGTGTACCACTAATAGTAATAGTGTTACTAGCCCATGCAGCGGTTACTCCTGTTGGTAAGCCTGTAGCCGTTCCAAT
>CANFZC010000047.1 GCA_947451475.1 Flavobacteriaceae bacterium | reverse complement strand
CATTTGTTCAAGTTGTTTTAAGAATAATAGAACAAGCTAAAGCTTGTATACCTCAAGCCCACTGGGCTTGCTCCTTTTAATTTCAAATCATCAATTTCAATTTGCAACTGATTTAGCTTCATAATGTGATTATTTAAAGTAAAAGTAACTATTTCCTGCTTATCTATAAACAAATAAACCGAAATCAGTTACGATTTCGGTTATAGTATAGTGGTTGAGGTTCCTAGTTTCCCAATAACTTATCGGGATTATACCCCACATAAGGCATCTCCGTTTCTTTAAAGACTACCCCAAAAGTTTCCAATTCCTTCAAAATAGGTTCGTAAACCTCCTTGCGTATCGGCAATTGTACCCCTGGCGTTTTAATATTGCCATTCAAGATCTGTAACGTAGCCATCGCCACCGGCAATCCCACTGTTTTGGCCATCGCCGTATACGTTTGGTCATCTCCTATACAAACCATCTTAGAATCAATTTGCTTGCGCTCCCCATTCAGTTCGTAACCAAATTTGTGATACATCACAATCATATCCTTATCTTCGGGTTGAAGGGTCCAACTGTCATTCAAAATGCGCTCTAAGATTTGTGCCGGAGTAGCCTCTTTCATCCTCACAATTTTTTTGGCATTGAACAAATCCAATTCCAGTAACTTGTCCCACATGATATCATCTTGCTCGATCCCTAAGGCCAAACGCGTCTTAATCTCTACCGAATCTGTAGGATGATAGGGTAAAAACGAATTAAGATAATCACGGTAACTCATTGTTTCTGTATGTTCCATAACATAAGAGTCATCGGTCATACCCAATTGCACAAACATGTTCCAAGCCTTAGAATACCCCACCCGACGAATCGTACCTCGGTATAAGGTTAAGACATCGTCCAAGCCATAAACACTTCGGTATTTTAGAGAGTCTCTATTAGCATAGCCTTCAAACCTGCCATAGCCTTCCACCTCTAAAAACTCGGTTCTTCTAAATAATTTATGGTACGGTATGTACTTGTATTTTCCTTCCTGTATGAACTTTGCAGCCCCACCTTGACCCGCCAATACCACATTACGCGGCGCCCAGGTAAATTTATAGTTCCAAAGATTATTGTCGCTTTCCGGCGCAACCAAGCCACCACAAAACGATTCAAACAAAATCATCTTGCCGCCCTTGGCTTCAATCTCATGAATCACCTTCATAGCACTCATATGGTCTATACCAGGATCAAGACCTATTTCATTCATAAACACCAAGCCATTAGCTTGTGCCGCAGCATCCAATCCCTGCATAGCCTCAGATACATAAGAGGCTGTTACCATGTGCTTTTTATAAGTCACACAGTCTTGGGCCACCTCAATATGCATATGGGCGGGCAACATCGAAATCACGATGTCCGCCTTTTGAATTTCTTCTCGTCGTTGGGATACATTAGTGATGTCTAAAGCAATCGCAGTAGCATTCGCATGCTTATTGGTTTTGCTTTGGGCCAATTCTAAAGATAAATCGCCTATTGTCAAATGAAGTTGCTCTTCAGCCGATTTGTGTAAAAGGTATTGTATCAGGGAAGAGGCTGAGCGACCTGCTCCTATGATTAAGATGTTTCTCATGCGTTTGTTTGTTGTTGCGAGCAAATGTATGAAATAAACAAAAAAGCCCATCGTTTCCGATGAGCTTTTGAATTATTCTAATCCTTCCAGTTCTTCCAAATCTTTTTTGGCTTCTTTCTTGTTTTCTATTTTTTGTTCTTCAAACTTAGTGTCCTTAGCTACTTCATCTTTAATTAAGAGGGTTTTTCCCATCACATAAGTGGAACACAGCACCCCAATAAAAAGCAATACTTTAGGAAACTTCTTTTGCCCATCTTCCGATTTTCGGAGGAGTAGCAAACTAAATGCGATAGCCAGTCCTACAGGCAAAAATGCCAAAGTATCCATCGGCAATACCGAGAAAACGATCGCCAATACCGTAAAAACCAATGCTAATATTAAAAATAGTTTTCTCATAACAGGGTCAAATTAAATTCCGCTAGCCGAAGTTAATGCTAATTGTCCCGTACCCACCGGAATACTAAATTTCAATAAAGCGGGCACTTTCTTAGCATCCGCAGTCAACCAGATGAGGTTTTTATCTTTCCCTCTCAAGGCATCCGTTTTGGCACCAATCGAAATTTTATAACATTCCTTATTGCCCAAATTCCCGGCATTAATGGTCTCTTTACCCATGAATTTTAAGGTAACAGGCACCTGTTTCTCATCAAATACAATCATCATCGTTTGGGTCTGTCCTTCCTTAAACTTGCTTAAATCCATCGTTCTAACTTTGTAAAACATCGAAATCACATCCTGTGTTGAGGCCCCAATAGTAAACGTTTTTTGAGTCTCTGGTCTGTTTTTTTTTCTCGAAGTACTGTTTATCGTAGTCCCCTTAAAAGCATACTTCTCTTTTTTAGTATAACCTCCCTCATCAATGCTTCGCTTATAAAGACTCGGACTAAAATTCGCCGGATTCACATAGCTTTCATAAATATCTCTAATCTTGAAAAAGGAATCCCACTTGCTGTAAGTTGACAACTCACAGCTCAAATGTAAATAACTGTTTTTTGCAGTGGCAACCGTTTCCGTCGTCATTGTCACTTGTGCCAGCTTGGTCATCAATCCACTCATGTTATAAGATCCTGCAAACACAAGTTTCTCACCCGAACGGATTGTTTGACTATAAAGGTTTGTATTGGCGCTAACTAAGAATAAGGCGCAAAGGATAAAAAGTGTTTTCTTCATGTCAATAATTTAATGCTGCAAATATAAAATATTTAAAATGGTAATTTTTCTAAAATAATAAGCAATTTTATGCCTCAATGTTCAGAGATCGGATAAATTTGTAAAATCGTATGCAAACTTTCATTATGGAACGAAAAATAATAGCAGCAGCAGCTTTCATGGGAATGACCGCAATTATCTTAGGCGCTTTTGGAGCACATGCTTTAAAAAACAATTTATCAGTCGAACAACTAAATACGTTTGAAACCGGGGTTAAATACCAAATGTATCACGCGCTGTTTTTAGGGTTTCTTGCCATAAATTCATTTTTGGAATTAAAAACCAAAACAACAGTATTTCGACTCATTATTTTGGGTATCCTGTGCTTCTCTGGCTCGCTCTATCTATTAGCCACCCAAAACCTTTCAGGTATAAATTTTAAACCCATCGGAATCATAACGCCTATAGGTGGAGCCCTATTAATAGGGGGCTGGGGAGTTGTTTTATGGAATATGATTAAAAAGAAACAATAATATTTTTGTTAAAAAAATAGTTTCTTTAATTTAATTTTTACCTTTGTAACCTGATTTATAAAACAACACAAACTAATTTCTATGGAGAACTACGCCCAAATTACGAAATCGATTTCGTTAGAGCAATACGGAATCAAAAATGTTCAAGAAATTATCTATAATCCTTCCTTTGAAAAATTATATAATGACGAACTAGATTCTAATTTACAAGGGTACGAAAAAGGACAACTTTCCGAACTTGGAGCGGTAAATGTTATGACCGGTGTTTTTACCGGTAGATCACCAAAAGATAAATACATAGTAAAAGACAACGTTACCAAAGATACCATATGGTGGACCTCCGACAAAGCGGTAAATGATAACAAACCCATTACACCCAATACTTGGAATGCCCTAAAAGAAACGACCATAGACCAATTGTCAGGTAAAAAGTTATACGTAGTAGACGCCTTCTGTGGTGCCAATGAAAACACCCGCTTAAAAGTGCGCTTCATCATGGAAGTTGCTTGGCAAGCTCATTTCGTAACCAATATGTTCATTCGGCCAACAGAAGCCGAACTAGAGTCTTTTGGTGAACCCGATTTCATCGTAATGAATGGTTCCAAAACGTCGTTCAAAGACTTTGCAGCACACGGACTAAACTCTGAAGTATATGTAGCCTTCAACCTAACCGAGAAAATGCAATTGATCGGCGGTACTTGGTATGGAGGAGAAATGAAAAAAGGTATGTTCTCAATGATGAACTATTACCTGCCGCTGCAAGGAATCGCTTCAATGCATTGTTCTGCCAATAAAGGAAAAGACGGGGATGTTGCCATTTTCTTTGGCTTATCAGGAACAGGAAAAACAACCTTGTCCACCGACCCAAAACGCGAACTTATAGGTGACGATGAACACGGATGGGATAACGATGGAGTGTTTAATTTTGAAGGGGGATGTTATGCTAAAACCATAGACCTTAGTCAAGAAAACGAACCCGATATCTACGCAGCAATCACAAGAGATGCGCTGCTCGAGAACGTAACGCTAGATGCCAAGGGAGTTATTGATTTCAAAGACGGTTCCGTAACCCAAAATACACGCGTTTCCTATCCGATATACCACATCCATAATATTGTTAAGCCTATATCAAAAGCAGGTCACGCTACCAAAGTAATCTTCTTAACCGCAGATGCCTTCGGTGTAATGCCACCCGTTTCTAAACTAACGCCAGAACAAACGAAATACTACTTCCTTTCTGGTTTTACCGCAAAATTAGCCGGTACCGAAAGGGGAGTAACGCAACCAGAACCTACCTTTTCCGCTTGCTTCGGAAAAGCGTTCCTATCGTTGCATCCCACAAAATATGGAGAAGAATTAGTAAAGAAAATGGAGCAGCATAATGCAACAGCCTATATGGTTAATACCGGTTGGAACGGTACAGGCAAACGTATCTCAATTAAAGATACCCGCGCCATTATTGATGCCATCTTAGACGGTTCTATTGAAAAAGCAGAAACCAAAATTATCCCATTGTTCCATTTAGAAGTGCCAACTTCTTTACACGATGTAAACCCGGCCATATTAGACCCAAGAGATACCTATACAGAAGTCGCTGATTGGAACGCAAAGGCCACCGACTTAGCGTCCCGCTTCATTAAAAACTTTGTGCAATATACCGATAATCAAGAAGGACTAAGATTAGTAAAAGCAGGACCTCAAATTCAATAACAAGCATAACCACCAAACCCTAACCAAAGAAAAAGCCATTCACTACTGAATGGCTTTTTTGATCGTATAGGGTAATCTTATTTTCCTTTATTAGCATCGGCTATGTAACGCTCTAGCGCCATAGTCATTGAGGGAGTATCTGGCGTTGGTGCCAATATGTCAATGCGCAATCCATGCTCTAATGCTTCTTTTTGAGTAGTACTGCCAAACACCGCAATACGGGTATTGTTTTGCTTGAAATCAGGGAAGTTCTTAAATAATGATTTTATACCAGTCGGACTAAAGAATGCCAATACATCATAATATACATCAGCCAAATCTGATAAGTCACTCATCACCGTTTTGTAAAAAGTAGCCTGTGTCCATTCTACTTTTAAATTATTTAAGGTTTGAGGTACATCAAAATTCAATTGGTCAGAAGCCGGCAATAAGAATTTCTCTTCTTTGTATTTTTTGATCAATGGAGATAAATCTACAAAGTCTTTTTGCCCAACATATATTTTGCGTTTTCTATAAACCACATATTTCTGTAAATAAAAAGCAATAGCCTCCGATTGACAAAAATACTTTAAATCTTCAGGAACTTTATAACGCATTTCTTCTGCTACTCTGAAAAAATGATCCACAGAATTTCGACTAGTCAAGATAATTGCTGTATAATTATTCAGGTCGATTTTCTGCGCTCTAACATCTTTAGCATTTACCCCTTCTACATGTATAAATGGGCGAAAATCAATTTTCACCTTATGCTTTTGTTGTAAATCAAAATAAGGAGAATTTTCTACCTTAGGCTCTGGTTGTGACACCAAAATTGTTTTCACTTTCAAATTTGACATTTTAATGTGCTAAATTTTTTGTAATCAAATAATATATAAAATAGTAGGGCGCTATTTCAAGTGCGCAAAGATACAAAATAAAATAAAACAACTTGCCTAAGATTAAGTTTTGATAAATCTTTAGTGAAATTAGATAAGTAAATAAGTTAATTATTAAAATCACAGCAATAATGCAATAAAGCAAAAGATTTGATGAAGAGTTGTTATAATATAAATAAATGGTAAAAGGAAGCAACAGTAGGGCAATGAAGGTGCGGTAACTTACTTTTTGTAAATTCAATTGCTCTGTAAATTCTTCTATTTTAAAGGTAGTCGCAACAATCTTCTCAATTAAAAACTTTGAAAGTATAAAAACACCCAAAAAAGTAACGATTCGAATATACGTGATCCAGTCTAATTTAGAAATATATCCAAAATGACTTAACACTAACTGAATAAATAAAGAAAATGAAATGAGCTGTACTATAAATAAAAGAATAGTAAAACCGCTCATTAAATGGGATGGGTCTTTGTATACTTTAATATACTTGTCAGAGGCTAAAATCCGAATGAATTCTGAGAACCTCGTTTCAAAGGCCGTTTTTGTGATTGCTATTAATGCAAATGAAAAGATAAAAAGAAAAGTAACCCAATCTTTTAATGCTATGGCCCTAGGTTGTAATATGGTTTCTATCATCATCATGGCAAAATTACTAATTTTTTATTTGTTAAATTATTATATAATTATTAAGAAAGTCCACTAATAAAAAGTTTATTTTTGCAAAATAAGTTTGATTGTTTTTTATGAATGACTGCATAGTAATTATTCCAACCTATAACGAGATTGAAAATATCGAAAATATAATTCGTGCCGTTTTTTCTTTACCAAAATCTTTTCATGTTTTAATAGTTGATGATAATTCTCCTGATAAAACGGCTGCCAAAGTAAGTGAATTACAAAAGGAGTTTGAAGGCAAGTTGTTTTTGGAAGTAAGAACCAAGAAAGCCGGCCTAGGAACGGCTTATGTTCATGGTTTTAAATGGGCACTCAATAAAGAATATGACTTTATTTTCGAAATGGATGCCGATTTTTCACATAATCCAAATGATCTTGAAAGACTCTATAATGCTTGTCAATACAACCATGCTGATTTAGCCATTGGTTCTCGTTATGTAACCGGAGTTAATGTGGTTAATTGGCCATTAAGTAGAGTGTTACTTTCTTATTTTGCCTCGGTCTATGTCAGAATGATAACAGGAATGGAAATCATGGATGCCACAGCCGGTTATATTTGCTATCGTAGAACAGTGCTAGAGAAAATAAGTTTAGATAGAATAAAATTTATTGGATATGCCTTTCAAATCGAAATGAAATATAGAGCATTTGCCCAAAAATTTACTATTCAAGAAGTCCCCGTGATTTTTACAGACCGCACCAAAGGACAATCCAAAATGAGCGGTGCTATCATCAAAGAAGCTATTTTTGGAGTGATTTCACTACGAGTACGAAAGTTTTTTAACCGATTATAAAAACAAAAAATGAATACCATTTTAATTAAGAATGCCAAAATTGTAAATGAAGGAGTGATTTTCGAAGGCGATGTTTTGATTGAAAATGAATATATCGTTGAAATAGGAGAAAGCATTAGTCCAAAATTATCCAGCTGCAAAATTATCGATGCCGAAGGAAGTTATTTAATTCCGGGGGCTATTGATGATCAAGTGCATTTCAGAGAACCAGGTCTAACGCACAAAGGAGACATTGCCTCCGAAAGTAAAGCCGCCGTTGCAGGAGGGATAACCTCCTATATCGAACAACCCAATACAATCCCCAATGCAATAACACAAGAAGTATTAGAGGAAAAATACCAAATTGCAGCACGTACCTCTTATGCCAATTATTCTTTTATGATGGGGGGCACTAACGATAATCTAGAGGAAATACTTAAAACAAATCCCAAAAATGTAGCGGGTATAAAACTATTTCTAGGTTCATCAACCGGTAACATGCTAGTGGATAATGAAGAAGCTTTAGAAAAAATATTCTCTTCTACCAAAATGCTAATCGCTGTGCATTGTGAAGATGAGAACACGATTAAAGCCAACTTAGAACGCTACAAACTCCAATTTGGAGACGATATACCGGTCGAATTCCATCATTTAATTCGCAGCGAAGAAGCCTGTTATTTGTCTTCTTCCAAAGCCATTGCATTAGCCAAGAAAACAGGGGCAAGATTGCATGTTTTTCATCTTTCTACAGCCAAAGAAATGGAACTGTTCACCAATAAAATCCCACTTGAAGAAAAACAAATTACGGCCGAAGTTTGCATACACCATCTTTGGTTTACAGAGGAAGATTATAAAAGCAAAGGCAATTTCATTAAATGGAATCCTGCAGTTAAAACGGCAAATGATAGAAAAGTACTTTGGGAAGCGTTGCTGGATGATAGAATTGATGTAATTGCTACAGATCATGCTCCCCATACCCTAGAAGAAAAAAAGAAAATATATACACAAGCACCTTCAGGCGGACCTTTAGTACAACATGCTTTAGTGGCTATGTTTGAAGCAAACCATCAAGGTAAGATCTCCATCGAAAAGATAGTCGAAAAGATGTGCCACAATCCAGCAAAAATCTTCAAGATAGAAAAAAGAGGTTTTATTAAACTAGGGTATTTTGCTGACTTAGTAATTGTGAATCCTAGTTTACCTTGGAACGTTAAACCCGAAAACATTTTTTATAAATGTGGTTGGTCTCCTTTTGATGGGTATAATTTTAAATCAAGAATTACGCACACTTTTGTCAATGGAGAATTAGTTTATCAAAATTTTAAAGTAAAAGAAATACCAGTCGGAAAACGATTGTTGTTCAATAGATAAATGAAATTATGAAAAAAGGTATTTTGATTAGTGTTTTACTAGTAGTTATAGGGTGCACTCCAACTATTGAAAAACCTAAAAATCTCATCAGCAAAGACAAAATGATCAACGTCTTGTACGACTTGTCACTACTTCAAGCAATTAAAACGCAGAACATAAGCGGCGGATTAAGTAAAAATGGGACGAATGATTATATTTTTAAAAAATATAATATTGATAGTATTCAATTGGCACAAAGCAATAAATATTATGCTTCTGATATGGAAGAATACAAAAAGATTTTTGAAGCAGTCAAAGCTAAATTAGAACAGGATACTAAAAAAAATGGAGGTACAGTGGAGTCACAATCTACAGCAGTAAACCCAAATACTCCGCAAGTGCAGTAATAATTAATGTTGTAATTTAATGCAGTCTGTGATGACATCATCAATGCTTTGAAACTTATAATGAAAAGCACCTTTAATTTTATTATTGGAAATTAAGGAAGTTGAACACAACGCTTGGGCACTGTATTTAGATAACTTTCTTTTGGTTCTAAACAAGGTAGACAGCAACCAATCAATTCTCCAGGCTAGTCCTAATAACCACGCTTTGGCCTCTAGGGTAGGTTTTTTTGCACTAAACTTTTCTGCAATTTGAGCAATGATTTTTTCATACGATACGTTTTCAGAAATTATCGTATAGCGTTCGCCATTAATCGAACTATGCATTAAAAATACCATGATTTTCACTACATCCATTGCTCCTACATAAGCCGAAATCCCTTTTGTATAAAAGGGAACCCCTTTTTTGATTTCTGTAAAAAAAACACCGCTTCCTTGTTTCCAAAATCCAGGGCCTAATATTATTCCTGGGTTTACTATAACCACGTCAAGTCCCTCTTGCTTCCCTCTCCAAATTTCCATTTCAGCACCATATTTTGAAATAGCATAATCACTGTGAAGGACTTCCGGATTCCATTCTGTTTCTTCCGTTATTTCAGATTCGTGCGCAGCCAAGTCGCCTAGTGCTGCAATGGAGCTAACATGACAAAGTTTTTTGATATTATAGGCCAAACAGAAATTAACGATGTTGGCCGTTCCCTCTATATTGGTCTTGCGAAGCTCGTTTTCATCGTCAGGATTATAGGAAATCAATGCAGCACAATGATAGACATACGACACATTTTTAAAAGCAGTTTCCAATGAAGGAACATCGATGATGTCAGCTAGAACCCATTCTATTTTAGAAAACAAGGACTCTTTTTGATATAGTAAAAAAAGATTTTTTGTTTTTTCGATGGAGGATGATTGTCTATAGATGGCGCGGAGAGCATCTTCATTTTCTGCTAAATGAAGTAATAAGTGGGCTCCTACTAAACCTGTTCCTCCTGTAACTAATATCATAATTACAAAGGTACTAATTAATCATTTTTTTTGGCAGTCAATGTTTGATTTTAATTTGTGTTGTTCCATTTTCAAATTTTAAAATTGATTAATTAAAAAACTATCTTTGCGCTCATTAGAGAAATAATACAAAATGAAGAATTTAGTAACAGAATTGCAATGGCGTGGCTTAGTTCACGATATTATGCCAGGAACTGAGGAGCAACTTTTAAAAGAAATGACCACCACTTATATCGGATTTGACCCTACAAGTGATTCATTACACATTGGCAGTTTGGTGCCTATTATTTTGTTGGTTCACTTAGAAAAATTTGGCCATAAACCCATCGCTTTAGTGGGGGGTGCAACAGGGATGATTGGTGATCCTTCGGGCAAATCTGATGAAAGAAACTTGCTAGATGAAGCAACATTAGATAAAAATGTAGCGGGTATCAAAGCGGTTTTGTCTCGTTTTTTAGATTTCAATTCAAAAGAAGCTAATGCGCCTATTTTAGTCAATAACTACGATTGGATGAAGGATTTCTCGTTTATTACCTTTGCTCGTGATGTCGGAAAGCGCATTACCGTAAACTACATGATGGCCAAGGATTCTGTAAAGAAGCGTTTGAGCGGTGAGAGTGGAGAAGGAATGAGTTTTACGGAGTTCACCTACCAATTAATACAAGGCTACGATTTCCATCATTTATATAAAGCCCATAATTGTTTGTTGCAAATGGGTGGTTCTGATCAATGGGGAAATATAACTACGGGAACCGAATTAGTGCGCAGAATGAATGGAGAAGGTGCCAAAGCCTATGCAATGACATGTCCCTTAATTACCAAAGCCGATGGGTCTAAATTTGGTAAGTCAGAAGGGGGTAATGTTTGGTTAACAGCAGATAAAACATCCGTATATAAGTTTTACCAATTTTGGTTGAATACAACCGATGCAGATGCCGAAAAATATATCAAGATTTTCACGTTCTTAACTAAAGAAACAATTGATACTTTGATTGCCGAACATCAAACAGCTCCTCACCTAAGAGTATTGCAAAAACGTTTGGCAGAAGAAATAACGACTTTTGTTCACGGTAAGGAAGAATTAGAAAAAGCTGTTTTCGCATCAGGAGCCTTCTTTAGCCCTACTATGGATGATTTAAGGAAATTAGATACGGCAACTTTCTTAGAAGTTTTTGAAGGAGTACCTCAAGCAGAAGTTACTAGTGAGGACCTAGAAAACGGACTTGACATGATCGCTGCATTGGCAGCCAAAACAGGTTTCCTAGCATCCAACAGTGATGCAAGAAGAGAATTGCAACAAAACTCCATTTCGTTAAACAAAGAAAAAGTTGGAGCCGATTATAGTATTACAAAAGCGGACCTGATCAATAATCAGTTTTTAATGCTTCAAAAGGGAAAGAAAAATTATTATTTAATAAAGGTTATATAACCATCAGATTACAACCTCGGATATCCGAATGATCAAAGCGACCCAATATTTCGAAAGAATTATTGGGTTGTTTTTTACCCAAATCTTGTGTGGCAATAAACGAGCAAGAGTTAATGTTCGCCAAGTCAACAACATTAACACCGCCGGTTTTTCCATCAACTACATAAGTCAACGCATCTTCGGTATCGCGAATTAAAACATGCATCCACGCCGGACATTCGAATAGTCCATTACCCAAAGAATAGGCTTGTGATAGTAATTCTGTCATTCCATATTCAGAGTGGATACTGGAAACACCAAATCCACTACATAGCACTTCATGCAGTTCCTCCCGTATCATTTCTTTTCGTTTGCCTTTCATGCCTCCTGTCTCCATAATAATGGTGTTCTTCAGCTGAAAGTTTTGCTGCTCAATCAAATCCAATAAGGCATAAGTTACGCCAATTAAAAGGACGTTTTGACCCGATTCATCCAATTCAATAAGCTTTGATATTAATTCATCATAATTGTTCAAGTAAAAGCCACTATGTTCATTGTTGGATAATTCTATCAAATCCTTTACCATATAAATTAAAGAAGAACCTGTTCGCTCTAAATAGGAAGGAAGCAAAGCCAATACCACATAGTCTTCTATATTTCCGTAGAATGTTGAAAAAGCTAAACGATAACTTTGTTCATAAAAGGAAACATCAGTAACCAAATGCTTGCTAGTAATAATTCCAGTAGTGCCACTGCTCGTAAAAGTCTCTTGAATAGCTTCTTGACTAGAAACCACCGCATGACTTTTAAAAAACTGTATAGGCAGAAACGGGATTTGAGATAGTGATTTTACACTATGCTTTTCCACTTTCAAATAATCACAAAATTCCTGATACACCAAGTTGTTCTCATATTGATGACGAAAGACTTTTAAAGCTATTTTTTCAAATTGCTTTTGCGATGAAATAGTAAAGATTTCTTTTGAATTAAGCAAAGCTTGTTTTTTTGCAAAAGTAAGGAAAATAAAAAAGCCCTGACTTTCGCCAGGGCTTTTAATATAGTATAATAAATAGATTATTTAATAACTAATTTACTTGAAGCTGTTTTACCTTCTTCAGTAACTTTTACTACATAAACACCACCTCTTAATGCACTTACATTGATAGCGTTGTTAGCAGTAGTTGTATTTAAAACTTGTTTTCCTAACACATCATATACTACAACTGTTTTAATAGCATTAGCGGCTGTTTCGATAAACAACGTTCCGTTAGAAACTGGGTTAGGATATATTTTTAAACCTGTAATGGCATTAAAGCTAGCATTTCCAAGTGTTAAATCAGATAAACTTCTAGCAACTACTCGGGCTACGGCATTGTTTTCAGAAACCAAAACAATAATGTCGTGTGCTCCAGTCGGAATAACATTATCAGGGGCTGTTAAATATCCAGCTTCCGAAAATAAAGTACGGAAGGTTGTTGCAGCATCAGCATTTAAAACATAATCTGTACTAACAGCAAAAGTAGCTGTTCCATCACCAGCTGCAAAAGTAGCTCCAGAGATGCGAACTAGTTCACTTTCATAGGCTTCAAGATTTGATGTTATTGCGGCAACGGTAACAACTTCTGGAGTAATAGTATTTCCTGTTGAACTTACGGTAGCGTTTGATACCGGTAAAAATTCTAATACACCATTAAAGTTGAATGATTGGCCTTGTAATCCGCTCAAAGCATCGCCAATAGTAATGGTGTTTGGCGTAATAGTACCAGGAACATCATCAATTAACATAGCTGCAGTAGCATCTTGAACATATTTTTGATTTCTAGCCGAACGAGCGTAAGTAACAGTAGCCGGATTTGAAAGTTGGTAATATTTTCCATATCCGTTTGCAACTACATCAGCTCTTAAAGCAGCAATATTATTTACTGCAGTAAAAGTTGCAATTGAAAAAGATACAGTAGCATTTACAGCCGGAACAATTGGGTTGTGTGAATTATCAACCAATTGGATGTAAACAGTATGATTTCCTGCCGCTAATCCATTAAGAACGATTGGAGCTGTGTCATATTTCATTACAGTTGCACCAGCATCTACAGTATAATGAATATGGCCCGAACCAGTTCCATTGGCTACTGTGAAGTTAGAAACTGCAATATTAACAGTAACATTGGCAACCGTCGGATTGAAAACCGTTCCATTCAATGGAGAACTTATCGATAAAGAAGGGTTCGATGAACAAGTTGAAGTTGGAGATGCTGTATTTCGTGGCGCCGGTAAAGCAGTCTGAAAATCAGAAGCATTGTTATTGGTGTCAGTACATCCATTATTTAATCTGAAAGCTGCGGTAATAGAGGTAAGTGCTGTTCCCGTTGGACCAGTCCCTTCATAACCTGTTGGTGTTGCACCGTATCCTACTAAATCAACTACTTCACTACCTGACGGTATTAAACCTGTTTGAGGATTAGTAGAATTAGCAAGCACAACTTTTCCGTTAGAGCCACTCATGGCTAAACCGGTAGCCGGTGAAACTGGAAGTGAATCAGCCGTCGGTATAGAAGTGCTAGGGGTAGTACCTGCAGCACATTGAATCAAATAATATTGCCCTGGTTGTAAAGTTAAAGCAGTCAAGGGCTGTACTGTCCAAGAAGTTCCCGCTGCTGCAGCATACTGAACAGACCATCCTGTCAAATCTTGTGCTACAGAACCACGATTAAAAAGTTCAATAAAGTCATTGCTATAAGTAGCACCGGCATTACCACCACCACCATAAACTTGACTTATTACTACTTGTGCATTAACAGTTGAAACTGAAAAAACAGTAATTAGTAGAAATAAAGAGTAAATTTTTTTCATTTTTTTAAATTTAATTAGCCTACAAATATAATCACAAATTTTGTTAGCTGAAAATTTGAATGTAAAAAAATGATTAAATAAAAGTAATTTAACTAAGTGTACAACTATCTGACAATTAGTTTTCTAGTGGCAGTAGTGTCACCTTCTGTAATTTTAATAATGTAAACTCCTGGAGGAATTGAAGCTATGTTAAGTTCTTTCGAAGAAATAGTAGTTTCATACACCTTTTTCCCCAAAACATCAAAAATCAAAATGTTTTTATCAAGACTTGTTTTTGAGGTAATGTATATCTTACCATTGCTTACTGGATTTGGGAAAAACCCTAGCGCATCATTACCAGTCTGCTTTCCTTCTTGAGCCTGAGCTGAAAAAGAAAACAAACATAAAAGAAGTGCGATATAAAAGTAGTTCTTACCCATAAGACAAAATCATTGTTACAAAGATATGAAAAACTTTTCAAATATTATACCAAAAAAAACACCTCAAGTTTTTGAGGTGTTTTTTGAATTTTTATTTAAGAAACTAGTAACTACTGTATGAGGTTAACGCTACCTACAGTAGCCCAAGATCCAGTAGTCAACAAGGCACCAGTAGCAGTGCTTCCTGTCGTGAATTGACCTACTGGGAATAGAATGCTGAAAGAGGCATTTAAAGGAGCGCCAATTTCATTGTCTGTGTTGGTATAAGTAATGTTAGTTAATTTAATTTTAGATCCATTAACTTGATTAGTATTAGTGGTAGCATCTTGTATCTTAACTACATTGGCAGGATACACTACAGCCCCTTCAGAATAATTTTTATATCCGTCTATGATGATATTACTAAAATCTCCATTTCCTTCTTTTTTGAATTGGAAAGCATCTACTTGAACATCACCAACAACTTCTGGTGTACAACCCGCCGCTCTTTTCAAAGTTATATTTGTTACTTTAGGCCAGTAATCGTTATTTTGTCCCGACGCTTCAATTTCCATTCCATAGTTGCCTTTAGTTACTTGATAACCATACCAATTGGAATTGTTTTGTCCTTGCCATCCATCTTGCCAGTCAAAAGCATCATCATAGTTGCCATATGATATTGCATTTGTCATACTAACCGTTCCTCCAAAAAACTCATACCCATCATCAGCTCCCTTGTACGAAACCAAGTGATCTAAGATCGTTTCAGAACCACAAGAATAGAAAGTAAAACCATTATTTTCTTTTGTTCCGTCAGCCAATTTTGATCCGGCATATTCTACTCGCACATATTTCAATGAACCACCATTGTGTAATGGGTTGTTTCCGCCATATTGTTGAACATTTCCATCTTCAGACATCAAAGAAGTTAAGCCTCCTGCACCATGTATTGGAGCATCGCCATACATGATAATGCCTCCCCAAGAACCTGGTATACCCGAAGCTTCAGTGAAAATTACAGGCTGTGAAGAAGTTCCGTTCACAATTAATTTACCACCATTAAGAACTACAAAAGCATTATCTCCCGTAGTTTTGTTACAAGTAATAGTCGAACCCGCTTCGAAAGTTACGGTTACTCCGGCTGCAACTTTTACAATTCCTTTCAAAGTATAGTTACCAAACTCAAAAGTTTTGTTTTCTGTAAATGTACCTGTGATTTCTCCTGTAGCAGGAGGTAGTACTGTAATAGTGTCGTTATCACTTATAGTACAACTTGTAAAAATGGTGCCCAATAAAATGAAGCTTAATACAATTTTTTTCATGTTAACTTTTTTAATTTGTTTTTATTATTTTTTTGTTGTGTTTTCTATTTAAAAGGTATACGAAAAGCTCATAGAGAATCCAACTCCTTTTTTGTAGGACTCACGAGTACGAGAAGTAGCATCAAATTGAATCAAACTCTCATCGTTATTAGTGCCTAATTCATATTTACGCACAGGGTTTAACAGGTTGTTAACTCCAAATTTCAAACTGTATTTTTCAGATATTTTACTGTTCCATACAAAGTCCAATTGTTGGAACGGTAATTCATAAATATGGTCATAACCAAGGGAACCAACACTGTAAATGCGTTTCCCAAATACGCCATAAACTAAGGAAACCGTATTGCTCCATGTTTCTTTAAAGTTAAATTGATATTTCAAATCAGAGTTGATTAACCATTTAGAGGCGCCTTGAAGTTCTCTGTTTTTATGAGTCTCTGCTGCGGAACTAGCGGTTACTCTTGAATCCATCAAGGACGTGTTAAAGCCTAAAGTAAAGTTGGATAAGTTTTTGTTTAAGCGTGCTAAATCTAATATCCCCTCAATCTCAATACCATATAAGTCCGCTTTGTCTGAATTTAAGAATGTTGTAATAAAGCCACCTGCTTCTCCTCTAAAAGTTCTTTCGATCGGATTGTCAAGGTGTTTTACAAATCCACCCACTACAAAAAGCTCCTTGTTCGTCGGGAAAAACTCATACTTCAAATCCGTATTGATGTTGTCGCTGTTAACTAATTCTTGATTTCCTTGTATGATGGTGCCATCTCCATTGATGTAAGAAATTGGAATAATCTCCATAATTACCGGCTTAGTATAATTTTTTGAAGCCGCAAAACGAAGGTTCGCTTTATCAGAGGCAGCATATTTTATATTAATCGAAGGCAATACGTAGTCTTTGTCCGATTTGAATTTTTGGAAAGGATCAGAGAAACTACCTAAATTACGGTAACGTATATCACGATTGAATTTTTCAAAACGTAGCCCTCCATTTACTTCCCATTTATCCCCAAACTTCAACAATAAATTAGCATACGCCGAATTGCTGTTGTCCACCATTTTAACTTTATAATTCGAATTCGAACTCTCAGAATATGTGAATACACCATTGATCAAATCCGCATCGATTTGCTCGTCAAGGTTGTTTATTGACTGTGTGAAACTGCTGTTTCCACTAGTTTTAATAAAGCGATAAGAGGTCTTGGTATAGCCTCCATTGCCATTATAACCGATCGCCAAATTATGTTGCTTTTTTCCAAATTTCAAGTTGTATTCTAAAAAGCCGGATGCAAATACATCTCCTGACACATCCAAGTATTGACGAATGAAATTATTTCCACCATAACTTACCGTAACATCATCGTTTTGTAACGACCCTCTAAAGAACTTTCTGTCAGGTTGTTGATAGGTTGTTTTAGCCATCGAAATCCCCCCTTTTAAAGTCTGTGATTTGTCTTCTTTTATCTGTAAGTCTCCCAAAATTTGAGAATTTAAATAATCAGATTGATCCAATTGATTCGTTCGTACAATCACATTTTTATTGTCAAGATTGTTGTCGAAAGCACCTACTTGATCTTCTATTAGATTGTCCGTCGAACGTAGATAAAAAGTGTTAGAGGTTAAATTAAACCATTTCGCTTTATAATTAAAACTCAATAAAGTTGCCAAAGAGGTTTTGTAATGACTTGCCGTTTTCGTAGTGTTGGTGTTAAAATTACCATTGATACCAAAAGTATTATCATCTCCACTAGTTCTAGTATAACTGTTATCTGCATTAATAGACAATAAGTAAGAGAACGATTGTTCGTTTTTAAATTTAAATTTTTCCGAATGTAGTATTCCAATGCTAGTGTTCAACGGACTTGTAGTCTGGTCTACATCCCAACCCGATTTAAACGATTTTTGTGCTTGCGCTGTAGTAAGTTGTTGATTTGACGGAACACTAGTCAGTGCGCCCGGCAAACTTCTATCGCCTCCAGCTAAGCCAAACAAACCTTTTGTTGAGTTTGCTTCTTTTGAAAGTAAAAAAGAACGGAGATTGTTGTCTGTAGTATAACCAACCCCAATACTCAACTTGGTCTGACTGTTACTGTTTTTAGTGGTAGCCACATTAAAAGTAGCCCCAGCAAAATCACCAGAGATGCTTGGGTTGAACGTTTTATATACATCAATTACACTAACAATATCGGTAGAAAATAAATCTAAAGGAATGATTTTGCGATAGGGATTGTTTGAAGGAACAGCCAAATCATTAACCAACAAATTATTGTAGCGATCTTCTAGACCACGAACAAAGATACCTCTGGAACCAACTTTAGTAATTCCTGTGATTTTAGTCAAACCTTGCTCAACATTACTTACCCCTTTTCTAGACATTTCTTGAGCGCCAATACTTTGCTTAATTTCAACAGCTTTTTTTTGCTCCAGTAACAAGGCCGTTTCTTTTTCACGATTAACCGTATTTTGAATGACAACATCTTTCAATTGATAACTGCCTGAACCTAGTGCTTTATTGATAGTAATTGTTTCTCCCGCTTTTACTTCTATTTTTTCTTCAATGTTTTCATAGCCTACAAAGCTGAAAACAATAGTATAAGCACCAGGCACTATGGCAATAGTGTACTTTCCCGTTTGGTCTGTTGTAACCCCAATAGAAGTGCCTTTTATCAAGACATTGGCAAAAGGTAGCGGTTCGTTGTTTAAGTCTTTATCAGTCAATGTTCCTGTTATCGTTCCTTTGGTTTGAGCCATTACAATAACATTTAATAATAAAAGCGTAACGATTAATTTAAATTTCATTTGCGTTGTTTTAAATTTTGATGCAAAGAAACTAACACTATGTAAAGGACATGTTATTCCATCATTACCTTTTTGTTCATTAACTATTACCAAATTGTTAACAGATTAAATTACTGTTAACTCCGTTTAGCGCCATGTAATCATTTTGTATTATCTTTACCTTTACATTCACAAAAGCAATTGTGTTCGTTATGAAAAAAAAAGACATTAAGATTTTATTGGTAGATGATGAACAGGATATCCTGGAAATTGTGGGCTACAACCTTTCGCAAGAAGGATACCAAGT
>CANFZC010000046.1 GCA_947451475.1 Flavobacteriaceae bacterium | reverse complement strand
TGACAAAAAAAGGTAAATTTATACTAAAATTGCTTTGAAATATAAATAATAAGGCCTTATATTTGCACCCGCATTCAAGAAAAGAAAAAGACTCGATAGCTCAGTTGGTAGAGCACATCACTTTTAATGATGGGGTCCTGGGTTCGAGCCCCAGTCGGGTCACTATTTTTCTTTTATTTTTAATGCTAAAGACTCGATAGCTCAGTTGGTAGAGCACATCACTTTTAATGATGGGGTCCTGGGTTCGAGCCCCAGTCGGGTCACAGAAAGTCGAACATCCAAATGTTTGACTTTTTTTGTTTTAGGCCACGTGGAGAAATTGGTAGACTTGCCATCTTGAGGGGGTGGTGTTCGAAAGGACGTGTGGGTTCGAATCCCATCGTGGTCACTTAGTAAGTGTAACAGCTGATGAAAAATAAGGAAGCTTATTTTTTATTAGCTGTTTTTTATTTAGCAAACTAGGCAAAGGGGCTTACTGCTGAATCTTGTATTATGTTCCCCTAGATTTTGATTCAAAATGAAGTTTATGCAGAAAAGTTATGTTGGTAATATATTTTTGTTACTTTTGTTTAACTAATCAAGAGAAAAGATGAACAATGTAAAAAGTGTTTTTAGCATTAAGGACTTGGAAAACTTAACCGGTATCAAAGCACACACTATACGAATCTGGGAAAAACGCTATAATGTTTTGGAACCGATGCGAACTGAAACGAATATACGATTATATGATTTAGCCAATTTACAGAAGATCTTGAACATTACTTTACTTCACAATCACGGCTATAAGATTTCTAAAATATCAAAGTTAAGTGAAGCGGAAATACCTGAATTAGTCAATGCAATTATTTCAAACAAAAGTGTTAAGCATCATGCTATAAGTTCTTTTAAATTGGCCATGATGAATTTTGATCAGGCCTTATTTTTAAACACATACAATACTTTACTCTCTGAAACTTCGTTTAGAGAAGTGTTTTTTAACATATTTATTCCCTTTATTGAAGAGATTGGTTATTTGTGGCAAACCAATACGATTTCCATTGCGCATGAACATTTCATTAGTTATTTAATAAAACAAAAATTACTACTTAATACCGAGAAACTTCAAATACAAGAGCCGACTCGGGATGATAAAACCTTTGTATTGTATCTACCCGAAAATGAATTGCACGAACTTGGGATTATGTATGCCAATTATGAAATTCAGCATTATGGCTACAAAACCATCTTTTTGGGAGAAAGTGTTCCCATGGAAAGTCTAAAGGATGTAAAAAAATATTTTAATAACATTACATTTATCTGTTATATAACCGTGGAGCCTAATGCTTCTCTTGTCAATGACTATGTTAGAGAAGTAAAAAGAGAGCTCTTACAAGACGACTCTAACTTTTGGATTTTAGGGCGGATGATTGAAAATATTGACCTTAAATTGCAAGATGACAGGCTTCGGACTTTCGGATCAATAAGTGATTTGGTAGCTGCATTATAATTTTCCAGAAAAAATAGTATAATTGTTTAACTTTTATCTATTTTTGTTAAACAACATGAGAAAGCAAATAAAAATAATTGGATCAGGTTTTTCGTCTTTGGCGGCAGCCTGCTACCTAGCCCAACAAGGGCATGATGTTACTGTTTACGAAAAAAATGCCACTATAGGTGGAAGAGCACGACAGTTAAAGAAGGATGGATTTACCTTTGATATCGGTCCGACTTGGTATTGGATGCCCGATGTCTTTGAACGATTCTTTTCAGATTTTGGCAAGAAGCCCTCTGACTATTATGAGTTGATTAAGTTATCTCCCGCTTATCAAGTTTATTTCGGCATTAAAGAATTTGTTACTATTTCAGATAATTTACCCGAAATCATTAGAACTTTTGAGCGAATTGAAAAAGGAAGTGGTGCCCAATTGGCTCATTTCATGAAAGAAGCGCAGAGTAATTATGACATAGCTATAAAAGACTTGGTTTATCGTCCAGGAGTTTCTCCTTTGGAATTGATTACACTTGAGACGGCTAAGAAAGTTGATCAGTTTTTTGGGAATATTTCTAAAGACATCCGTCGAAAATTCAAGAATACGAAATTGGTTCAAATATTAGAATTCCCCGTACTCTTTTTGGGTGCAAAGCCTTCAGCAACACCTTCATTTTATAGTTTTATGAATTATGCCGATTTTGGATTAGGCACATGGCATCCAAAAAATGGTATGTATACTGTTATTTTGGCGATCGAAAAATTAGCATTAGAGTTGGGCGTCACCATTCAAACCCATGCGAACATTGATAAAATCATTGTAGAGCATGGAGTTGCCACCGCTATTGTTATTAATGGAGAACGCATCAACGGTGATGTTATACTTAGTGGAGCGGATTACCATCATACGGAGAGTTTATTGGATGAATCCTATCGCGCTTACTCCGAGAAATACTGGGAGAAGAGAACGTTTGCCCCTTCTTCTTTGTTATTTTATGTGGGGTTTGACAAAAAAATAGAAAATGTAGCGCATCACACTTTATTTTTTGATGTTGATTTTGATGTACATGCTGAAGCCATATATGACGACCCTAAATGGCCTGATGAGCCGCTCTTTTATGCCAGTTTCCCTTCCAAAACAGATGATAATGTTGCACCGGAAGGTATGGAGGCCGGTATATTTTTGATTCCTTTAGCGCCGGGATTGGATGACATACCCGAGTTACGCGAGGAGTATTTTGAAAAAATAATAGCGCGCTTTGAAAAATTAACTGAGCAAGATGTTAAAAATTCGATTATCTTTAAGGAATCATTTTGTGTAAATGATTTTATTAAAGATTACAATTCCTATAAAGGAAATGCTTATGGCTTAGCCAATACCTTATTGCAAACCGCCTTTTTAAGACCTAAATTGAAAAGTAAAAAAGTAAAAAATCTCTTTTTTACGGGACAATTAACTGTTCCAGGACCAGGAGTACCCCCTGCTTTAATATCGGGAAAACTCGTCTCAGAACTGATTAAAAAAAATCTGTAAAACCGTTATCCTTATGAAATCAATTTTTGACACCGTATCATTTGAATGCAGCCGTAATGTGACGAAGTCCTACAGTACTTCATTTTCAGCCGCTGTAACTATGTTGGCTCCGAGTATACGTCAAGACATTTATAATATTTATGGATTTGTTCGTTTTGCCGATGAAATTGTAGATACGTTTCATGACTATGATAAAGAACGCTTATTTGCCCAATTTGAAAAGGAATTGGACATGGCATTAGAACATAAAATAAGTCTGAATCCTATTTTGAATTCTTTCCAGCACACGGTTCATAAATATAGTATCCCTAGAAGTATGATTGCTTCGTTTATGAAAAGCATGCGCTTGGATTTGCACAAAAAAGAATACCAGTCTTTTGAGGAATATAATGATTACATCTATGGTTCGGCAGATGTGGTGGGTTTAATGTGTCTAAAAGTCTTCGTAAATGGGGACGAACAGAAATACAAGGAATTGGAACAATCAGCAATGCGCTTGGGATCGGCCTTTCAGAAGGTTAACTTTTTGCGTGATTTGAAGGCTGACCATGAAGAATTAAACCGATCGTATTTTCCTAATATGGATTTAACGCGACTGGATGAAAGTTCAAAGCAAGTGATTATTCAAGAAATTGAAGCTGATTTTGAAGCGGGCTATCAAGGCATTATCAAATTGCCCTTAGAAGCTAAATTTGGTGTCTATACGGCTTATATCTATTATAAAAAGTTGTTGTCCAAGTTAAAGAAAACGCCTTCTATGGAAATAAAACATACGCGTATTCGAGTACCAGACTATCAAAAATTTGGATTATTGGCCAAATGTTATGTTAACTATCGTTTGAATTTATTATAAAATATGTACCTCAACATCTTAGTCTTTATCGTTACGTTTTGCATTATGGAATTTATGGCTTGGTTTAGTCATAAGTACATTATGCATGGTTTTTTATGGAATTTACATGCAGACCATCACAAGAAAGACCACGACTCTTGGTTTGAAAGAAATGATGCATTCTTTATCTTTTATGCCGTGGTTAGTATCTCGTTTTTTTTATTGTGGCAAAATGATATTTTATCGGTTGGATTGGCTATAGGGCTGGGTATTTTTACCTATGGATTAGCATATTTCACGGTACATGATATCTTCATACACCAACGCTTTAAGTTATTTAGAAATGCGAATAACCGCTATGCAAAAGCTGTGAGAAGAGCGCACAAAATGCATCATAAGCATATAGGAAAAGAAGAAGGAGAATGTTTTGGGATGCTAGTCGTTCCGTTTAAATATTTTAAAAAATAAAAAAGGCCCGATTGTATCGGGCCTTTTTTATTTACTATAGAATTCGTTTCATTATTTAATAAGACCTTGCAAGGGCTTTAATTGCTCCATATCTACATTTGCGTTCTTTATTAGAGAGAGCATGTTCATAATGTTATTGGGATTCATATCGTTTCCTAATATTCTCACTACGGCAAAACCAGCCTCTTTCTTTTTGGCAAATAAGACAAACTCATTGATGTTGTCCTCATCCCCTACGAAGCTAACGGAAGCGGCATCTTTACCGGAACCAATTTTCATTAATTCTTGATAGGCTGCGCCTTTTAGAATTTTGGTTACTTTATCACTTTCAACCGCATAGGCCGCTGGATTGTTTTTATCTAGTTTGTAGGCCAAGATGTTCATTTTATCAAAGGACTGCAGGGCGGTCTTTTGGTCGGCAGTAAGTTTGGCTTTATTGACATTAATAATGCTGGAAGAGATATCTAAGGCTAAGAAATCTTTGTCTTCTGCATTAGTCACAAAGTACTTTTGAAGACTTGGTTCGTTGTTGCAACTCATAAGCAACATAGAAGCCAAGATAGCGGCTAAAAAGGCTAGTCTCATACTTATTACTATTTAGTTCCTTTTGTCCCTTTGTTACCTTTGGACGCTTTTTTCAAAACCTCCCCGCCAGGCAATTTCATTTTATCGGTCAAAACGGATAATTCATCTAGGTCAAAGTTTCCCGTTAACGACATTAGGACTGATTCTTCTTTACCACTGCCTTCCACGAACATTAGCAATTCTTTGATTTGAGCATCAGTAGCGCCTGATTTCACGAATATTTTTACGCTTTTACCTTTTTCATTGATACGCATTAATTCTTCCAAATCGGCAGATTTTATGTATTTATCTGCTGTGGCTTTCATTTCGTCTGACTTCTTGTCGCTATTGGTAACGAAGACTTTTAAATTCTCTAATTTTTTAATTAGGTTGACGTATTGTTGGGTTTCTTTGTCTTCCACTTTCATTTTACTGATAAGGGAAAACATCTTTTTATTTACGATAACAGCTGTTACCTCATCTTGACCGTCAAATTTGTCAAAAACAGACTGGGCAAATAGTGTATTGGCAAACAATACTAGTACTACGCTTACAATTAATTTTCTCATGATTTCTTGATTTTTCTTATTTAAAGATTTTGTTTTTTGATTGTTGGTACTCATTTAAGTAACTCATACTTCCAATGCCTCTGTTGACATGTTCCGAAATCATTGCCAGGGCTTTTTGGGTTTCTTTGAATGCTACTTCGGGGTCATTATAAGTCCCTAAATCTGCAGTTTTAGGTTGATTATACTGATTGAACGTAAAGAGTGACACGCTGAACAAAACCAGTATTGTAGCCGCAATGGACAACCAATACCCATAGGGTCTTTTTTTGGATTGTAACGGAATGCTGGCTTTATACTGTTCTTGTTTTGCTTGAACTGCATAACCAAATAGCGGTTTATAGTGTTCCAAATGCGGCGCTACATTATTAGAAGAAAAGTAGGCCTTTAATTCCTTTTCTTCGGCTATAGAGGTTGATGCTTCGAAGTATTTTGTTACTAATTTTTCTATATTATCCAATGCCATAATGGTGTGTTTTAGTCATTGTTTCTCTTATTGTTTTTCTTGCTCTTGAGAGGGCCGTGCGAATGGCTGACTCGTTCATATCTAATATTTTACTGATTTCTTCAAACTCCATTTCTTCGATGTCACGCATTTGGACAATCAGTTTTTGTTGTTCGGGTAAGTCGTTTATGATCCTTTCTACCCAGTTCCAGGTATCTTTATCTTCTACTTGTTGTTGCAGTCCCGCTTCCCTATCGGTGAAATTGTTGTGCACTATTTTCATATTACTGGCTCTTTTTGACTTTAACTGATCTAAGCAATAATTCTTAGTCATGGTCATGGCCAGCGCTTCCACGCTATTGTATTGCGCTAGGCTATCATTTTTATTCCATAGTTTAACCAAAACCTCCTGGGTGGCATCTTCTGCTTCTTCCGTGCTAACGAGTAACCGTTTTGCGATTCGGAAGAGTTTATCCTTAAATGGATTCACCAGCTGCATGAATTCTTTTTGGTTCATTAAAACGACACTTGGTTAGTGATTATAAATTGAAGACGAGCGGTCATTTTATTTGTTACAAACAAAATAAAATATTCTACTTCATTTGGTATAAACTTAGTAAATTTACGATTACTTAAAATAAAACGCTGCTATGAAAACTATTTTAAAATCTGTTGTATTACTATTTCTATTGGTTCTTCCTTTGGGTTGTACCGACATGAATGACAGTCCGGTACCCAGTGAGCTGGCTGTAAATGATTTTATATGGAAGGGGTTGAATTTATATTACCTATGGCAGGAAGATGTACCCGATTTGGCCGATAATCGATTTGCGAATCAGAGCGAATTGAATACGTTCTTGGGTACCTATAGCGACCCTTTGGATTTGTTTAATCACTTGCGGACGGATGCTGTTACCGACCGTTTTAGTGTACTATTTAGCGATTATAGTGTTTTGGAGGGTGTGCTATCGGGGACGACGATGAATAATGGAATGGATTATGCTTTGCGGTATAAGGACAATACTAATACAGCGGTGATAGGATGGGTACGTTATGTGTTACCCAATTCGGATGCAGCTGCTAAGGGGATACAGCGTGGCGATTTATTTTATGCTATTGATGGTGTGCCCTTGACGGCTACTAATTATAGAAATTTGACGGCGCCGACGAGCTACACGATTAACATGGCTGATTATGACAATGGAAACTTTACCCCTAATGGGCAATCCATTGCGTTGATTAAAACCAATTTGTCTGAAAATCCGATTTTTATTAATACGGTTATTACCGAAGGAGCCCACAAGATTGGGTATTTGATGTATAATGGATTTTATGCCAGTTATGATTCCCAATTGAATGCTGCTTTTGGTTCTTTAAAATCGCAAAACGTAACCGATTTAGTTTTGGACTTGCGTTATAACTCGGGTGGTTCAATTAATTCGGCCACTAAATTAGCCAGTATGATCACGGGGCAGTTTGCGGGACAATTATTTGCAAAGCAACAATGGAATTCGAAAGCACAGGCCTATTATGAATCCAGTAATCCTAGTTCGCTAGAGAACCGCTTCATTGAAGGATTGAACAGTTTGCACCTCAGCAAGGTCTATATATTGACTACTAAAGGTACGGCCTCGGCTAGTGAATTGGTCATCAATTGTTTGAAACCGTACATTAATGTGGTTCAAATTGGAGATGTTACCGTGGGCAAAAATGTTGGATCCATCACCTTGTATGATTCGCCCACGTTTGTTAGTAAAAATAGCATTAATCCGAATCACAAATATGCGATGCAGCCCATTGTATTAAAAATCGTCAATAAGCTAGGAGCTGGAGATTATACCACCGGTATTTTACCTACTAATCCTCTACCCGAGCACCTTTATAGCTTGGGCATCTTGGGACAAACGGACGAACCCTTACTAAGTGAAGCCATTAATCAGATTGTGGCAAATGGTAAAAAAGCGCCACAACAAGAGGGGCCAATTGTACGAGATTTTATGGATGCCAAGTCGATCGACCCGTTACGAACGGAGATGTATTTGGATCCACAATAAGTTTGAATTATTATTTTGCCGCTATTCATCCTGTTATTTTAGAACATTTCAACGGTTGGACTAAAGTCTAAGTAAACTTATAGTAGGCTTTAAGTAAACTCTATATAAACTCTGAGTAAACTCTATAGGATTTGAAAATCGAAAAAATCGGAAGGATACAAAAGATATTCTAGAATTTAAATTTGTTGTAACCCATAAAAAAGGCGTACTAGATAGTACGCCTTTTTTTATTTTTTTAGAATAGGATGTTGAGTCCGAGTTTGAAATTTCTACCTCGGGTGGCGTAGCCTATATTTTCTACGAAGTCAGTGTTAAAGATATTGGTTACTGCACCGAAAATTGTCATTCTGTTTTTAATTAGCTCGTATTTTGCTGTGGTGTTTAGCAATTGATAGGCCCCAAGCCTCACTTGTTCGGTTAGATAAGTATTTCCATCAAAGAAGGCATCCTTTCGTGCGTCAAAATATTGGTAGCTTAGATCAATGAATGTTCGAGGTGTGACTTGATAATTTAGGGTAGCATTCGCTTTATGTTTGGGGATTAGTCGGTCGAGCGCCTTGTCGACTTGCGTAAAGGTGTAGTTTCCTTTTAGTTGGATTTTAGTATTGATGGTGAGGGCAACTTCTGCTTCTACTCCTTTGGCTTTGTTTTTCCCGTTTAGATTTACATAATAAGATTCAAAGGTGGTGCTATCGTAGAAGAAGCCGAATGAATTGGTTTCATCACGGTAAAAGCCTACTGCGTTTACTTTTAGTTTGTTCTTTAGTACTTCGGTTTCGAAGCCCGCTTCTATAGTGCTGCTTTCTTCGGGCGTTAGGCTGGTGTTGCCGTATTCAGAATACAATTGGTATAAGCTCGGCGTAATATAGGCCGTACTATAAGAGGCTAACACTTTTAGCGGGAAGTTGGTTTTGAAATTATAGGAAGGATTGAAGTTGTAGACCCAATGATTACCGTATTCGCTGTGGAGGTTAAGGCGGCTCCCTACGTTGATGTTTAGTCCGAAGCTAGAAGTATAGACTAGGGTTGCATAGGGGTCAACCATATTGAATTTGGTTTTCTCCCGTTGTAAGACGCTATAGGGAGAAGTCGTTGCCATGTCGTGGAATTGGAATTCAGTTCCCGTCACTACAAAAAACTGTTTGCTGAATACATATTTATTAAAACCATCAACTATGAAACTGCGGGAGTTGAATTCAGAATATTCGGTTGTGGCGTCGTAGGTAATGTATTCGTTGTAATCCCGTGTTACTTTGACAAAACTAGAATTAATGTTTAATTCCCCGTGGTTATAGGTGAATTTGGGTGCGCATCCCACTCGGAATTGTTTGGAGGAGGTGGTATTGATGGGTGTATCATAGCTCCCGGTATTGTCGAAAGCGAAATCAAAATTATTTTTGATGTGATCATAAGTTCCGAAGAAATCGAGCGTCAGTTTATCAGAAACTTTATAGCCTATTTTCCCGATAAGATTCTGCCGTGAGAAGCTGTCGGGTTCGTATGTTTGTGCGGCTGTTGGAGCTGCGATTTGAGACATTCCTTTGGTTTCGGTACTGTTTAGTCCGGCAAAATACTTTATTTTATGACAATTGCCGTTGATTGCGATTCCTTGATTAAAATCTTGGCCGTTGTACTTATGATTATTGGCCGTATTATTGGAACCGATGGACATATAGGCATTGCTTTGCAGGGCCTTTTGCGATCCTTTTTTGAGCGTAATACTGATGATGCCTGTGGCAGCTCCGGTACCATAAAGTGTGCTCGCGGCACCTTTCATTACTTCAATTTTTTCGATTTGTTCGACGGGGAGTAAGCGCAAGTCGTATTCCAGACTTATACCAGAGGCATCGGTTACTGGGATGCCGTCAATTAATATGAGGACTTGTCTGTTTTTCCCTCCGCGAATGTAATAGCCAAGATTTTTACCGTTGGCCGATTGATTACCGTTGATCTCTACACCTGCAATTTGAGATAAGACGGTGGCTAGGTTTTGTCCTGATTTCCTTTCGAGTTCTTTGGCGGTGATTAGCGATATCACCTTACCTGATTTTTCTTGGCGTAGGGCGAACTTGGTATCGGACACCACTACTTCGTCTAAAGCATTTACTTTGACGGAATCCTTTACTTGCGCGTAGGCACAAGTAGATAGCATGGCATAGAACGCCACTGCTCTAACTGTTTTTTTCATTTTTTAATTCAACACTAATTTTGATAATCTAGGGAGAAAAGTATAGAATTTACCCATACCCAAACCTTTTGTCCCGAAAGTTTGTTACTCGATGAAAAAAGGCAGGTCTCCTGGCTTGCGTCTTGTTGTTGACCTTCCCATCTCGACTTTACCGGAGACAGTGGTTTTGCAGATAACAACAAGCTTGATAGCTTACAGTTGCGGGAACAGCTTTGGATTTTAACCAAATTCCCTTTTAATGCGATGATTAATAATACCAATCGCAACCCTAATTCGGGTGCAAATATAGGATAGAAAATTATCTTTTTTAAAATTATTCTCCTAAGAAATAATTTCTTACTTTTGAATAACGCTAACAGCCTGACTATGAAAAAACTACTATTCTTATTATTCTTTTCCAATCTTGGAGTAGCAAAGTCAACATTAGATGCTATTGAAATACGTTTAGTGAATGGCGAAATAGGAAAACCTGAAAATAACGGCACCTTTTATAGTCCGGTTCAGTCAAATGACGCAGGCTTAAATGCCATTTTACAGAATTACAACATAAGCTATTATGGGCAGCATATTAACCATATTTATCCACCATACCATGACCGGTACATCGAAATTTGGTGCCAAAATTGTCTTGCAGATCAATTAAACCAACTTCGTATTGACTTAGGGGCCTATTCTAGTGTAATAGAACGAGTAAGAAGTTATGAGCCTCACGGCGCATTTAATGATTGCCTATATTCTCAAATAGCAACTGCCTCTTTGGGAGTCCCAGTAGGCATTAATAACGGTATCATTGTGACCAATGATGATGGATTAAATCAAATTTTTCAAAACTACAATGTCTTTTATTACGCTCAATATGCGCCCTATTCCACTAATGAAAGTCTATTGCGCACTTATGGTATTGCTTGTAATTGTAATAGTGATCTTTTAAAAACAGCACTAGACAACTACACTTCGGTCATTTCATATACCGAAATAGTTACCGGAAGTTATTTACTGAAAAACCCATCTTTTGATGAATCAGGTACTATTGTTTACCCAAATCCTTTTTCAGATCATTTTAGTATTGATACCAAAAAAACAGTTATGCAGTATAGCATTTCAGATATATCTGGGAAGGTGCTAGTTACTTCAAATTTGAAACAGGAAATTGATATTCAATCTGAGAAACTGAGCACTGGCACTTACCTTTTAGAGCTTCAATTTGACCATAATCAAAAGTCAATTTACAAATTGGTTAAAAAATAAAACTTTATTTTAGGATCGTTTCGCTCTACCTTTGCCCCTGTTGTAAAAAAGCGCCTATATGAAATCCTATCTAGTTTCTTTTATATGTTTTAGTTTGGTCCAACTTTCAATTAGTTGTCAAAATAAAACGCAAGGTATACCTTCAATCGTTCCCAAAAACGAAGTACGTTATGCTAAGGGGTTTTCGATACAACACTTTGTGGGTTACAGTATACTTAGGGTTCAAAATCCGTGGCCCAAAGCCACTAAGACGTATACTTATATCCTTAAAGAGCATCACAGCAAAGTACCCGATAGTTTGCAGCGGTACATTACTATATCGGTCCCTATTCAAACGATAGTCGTTACCTCTACGACGCATATCCCCTCCTTGGAAATGTTGGGTGAAGCGCAAACACTTGTTGGTTTTCCGCACACTGATTATATCTCCTCAGAGCAAACACGGGGGTTGATTGCGGCTGGAAAGGTCAAAGAATTGGGCAATAACCATGATTTGAACACCGAGGTATTGCTTAATTTGCATCCCGATGTCATTGTGGGGTATGGGATTGACAATCACAATCCGACCTTGGATAATTTAGAGAAAAGTGGGTTGGCTGTCGTATTGAATGGGGATTGGAATGAGGAAACACCTTTAGGCAAAGCTGAATGGATTAAATTTTTTGGGGCGTTTTATGGCAAACAAAAAGAAGCCGATTCCTTATTCACGGCTATAGAAAAGGATTATTTGCGAACCCTTGAAATCGCTAAAAGCGCTGTGACTACCCCTACTATTTTGGCCGGCGACATGTATGAAGACCATTGGTATTTACCGAAAGGAAGCAGTTGGGGCAGCATCTTATTAAAGGAAGCGCACGGGAATTATTTATGGGAAGATACAAAGGGAACGGGCAGCCTTTCGCTTTCGTTTGAAACCGTATTGGAGAAGGCCAAAGAGGCTGATTATTGGATAACTTCGGGGCAGTTTTCTAGCTTAAAAGAAATGACCGATTCTAATCCGCATTACACTGAATTTAAAGCCTTTCAAACGAAGAACGTTTATTCGTTTAGTGGAAAAAAAGGAACAACGGGCGGTGTGCTTTATTATGAATTGGCCCCTAACCGACCTGACTTGGTATTGAAGGATATTGTAAAGTTGTTGCATCCGGAACTATTACCGGGTTATGAGCCTTACTTTTTCGCTCCATTGAAATAAACGCAAGTACGCGAATATTTTTATAGCTTTGCCTTCATTCCAGTTGGTCATTTCCAACAGAAGTAGCGAACACCTTGTAATTGATGCTTAAAAACCGAACTACCTCATTCTTTGGCTTATTGACTTTAGCGTTGCTATTGGCATTTCTCATGAATATCTCTTTTGGTCAAGTAGCGATTCCGTTGAAAGATGTATTCAAAAGTTTGCTTGGTGGTTCTACTGACAAAGCCACATGGGATTATATCATCCTTAATTTTAGACTTCCTAAGGCAATCACGGCGGGATTAATAGGCATCGGACTTTCCATAAGCGGGTTACTGATGCAGACGTTATTTCGCAATCCTTTGGCAGGACCGTATGTCTTGGGGTTAAGTTCGGGATCCAGTTTGGGCGTTGCTTTTGTTCTTCTGGGAGCTGGTATTGTGCCCGCTTTTTTATCACAGTTCTTATTATCTTCTTACGGGATTATCTTGGCTTCTTGCCTTGGGAGCTTGTTGGTCTTGTTGTTGATCTTGGTTGTTTCGCAGCGATTGCGTGACACTATGACTATCTTGATTGTAGGTTTGATGTTTAGTAGCTTTACCAGTGCTTTGGTTACCGTATTCACGTATTTTAGTACGGCCGAGCAGTTGCAGAAATACACTTTTTGGTCGATGGGAAGCATTGGAAATTTACCTTGGAATCACATTGGAATCTTGGCCGTTTGCACAGGAGTTGGACTTGGAATCAGTATGCTGACTTTAAAACCCTTGGATGCATTATTGCTGGGAGAGCATTATGCTAAGAGTATGGGGTTGAATTTAAAAAAGACCCGTTATCTTATTATATTTTCCACTAGTATCTTGGCGGGGAGTATTACGGCCTTTGCGGGTCCGATTGCCTTTATAGGATTGGCCGTACCTCACTTGGCTAAATTATTATTTCAGACGAGTAATCATAAAATATTATTTTTTGCTACGGTGATGCTAGGCGCTATTATTATGTTGATTTGTGATTTGGTTTCTCAGATGCCGGGGATGGATTTTACCTTGCCTATTAATGCGATTACCTCTATAGTTGGGGCTCCAGTGGTGATTTGGTTGATTGTTCAAAAGAAAAGTATACGCTAATGGATCTACAGCAACCGATACTCGAGACGACCAACTTGCACATTGGATATACTACTAAGCGTGGGGTTCAAACCATTGCTTCAAACCTCAACTTATCGTTAGCTTCGGGACGACTTATTTCTTTGGTGGGTGCTAATGGGATTGGGAAATCTACTTTATTGCGCACGCTAACGGGGATTCAAAGACCCTTGGAAGGAACGGTATTATTATCGAACAAAATCGTTTCTCAGTATGACGCATTAGCATTGGCTCAAAATTTAAGTTTGGTACTAACCGAAAAGTTACCCCCAAGTAACTTAACGGTATTTGAATTGATTGCGTTAGGCCGGCAACCTTATACCAATTGGCTTGGAAGATTATCGGAGGAGGATCATCTTAAGATTAATGAGGCGATTGCTTTGACACAGATTGGCCATTTGGTTGATCAGAAGCATTATGAGATCAGTGATGGGCAGTTACAGATTGTATTGATAGCACGGGCCTTGGCTCAGGATACTCCGCTGATCATCTTGGATGAGCCCACGACTCACTTGGATTTATTCCATAAAGTATCGGTCTTTAAGCTATTGAAAAAGTTATCACAAGAAACGGGGAAATGCATTTTATTTTCTACCCATGACATTGAATTGGCGATACAATTGAGTGATGAAATGATTGTGATGACACCGGAGAAAGTTGTACAAGACCAGCCTTGCAATTTGATTAGCCAAGGTGTGTTTGATACCCTTTTTAATGATACTTCCATCCGCTTTGATGGCACTAAGGGAACCTTTATTATTACATAAAACTACTTTAAGTTCAGTTGTCTTTTGGCTTCTCCTACTACGAAGGCAACGGAATTGGCTATATTATAACTGCGAATAAGTGGCGACATGGGAATGGTTAAATGGTTGTCGAAGTGGGCCAACACTTCTGAACTCAGACCGACGCTTTCTTTTCCGAATACTAACCAATCATTGTCTTGGAATTTAGCTTCATAGATGGATTTAGTCGCATGAGAGCTCATTAAGAACACGCGGGATTTATCGGGTAGTTGGTTAATCCATTGAGTAACATTATCGTATTGGTGCCAGTCGAGGTGTACCCAATAATCTAGTCCGGAGCGTTTTAGGTTTTTATCGTTGATTTCGAATCCGAAGGGATGCACTAGATGGAGGCGGCACTGGGTTCCTACGCAAAGTCGACCAATGTTGCCGGTATTATTGGGGATTTCGGGTTCTACTAGAACGATGTTGAGCATAGGAATAGGGTTTTAATTAAAAAAGGAGGCAACTTCTAGCACCTCTCCAGCTTTTAGGTTTTGCAAATGTATCGAACCCACTCGGATTCTGATTAATCTAAGAGTAGGAAATCCGACGGCGGCGGTCATTTTACGCACTTGACGAAACTTTCCTTCTGTAAGGGTAACCGACACCCAGCTGGTGGGCCCGTGCCTTTCATCGCGTATCCTTCTGCCCTCCCCTATGCACTCTGGAAGTTGGTTTACCAAGGACGCATCGCATTTTTTGGTCGTATAGCGGATGCCTTTGAAGCCAATTTCAACTCCTTCTTTTAATTGTTGGAGCGCTTCAGTTGTTATGGTCCCATCCACTTGTGCGTAATATTCCTTTTCAATGGTTTTACTGCGGACCATTTCGCTCATCATGCCATCGGTGGTGAGTAATAGTAAGCCTTCGGAATCCTCGTCTAAGCGGCCAATTGCCATGGTTCCTTCGGGGAAGGAATGCAATTCGCCTAACAATTTCTTGTGTCTCTTTTTCTCATAGATGAATTGGCTTAAATAGCCGTGGGGTTTATGAATGAGGAAGTGGTGGTGGTTTTTCATGCAGTACAAAAATAGAAAAGACCACTCAAATTGAATGGTCTTTCTGCTTTATTTTATGTTAGCTTATTGACGGCTCTGAACAAAATCGGATAATTCATCAACACTGCTGCTGAATGAAAAGACGTCATTTATTTTAAAATAATTTTTAGGATCTGTACAATGGTCGTAGGCGTATTTAGCAAAATCTACTTTATTTTCCTCAAAACTGAAGGTGTTGACTATTTGGATGATTTGATCTACGCTTAAGCAGTTTACATTAGCTACTTGTTTGGCTGTTTTTACTTGAGTTTCAGCAAAACTTTGATTTTTGATTGTGGTTAAGGCTTGGCTAAAATTGCCCCCTGACATGCAGTATTTCCCTCCACAGCCTCTCACTTCTTCGTCATCGTGGTGGTGGTTTCCACCTTCCACATGCGTGGTGGTTGTAGTCGTGGTTTGAGAAACGGCTCCCCCACCCATAGGGTCATTTATGGTTACACCCATGTTCACACCACCAACGTTAACGCCAACTCCTACATTTACACCATTCGTTTGCGTTGTTGTAGTCGTTGTTGTTTGGGTAACACCACCTCTAGCTGGAGGAGTATCAGGTTGGCCATAATGAATTACATGCACATTGGAAGCAGGTATAAAATTTGGCTGAACAGGGATGGATGAAAAATAGTTCAGTTTCATTTTTGTCTTGTTGTTTTTATCTCTTTTGATTTTGTAGGTAACATCAGAGAAGACGCCGTCTACATCGGTAATCATAAGATTGTTTTTGGAAACATCTTGCAGCGATTGATCTGCGAATTTGATTTTGGCATTGTAGTATGGTTGGTTCAAATCTTCCACTCTTAGATTTGTTTGCGGCGTATCGTTGATTACTTCTCCGTTCAAAATCAAGGTGAATTTATCGCCGTCTTCCGAAAAAATAGTTAAATGTCCAACGGGACCATTTTGCCCAAAGGAAAAAGCAGTGATACTTATTAGAAGTACTAGAAAGAAGTTATTCTTCATAATTTAAAATATTTGTGGTTTTTACAATTAGTTGTTTAAAAAATCGGTACCAAATTAAAAAACATTTTGAAATCACCATTATTCTTTTGAACAAAACTGTTTATATTTATGCTCTTCATTTATAAAAATATCATGAACGATAATTTACTGATTATAATTGCTTTTATTCTTGCCTTAGCCATTGGCCTATATTTGGGTAAAACACTTTTTGCGGCCACTTCGCAATCGGACAAAGCCTCTTTGGAAGAGAAGGTTAATGGGTTGTTACAACAAATTGACCAACTTAAAAGCCAGGTAGGTCAGACCGCACAGGAACGCGAGACCCTTAGAAATGAAAAAGAAGCCTTGGTCATACAACTATCTAAAAAGGAAACTGATTTTGAGAACTTGTGGGAGCGCAACAAGGAGCAGAAAGACGAGGTCGAAAAACTGCAAGAGAAGTTTACTAAGGAGTTTGAGAATTTGGCCAACAAAATCTTGGAAGAAAAAACGAATAAGTTTACGGAGCAGAATAAAGAGAACTTGAAGAATATTTTAACGCCTTTGCAGGACAAGATACAATTGTTTGAGAAAAAGGTTGAGGATACCCATAAAGAAAGTATTGATTACCATGCGGCATTGCGTCAGCAAATTTTGGGATTGCGCGAGATGAATGAGCAGATGAGCAAGGAGACTTTAAATTTGACCAAAGCATTGAAAGGCGACAGTAAGATGCAGGGGAATTGGGGGGAATTGATTTTGGAGCGCGTTTTGGAAAAGTCGGGCCTCGAGAAAGGGCGAGAATATGAAGTGCAGCAGAGTTTTGTTACGGAAGAAGGAAATCGTGTATTTCCGGATGTTGTCATTAATTTGCCTGATGGAAAGAAAATGATTGTTGATTCTAAGGTAACCTTGACGGCCTATGAGCGTTATACAAATGAAGAAGATGATTTAGCTAAAGTGCAGCATTTGAAGGAACATGTAATGGCCTTGAAGCGCCATGTAGATCAGTTGAGTGAGAAGAATTACCACGATTTGTACCAGATGGAGAGTCCGGATTTTGTGTTGTTATTTATTCCGATAGAATCGGCTTTTGCATTGGCCTTGAATGAAGACACTAGCCTCTATAACAAAGCGTTTGAAAAGAACATCGTGATTGTTACGCCTTCCACGTTACTGGCTACTTTGCGCACTATCGACAGTATGTGGACGAATCAAAAGCAGCAAGAAAATGCTTTAGAGATTGCCCGACAAGCGGGAGCGTTGTATGATAAATTTGAAGGGTTTGTTACTGATTTGGTCAAAATTGGCAAGAAAATGGATGAAGCCAAAGTGGAATACCAAGGCGCGATGAACAAACTCGTTGATGGAAAAGGAAACCTTGTCAACAGTGTTGAGAAACTTAAGAAAATGGGAGCGAAAGCTAAGAAAGCCTTACCTGAAAACATATTAATTAGAGCTGAAAAAGATGAATAACGAATTTAAGACCGTAGCTTCTTCGATGATTACTATTGCCGAATTGATGTTACCTTCCCATACTAATTTTAGTGGTAAAATTCATGGCGGATACATATTGTCATTGTTGGACCAAATTGCGTTTGCTTGTGCGTCTAAATTCTCAGGGCATTATTGTGTGACTGCTTCAGTGGACACGGTCGATTTTTTAAATCCCATCGAAGTAGGCGAATTAGTGACTATGAAAGCTAGTGTTAATTATGTTGGGCATAGTTCGATGATTGTCGGCATTCGAGTAGAATCGGAAAACATCCAAACGGGTAAAGTGAAGCATTGTAACTCTAGTTATTTCACGATGGTTGCAAAAGACGAACAAGGCAACAGTGTTCAAGTTCCTGGCTTGCAATTGACTAACGATGAAGAAATAAGACGTTTTTGTAATTGCATCAAGCAAATTAGTCTTAAAAAAGAGCGCGATGAGCATGAGGAGGTTTTTGATTATAAATCGGCTACCTCCTTAGCACGACTAAAAACGTATCGTGTACAAGTAATTGCTCCTTTAATTTAATACTATTGGGTACAGTGGTACTTAAAAAAGTTGGTTCCATGGTGTGACACCATATTTCAATAGTGTATGGGTTGAACCAATTATGATTCGTTTCCTTTTCACTACCATTCTTACTTTTAACAATGAATATAATTGGGAATAAAATTTCATTATTCTTAAAGTTTATTAACAAAGCTTAGCAGTAACTTTATAAAAAGCACCATTTTATATTTTTTTTACTATTTTTGATAACCATTAGAATTTTTATGAAAAAATATTACTTTCTACTTACTGTTTTTATTTTATTTTTAAGTTTTATCATTGCTTGTTCAGACACCGATGATACTTATATACCCATTGATAATTTACCGGTTGCCACGGATGATACCGTTAGCAGCACCTTAACTGCACCACTAGAGATTGCTGTATTGGATAATGACACAACTGGAGATGTCGTAGTGGCTACTACTGTAAGTATTACTGGCGGCACCGATACCGATGCTAACGGAACCTTAGATCAACTTATCGTAACCAATGAGGGAGTTTGGTCTGTGAATCCTACTACTGGTGCCATTACTTTTACTCCTACCGCTACCTTTACGGGTAACCCAACACAAATTACTTACACGGTCAATGATGCACAAGGCAATGCCTCAAATGCTGCAACGGTTACCATTAATGCGACTCCGATTGTTACGGTTGATTTGACGCAAGTACCTTATGCGAAATTATCTGATTATCATTTTTTCATTGGAGATATGAAGAATCAGATTCCGTCTATGAACGTTTTACCTTATTTACCAGCATCAACGCTGTTTACTGATTATGCTCACAAAAAGCG
>CANFZC010000045.1 GCA_947451475.1 Flavobacteriaceae bacterium | reverse complement strand
ATTTTATGCTATGCTTCTGTGCTTAGTGCTTTTTATACTATTTAAAAGTAGAAAAAGCTTTTGATAGGCAACAACTCGGAAGGGACTGAGAAGCGTTTGCAAGGAGTAAGGTTAAACGTTTTTGGATTAGCGTTGAAAGGATTAGCGGAAGGTTGCCAACATTTATAAAATTAGAATATGAATAGGTTATTTATTATCTGCTTATTTTTTTATTTTTCTGGAAGTTTTGGACAAAGTGTGCCACCAGAAATTAGCGGAAAGTGGGTCAAGTTGAAAACAGTGATGAAAGACGGAAGTAAGCTGTTTTCGCGATTTGAAGAAGACTCATCGTATATTTCATTTACATTTGAAAAGAAGCAACTTTGTATTAATGGAAATCCTACCCATAAGTCCAATCAGAGTTGTTTTGATTTTGAATTGATTAACGATTTTATTAAAACATCTCAATATTCTGGATATCTTATTGAACAAATTACAAAGGATTCGTTGATTATTAGTGAAAAAATAGAAGGTAGGACCGATGATAAGTTAAGAAGGTATTATTTAGTTAAACAAGAAACATTATTTTCTTTATTTAAAGAAAAAAACAAGAACAGTAAACATATAGTAGCATCAAAACTCTATTCGCCGACAACTGTTTCCAGTGTAGAACTAGATTTGAATCATGCTTTCACGAATAATTATTCAAATTTTGAATTGTCAGGGAGTCTCATACTGCTTCCCAAAGAGAAGAGAATTAATACCCAAATTACATTTGCAACGGTAAGCGATTCGGCAAGAATTAAAACCATTAGAAAAGTCCTCAATGCTACTTATAAAAAATGGGATTTAGGAGAATTTAATGATTATGAATCTGTTGAATTGCCTTTTGTTTTAAAAAGTGAAATTACAAGAAAGTATTGGGGAGTTAAGTTACTATTCTATACAGATGATATTGATGAACTAGATATAGTAAGTGGAGGATCGCTAGAGGATCTTAGAATAGCTGGTGACTATTTTACTAAAGGTATTGAAGCATACCAAGATAAAAAGTATTTTAAAGCAAGTGAATATTTTACAGAATGCTATAAAAAAGACCCTAAAAATTTAGATGCCCTATACAATAAAGCCCTTGTTTATTATGAATCAGGTGATTTGATTAATGCTTGTAATGTTTGGGCTGAAATACAAAAGTTAGGTCAAGTAACTGGGCGTAATTTGCATCAAAAATATTGTGAATAAATACCTCTTATAAGTCCTATAGCAGTATTTAATAGCATTAAAAAAAGAAGTAGAACTATGAATGAATCATTTTCGGTATTTAGAAAGTATCCCACATTAGGACAAGTAAAAGAACTTGAGGTTTTATTGCATGAGCATGAAATAGTAACTCAAATTACGGATAATATTGCGCCTATTGACAGTTCGTTTACGGGTAGTATGGCGCAAAATCAATATGAACTTAAAATTTCAATAGTGGACTTTGAAAAGGCAGAAAAAGTATTGGAAGATCATGCTGAAAATAGCCTTATTGAAGTAGGTGAAGATCACTATTTATTTGGTTTTAGTGATGATGAATTGTATGAAATTCTCTTGAAATCTGATGAGTGGAGCGAATTGGACTATATGCTAGCGCGCAAAATATTAACGCAAAGAGGTAAAGCAATTGATACTGAATTGCTCAAAGCTTTAAAAAGGCAACGATTAGAATTATTAGCTAAACCAGACGAGAATCAAAAGCCTTGGATTATTGCGGGTTATATTTTTGCCTTTTTTGGAGGACTATTGGGACTATTTATTGGCTACTCGTTATGGACTTCAAAAAAAACGTTACCAAACGGACAAAAAGTTTATTCTTATACGGAGCATGATAGGGCACAGGGCAAAACTATATTTTATTTGGGGTTACTAGTTTTAGTTTTTTACATTATAGTACGAATTATGCTGAGTGTATAAATTTTCACTTAGTAGGGAATGAAGAAGATTTTGTTAAGAAGTAAGCAGATAAAAATAAATGTTGCGCAATGGAATCCAACCTCACGATTACACAATTTAGAGCAAGGCTTAAGGAAAAAACTAAAATTGGACATCCAAAATTGAAGTTGAGTCCATTAGCAGTGTTCTCTTTATTTGCGGATACTTCCAAGCCTTTTTATGGACTTTATGATGAGGCTACTTTTAGTTTAACCTTAAATTTTAGAACCAACCCCACTTATTATATTTTGAAGGGCAGTTATAAGGAGGTAAACGGTACACTTCGGATTGACTATACTGTTGATCCTCGGCATAAATGGCAGCATTATTATTGGTTGTTTGTTTCGGTCTTAGGATTTATTTTTTTTAATGGGGTATTGTTAACTGAGCATACTGAATCCCTTTCTGATATTAGGTTAGTGGTTAATCTGTTTTTACTTTTTATATTTAGTTTTGCTTACCTTAACATCACATTAAAGCGGAAGAAACTTGAAAGAATGTTTATAAAATTGGTGGTGAGATGATAGATGGATGAAAATAGAATATAGATAATAGATTGATATACTATAGATTTTTATGACCATAGAACAGCAAATAGCAACTTATATTGAAAGTCAGCCTGCGGCTAAACGTGGTGCGTTGCAGACGTTGCATGCTTGCCTACTGAAGCAGCATCCAGGTTGTGAAGTATGGTTTTTGGATGGAAAAAACAGTGAGGGCAAGGTAGTGTCTAATCCGAATATAGGGTATGGAAGGCTTACGTTGAAGTATGCAGATGGCAGTAGTAAAGACTTCTACCGAGTGGGTTTGAGTGCTACTACTACTGGAATATCGGTTTATATTATGGGGCTTGAGGACAAGACGTATTTGGCTACTACTTATGGACCTTCACTAGGCAAAGCTACGGTGACGGGTTATTGCATCAAGTTTGCCAAACTAGAAGCCATTAACTTAGAGGTCTTGCTATTGGCGGTTGCTGCTGCGTTTGCCACTACTGGAGCATAAGCGTAGAAAGCAGTGTAATTAGCACTGTGTATTTTCTTTCAATAATTTACTTATATTTGTGATAGTCAGTGGTCCTTGAATGTGCTGTAGCCAATTAAAAATTCTATCCTATGAAATGGAACTGGTACCTAATCGTTTTTTTAGCAAGTATTGTTGGCCACAGTTATGGTCAGTTTAATCCTGTTCAAAATTTGACTTTTTTACAGGCTTATGAAAACATGCACAATATCTATCAGCTTACTTGGGAAGAACCGGCCCAGCCCCATAATGAGTTGCTAGGGTACAATATCTATAGGAATGATGAATTGTACCGCTTTCAGACAGAGACCACGTTGTATTATGTATACTCTCAGATTTTTGGTGGCTATGTGACTAATGATTCGGGTGCGTTTTTACTCTATTTTAATGGGGGCCAATCCAATCCGCAAGAATTTGATATGCATGTTACGGCGGTTTATAATCCGGGGTCTTTGGAGTCCGATTATTTGCAAACCGAACATTGTTTTGGGGCTGCTTTAGGCACTACTGCCTTGCAATCTGAAAAAGTGATGTTCTACCCCAATCCGACTCATGGTTTATTGCATATCGGTAATCAAGGGGTACAAAAGAGTGTGCTTTATGATGTTTCGGGTAAAACAGTAGGCAGCTTTGATGCTGTTACCGAACTTGATTTAAGTGGGTATGCGAAGGGGCTATATATTCTTAAGCTTTTTACTGAAAAAGGTATATTGGTCGACAAGATTCTGGTTGATTAAATGGAGGATTGTGAGTTGTGAGTTGTGAGTTTTTAGTTTATTTATTATTATATAAAAAAAGCCCCTAGCGTTTTACGCTTGGGGCTTTTTTTTAGTTTAGGGTTACGGCTTCGTTTTGGTTTCGGAACACTAGTTGGTTTTCGAAGCTGTCTAGTAAAATAATACTATCTACGGTTACTTTGCCGGCTAGGATTTCTTTTGAGAGTTGGTTTAGCACCTCTCTTTGGACCACTCGTTTTACTGGGCGGGCGCCGTATTGTGGGTCATAGCCTTTTAGCGCTAAATACTCAATAGCTTCTGGGGTGGCATCCATGGTGATGTTTTGTTGGGCTAGCATTTTGATTACCCCTTTGAGTTGGAGTCCGACGATCTCTTTGATGTTGGCTGCGGTAAGCGGAGCAAACATTACGATTTCGTCGATACGGTTGATGAACTCTGGTCGGACTGTTTGTTTCAATAACCCAAGTACTTCAATTTTGGCTGCTTCGGTGGCGGCCTCTACACTACCTTTTAGGTTATCAAATTTCTCTTGGATGATGTGGCTACCGATGTTGGATGTCATGATGATGATGGTGTTTTTGAAATCGGCCACCCTTCCTTTGTTATCGGTTAGTCGGCCTTCATCAAGTACCTGCAGCAAAATATTGAAGGTATCGGGGTGCGCTTTTTCAATTTCGTCGAGCAATACTACCGAGTAGGGTTTGCGTCGCACTGCTTCTGTAAGTTGGCCTCCTTCATCGTAGCCCACGTATCCTGGAGGGGCACCTACTAAGCGGCTTACACTGTGGCGTTCTTGGTATTCACTCATATCAATGCGGGTCATGGCGTTTTCATCGTCGAAGAGGTATTCGGCTAGTGCTTTGGCTAGTTCGGTTTTCCCCACGCCAGTGGTTCCCAGGAATAAGAACGAACCGATGGGTTTTTTCATGTCTTGGAGTCCGGCACGACTTCTGCGCACGGCGTCACTTACCGCTTCGATGGCTTCTTCTTGACCAACCACTCGGTGGTGTAGTTCGTCTTCTAGGCTAAGGAGTTTTTCGCGTTCCCCTTGCAGCATTTTCATCACGGGTATGCCCGTCCATTTGGCCACCACCTCTGCGATGTCTTCTCGGGTTACTTCTTCTTTGATTAGGGAAGTTCCCGCTTGGTTTACGATGAGACTTTCTTGTAATAGGTCTAATTGTTCTTGAGCCTCTTTTATTTTGCCGTAGCGCAATTCGGCCACTTTACCGTAATCGCCGTCGCGTTCGGCGCGTTCGGCTTCGAGTTTGTAGTCTTCAATTTCTTGCTTCACGGATTGAATGGCGTCTACTGCATCCTTTTCTGTTTTCCAGCGGGTATAGATTTCGTTACGTTCCTCTTTTAGGTTGGCCAAGTCAAGACTAAGGCCTTTTAGTTTGTTGTGGTCATTTTCTCTTTTGATGGCTTCCATCTCGATTTCGAGTTGCATGATTTTGCGGTCGAGCACGTCTAGTTCTTCGGGTTTGGAGTTGATTTCCATGCGGAGTTTGGAGGCCGCTTCGTCCATTAGGTCGATGGCTTTATCGGGGAGGAATCTATTGGTTATGTAGCGTTGGGATAGTTCCACGGCTGCAATGATGGCGTCGTCTTTGATACGTACTTTGTGGTGGGTTTCATATTTCTCTTTGATTCCTCTTAGGATGGAGATGGCACTTTCGGTATCGGGTTCGTCCACGACTACTTTTTGGAATCTTCGTTCTAGCGCTTTGTCTTTCTCGAAGTACTTTTGGTATTCGTCTAGGGTGGTGGCACCTATGGCTCTTAGTTCGCCTCTTGCTAGTGCAGGTTTGAGGATATTGGCGGCATCCATAGCCCCTTCGCCACCGCCGGCTCCTACGAGGGTATGGATTTCATCTATGAAAAGGACGATATCCCCTTCGGCCGAGGTAACTTCTTTGACTACTGCTTTTAGGCGTTCTTCAAATTCCCCTTTGTATTTGGCCCCCGCGATAAGGGAACCCATATCTAGGGAGTAGACGACTTTATCCTTTAGGTTTTCGGGTACGTCACCGTCTACGATTCGGTGTGCAAGGCCTTCGGCTATGGCTGTTTTTCCGACTCCGGGTTCGCCCACTAGCATTGGATTGTTTTTGGTACGCCGCGTTAAGATTTGCAGTACCCGACGAATCTCTTCATCGCGGCCTATTACGGGGTCCAGTTTGCCTTCACGGGCTAATTCGTTTAGGTTTTTGGCGTATTTGTTTAGAGCGTTATAGGTTTCTTCGGCGGAGGCTGTGGTTACTCTTTCCCCTTTGCGCATTTCGGATATGGCTGCTTCAAGGCCTTTTTCGGTTACTCCTTGGTCTTTTAGGATTTGGGCCACCTTACTTTTCGATTTGAAGATCGCAAGGATTAGGTGTTCTATAGACACATATTCATCGTTCATTTTCTTGGCGATTATGTTTGCCTCTGTGAGTACGGAATTGGTCTCTCGGGACAGCATAATGTTGGCCCCTTCCACTTTTGGGAAGCTTTGAATGGTGCTGTCGAGTACCCGTTTGAAGAGGTCGACATTGACATTCATTTTTTTGAGGATGAAAGGTGCTACGTTTTCGTCTACTTCGAGGATTCCTTTGAAAAGGTGTTCGTTTTCGATTTGTTGTTGGCCGAAGCTTTGGGCAATTTGTTGGGCTTGTTGCAATGCCTCTTGCGATTTGATGGTGAGGTTGTTCATATTGTTTAGAAGTTTAGTGTAGGTTGAATGTTGAATAAACGTTAAAAAGAAATCGTAACTGTATTATTTTATTTAGCTTTGAATTATAGGCGACAATATGCGTTCCAATTCGTTAAACAAGACAAAATGACTGAAATTAAGGAGGTTATATCCTTTTATGTAAGTCAGTATGTCACAAACTAAGACAAAATGAGTGTATTTAAAAACCTTTTTGGGAGTTCAGAAGAAACCCGTAGTACGTCGAACGTAGGCTGGAGGCCGTTGACGGATTTGGGACAGTTGAATGAAATTATTGAGGAGTCGGTTGACAAGCCTGTTATTTTGTTTAAGCACAGCACCCGTTGTGGGGTGAGTAGGATGACATTGAAGCAGTTTGAGAACGAGTATGATTTAGGAGATTCGGTTACACCTTACTTTTTGGATTTGTTGGAATATCGATCGTTATCAAATGAAGTAGCGCAGCGCTTTGGGGTGGAACATCAGTCGCCACAGTTGTTGTTGATACGGAATGGCAGCTCAGTTTATGATGCTTCTCACAGTGCTATTGCGGTAGACTCGTTGAAGCGGTATTTATAATAATTTCTATTTATAAAGCCAAAAAAAGCCGAAGCAATTTGCTTCGGCTTTTTTTGTTACTTTCTGATTTTATGATTTATGATGATGTCTTTTAGCTTGGCTTTAAGGTCGTTGCCACTGTCGTAGATCATTTGTTCGTTACTAGGAAACGGCAGGACTTTGCGATCAAAGTTGGTGTAGTACGCATCTTCACAAGCTCTTTTATCCCCTTTATACGTGGCGTATACATTGGAAAAAACGAATTCGCTTGCCAGCGGGAAGGTTTCTAGGAGTTGGTTGGTTTTAAAATTGATGTAGTCCACTTTGGCGGTTACTTGACAGGCTTTGGTTTGTGAAAACTCATAAATGCTTATTTTGATGGTTTTCATGTTGTCAACTTTTATCGGGCGGCCGAGGCTATCTTTTACTACATGACCTTGTGCGTCCACTAAATTCTTTTGACCGTCTTTGATTTGTTTTTCTTTTTCGAACTGTTTCTCTTTGATTTGTTCGGGGGAGATTTTGATGTCACGGAAGTTTACTATTAGGCCGTAATCGTAGTCGATACCTTTTATGCGATTCGAGTGGTACACGGTCCATTTATCGTTTAGTCCGTAGGTACTGAAATCCAATAGATCTTTTTCTAGGCGTACTGGTATCACCATATTAGTTTCGTTCTTGGTGTATACTGATACATAGTCGGTTCCCTTAGCTTTGGCTTCCTCTATCAATTTGGCCGTGTCTTTGAACCCTGGGTTTAGAGATTCTAAGTATAGTAGATCATCGTAGGCTCTGCGGATGGTTAGTTTATCTTTAGTTACCAAAAGGGCTTTGGAGTTGTCGTATAAGTATTTGGACAGTGCATTTTTACTGCTTACGATTTGGTCTGTATAATCATCGAAGGGAAATTGAGCGTCGCGGCCTTCTTTTAGCAGTTTGAGTGGCAGTAGTGGACGTATTTGTTCTTGGCGGTAGTTGAGTTGGACATAGGTATTGTATATTTTTTCTAGGTTGCGCGGGTTAGCATCTTTGAAGAGCGCTTGAATATCGCGTTGGTCTCGATCTTTAGCTTTTGCGAAGGCTTCTTCTAGCATGTAGACATAGTCTTGTTTGCCTTTTGCATTTTTATTGCCTTGCAGGCCATCAACGGAATTGCGCACTACGGCATCATAATCGCCGGAAGTTAAAAGTTCGCGGGTTTGTTTCACACCACAAGCGGTAACTAAAATTAATAAGGCTAGGAGGAGAGCAATTTTTTTCATGAATAAGGGTTTTGACAAATATAAAAGAAATCTCTTAGTTTTGAAACAAAAGCTTGGCGGGTTTAGATTTTGTATAACGATTGTAATTTCAGTTCATTATCGTGGTTAGTAGGGGACTTTTGATTATTTTTGCCGCCAAAACTATACTAGGGTAATGAAATTAAACCGATTGAAAATAACGTTTGTTGGCCTTGTAATGAGTCAAATGGTCACAGCACAAAGTGCTGTTGTGGCGGCGGGTGTGAAGGCTACGGGGACGGGAGGCAGTATAACTTATAGTGTTGGCCCTGTCATTTTTAAAAAGCCTGATGGGAGTGCGGCTGCGACTGGACTGCAACAACCTTACGAAATTATGACTTTGGGAACCCCAAGTAGTTTGGCTTCAACTATAGGTTTGACTTACTATCCTAATCCGACGGATTCTAATTTGCATTTGATTTTGAATCAGAGCAGTTTTGATTTATATGATTATGAGGTTTTGACTTTGGAGGGTAAAGCAGTTTTGGTTACTAAATCGATTGTTTCTGCGGATACCGTTATTGACTTAGCTTCGCAGGCTACCGGTATCTATTTAGTTACGGTGCGCTACCAGCATGAAATTTTGAAAACGTTTAAAATTATTAAGCACTAGATATGAAAGCATTTACGATTAGAACTACTGTATTTTCATTATTACTTATGTTAGTTAGTAGCGCTGCTGTCGCTCAGGCGCCGCAGCGTATGAGTTATCAGGCGGTGATACGCAATGCTGAAGGAACGTTATTGACCTCTACTGCTATAGGTGTTAAAGTAAGTTTGCTGCAAGGCAGTGACACGGGGATTGCGGTGTATGAAGAAACCTTTACGGGTACTACAAATGAGAATGGATTGTTAACTTTAGAAATAGGAGGAGGATCTCCCATTTTGGGAAGTTTTGCGGCGGTTAATTGGAGTACAGGCATCTATTATGTTAAAACGGAAACCGATCCTGCAGGCGGGACGAATTATAGTATTACGGCTGTAGGGCAGTTGTTGAGTGTGCCTTATGCTTTCTATTCTTCTAGTAGTAGTAATCAAGGAAAGACTACAGTAATTTTAACGGGCGATATTACTGATGCGGAAGCTGCTGCGCAGCTTGAAAGAGAGTTAGGTCCCAACACCGAGAATGTTTTAATAAATGGAACCACGCAGTTAACGACGATTACTTTTATAGGCGTTACTAATTTGGTATCAATTGATATAAATGAAAATGAAGTACTTACAAGTGTAAATTTTCCTTCCTTGACCAAGGTTTTTAAAGATGTCAGTGTTACTGCAAATCTTGTTTTAACAAGTCTTACTTTTCCGATGTTAAAGAATGTCTATGGAAGTGCATTAACAGTAAATGATAATATATCCTTAACTTCATTAGATTTATCTTCATTGGAACAAGTTTCTAGAGGTAGACTTGATTTGTTGAGTAATCATTTATTGACTGAAATTAATTTGAGCGCTTTGAAAAAGGTTCAAAATTTATGGATCCATGATAATACTAGCATGATTACCTTACAATTACCACAATTTCAAAAATGCACGGGTTCAACTACAATTACTTCAAATCCCATACTCGTTTCTTTGAATTTCAATTCTTTGATCGAATCTTCATTTCAGATTGAAGATAATCAGGGTTTAATTTCGATAAATTTACCGCAATGCACTATTGCTAATATTTTTAATCTTACTAATTGCGGAGCTTTACAATCTGTTTCAATTCCTTTATTATTTTCTAGTTATATTTCCTTGAATAATTTAGTTTCGTTAACCACGTTGAATATAAATGCTTATAATTCAGGGCAATTAAATATAAATGGTACCGGCATTAATAATTTGAATTTACCGAACCTACATAATCCATCAATAGTTAGTTTAGTCTCAAATCAGCAGCTAGTTTCAGTGGAACTAGCAGGATTACAAACCGTTCAATATAGTTTAAATATTTCTCAAAACGAGGTTCTTTCGTCGGTTGTTATTCCTGATAATTTAAGTTTTGAACAGCCAGACCCTTATGCTGCAATAAATTTGCAGAGTAACGCTTTGACTTCAACGGCTGTAAATAACATATTGCATAAGTTGCTTACTGCAACTCCTGCTACAGGCATGAGTTATCGATTAAATGGGCAAACTCCACTTGCGCCTCCTACAGGACAAGGCTTGGTAGACAAACAAACCTTGAATTCTATGAGTAATACGGTTATAACTGATTAATATTAGTAGTTATAAATGAATTGAATTCCTCGTAGGTCTTGATTTTGGTACTTACTTTGTCTTTGTGGAGTACACTTTCTATCTGCGTTGGAATTGGCAACTTTATCTCTAATAAAGGTTCGACTACGTCTAGGAATTTTATAGGATGTGCTGTTTCGAGGAATACGCCCACCGCATTAGGGATCTTCGATAGTTCTGTTTTTAATCCCAAATACCCAACGGCTCCGTGTGGTTCGGCGATATAACCCGTGCGTTGGTAAATGTCTTTTATCGTGGTCTCGGTTACGGCATCGGAGAAGCTATAGGACGAGAAGTCTTTTTCGAATGCCTTTAGGTCGTTATGGTATAACTCTTGGATTCGGATAAAATTACTTGGATTACCTACGTCCATTGCATTTGAGATTGTGGCTATAGATGGCTTTGGGTCATACTGGCCTGAGGCTAAAAAGCGGGGTACGACATCGTTAGCGTTCGTAGAAGCCACAAAATGGGCGATAGGCAAGCCTAAGCGCTTGGCCATAATCCCTGCACATATATTACCGAAGTTACCGCTAGGGCAGGATAGGATGATGGGTTTGTTTTGTTTTTTCAATTGCTGGTAGGCAAAGAAGATATAGAACATTTGAGGGAGCCAACGGGCGATGTTGATCGAGTTGGCCGAAGTCAGGTTATAAGCATTTAAACTATTATCTAAGAATGCCTTTTTGACCATGTCTTGGCAATCGTCAAATACGCCATCGACTTCTAGTGCTTTGATGTTTTGTCCTAAGGTAGTTAGCTGACGTTCTTGTATTTCGCTCACTTTACCTGAAGGATAGAGTATAATTACTTCGACTCCTTTTACGGCTAGGAAACCGCTAGCTACCGCACCGCCGGTATCGCCGGAAGTTGCTACTAATACGGTTACTTTTTTATTGTCATTACGATTGAAATAGCCTAGGCATCTGGACATAAAACGGGCGCCTACATCTTTGAACGCCATAGTGGGTCCGTGAAATAGTTCGAGGGAATAGACGTTGTTTTCTACGGGTACGCAAGGAAAGTCAAAACATAGTGTTTCGGCTATGATGCGTTTGAGTTCGTTTTCGGGTATTTCGTCTCCCACAAACTGTTTGATGGCTTCAAAAGCAATATCTTCGTGTGAAAGGTTTTCAATGTTATCGAAGAAAGCGCTAGGAAGCGGTGTAATGGTTTCAGGAAAGTATAACCCTCTATCGGGTGCTAATCCTAAAACAACGGCTTCTTCAAAGCTTACTTTTGGAGAATTATGGTTTAAGCTGTAATACTTCATGGTTTAAATTGTTTTTACCCCTTCGTCATTGACTTTGGAGATGTGCATGTCAAATGGGATTCCGGTTTCGAGGTAGGCGGTACTCATGGCATAGGCTACGGCTTCGGCTTTATCTTGACCTTGGCATAGCGCGAAGATCGAAGGTCCGGCCCCTGATATACCAGCGCCTAGTGCACCAGCATCTAGGGCACTGTTCTTTACTTCATCAAAATTAGGAATTAAGGCTTTACGGAGCGGTTCGATTACCACATCTTGCAGGGAGTTGCCTATGAGTTCGTAGTTCTCTGTATATAAGCCTGCTATTAGTCCGCCCAAGTTTCCCCATTGGGTTATCGCATCTTTTAGTGCGATGGTGGGCGATAGGACGGCGCGCGCATCGGAAGTTTTGAGTTCGATTTGCGGATGGAGTACTACGGCATAGATTTGGTTTGGGCTTTTGATTTTGATTACATCTAAAGGATTATATCCGCGGACTAAGGTAAATCCGCCTAAAATGCAAGGAGCCACATTGTCGGCATGTTCGGAGCCACTGGCTAAGGCTTCCCCTTTCATGGCGAAGTCAACCAATTCGTTTTTAGAGAAGGGCCTTCCTAGCAATTCATTGATTCCGTATACGGCACCCGCGGCACTGGCGGAGGAGCTTCCTATACCGCTTCCTGCTTTTATTTTCTTGTGAATTTCGATTTCGAAGCCACAGTCGGTTTCCACCGCATTATAAATTGCCAAGGCGGCTACACCAGCGACATTTTTTTCGGTATCTAGGGGTAGGTCGGCTCCTGTGATTGCAATGATTCTGATGCCTTTTTGGGGCACTTTATGGAAAATCATTTCGTCACCCACACCTTCTAGGCAAAGACCCATTACGTCAAATCCGCAATTGAGATTGGCGATGGTGGCTGGGCAGAAAACTTTTATAGTAGTCATAAGGTTGAAAGTCTAAAGTCAGTTTATACGTTTCCTATTCGGATTACGTCGGCGAAGATCCCGGAGGCGGTTACCGCTGCTCCTGCGCCGGCACCTTTTATTAACAAAGGCTGGTCTACATAACGATCCGTATAGAACTGCACGATATTGTCTTTACCTTCTAGGTTATAGAATGGGGAATCGGCAGGGATGAATTGGAGTCCGACACTTGCTTTACCGTTTTCGAACGACGCTACAAATTTGAGGCGGCTGTTTTTGGCTTTGGCTTCGATCAGCAGGTTATCAAAGTGTGCTGCATTTTTGGTTAGCGATTTGAAGAAATCCTCGTTGTTGGTGGTTGCCATGCATTCGGCTGGGAGGAAGGAATTGTTCACAATATCTTCCATTTCCATTTGGTAGCCACTTTCTCTTATTAAGATTAAGATTTTGCGGGCTACGTCTACACCACTTAAATCAATTTTCGGGTCGGGTTCCGTAAATCCTTGAACACCTGCTTCTTTTACAACATCGTGGAAGTTATAGGTTTCGCTAAAGTTATTGAAAATAAAGTTTAAACTGCCCGATAGTACCGCATTGATGCGGTTTACTTTATCCCCAGAGGCGATTAGGTGTTTTAGCGTATCGATGATGGGAAGACCGGCACCTACATTGGTTTCAAATAAGAACGGTGCGTTGTACTTTCTAGATAAGCTTTTTAGGTTTTTATAGTTGTCGTATTCGGAAGAACAAGCAATTTTGTTGCAGGTCACTACGGCTACGTTTTTGCTTAGGAACTGATCATAAATACCCGCAATCTCATAATTGGCGGTAATGTCAACGAAGATGCTGTTGCGCAGATTTAGGTCGGCCACCTTTTTTATAAACCCTTGTACATTGGCTGTTTCCCCTTGTTCTATTTTGGCTTTCCATTCGTTTAGGTTTATTCCGTCTTCTTCGAACACCATTTTACGGGAGTTGGCCATGGCTACTACCCGCAGGTTTATTTTGAGGTTGTCTTTTAGGAATTTCTTTTGTTGGTGGATTTGGTCGATGAACTTTTCGCCCACATTACCGACACCCATTACGAATAGGTTGAGCTGTTTTGTATTGTCTTCAAAGAAGCGTTCGTGTAGCGTATTGAGTGCTTTCTTTACATCCTTTTCATTGATGACTACGGAAATGTTTCTTTCGGAAGCCCCTTGAGCAATGGCGCGGATGTTTACATTGTTTTTTCCTAGGGTACTGAACATTTTGCCGCTGATGCCTTGATGGTTTTTCATACTTTCTCCGACCAGGGCTACTATGCATAAATCTTTTTCAACGATGCAAGGGTCTACTTTATTTTGGCCAATTTCGATTTCGAAGGTTTTATCGATGGCTGCTTTGGCTTTATCGGCATCGGCGTTTAGGATTCCGATACAGATGGAATGCTCTGATGATGCTTGGGTGATGAAAATCACGTTTATGTTTTCGTTGGAAAGCACTTCGAATAGGCGTTTAGACGAGCCAGCGACACCTACCATACCGGAGCCTTCTAGTGTTACTAAGGCGATATTATCAATATGTGATATTCCTTTGATGGGATTAGCCCCTTCGTTAGGACTATTGGAAATAAGCGTTCCATAAGCCTCTGGTTCGAACGTATTCTTGATAAAAATAGGAATACTGTCTTTTAGCACTGGTTGAATCGTTGGAGGGTATAATACTTTGGCACCAAAATGCGACAGTTCCATCGCTTCCTGATAGGAAATGGTTTCTATGGGTTGGGCCTGCTTCACCAACTTAGGATTGGCTGTAAACATGCCGTTCACATCGGTCCAAATTTCTAGTACAGTAGCTTTAACGGCTGCAGCGATGATGGCTGCAGTATAATCAGAGCCACCACGACCTAGGGTGGTTGTATTTCCATCTAGGGACGAAGCAATGAAGCCTGGGAACACTACTACTTGGTGGGTATTGTTTTTGAAATAGTCGGCTATGAGTTGGTTGGTAATTCCAAAATCCACGCTGGCCTTACCGAAATTGGAGTTGGTTTTAATTACCTCTCTGCTATCTTTGAAGCAAGAGTTGTTTACTTTTTGTTTTAGGGCCACTGCTATGATTTGAGAAGAAAGTAATTCACCGAAACCTGCGACAATATCAGCGGTTCTATTGGATAATTCTCCTAATAGGTAGCAACCGTCTAATAAGGTTTTTAGTAGGTTGATTTCGTTATTGATGGTGGTGATGATTTCGCTTTGTTCGCTTAGTGTTATCAATTCATCTATAGCGTCTTTGTGTTTCTTATCAATTTGGCTGATGAGTTCCTTGTAGTTTTTGTCTTTGGCTGCGGCGGTTTTCCCGGCTAGTAGTAGCATGTCGGTTACCCCACTGAAGGCAGAAACCACAACGGCTAGTTGCTGTTCGTTACTTTTTTGGTTTACAATAGTAATGGCTTTGGCAATATTGGTGGCGTTGGCAACAGAAGTTCCGCCAAATTTTAATACGATCATAGTTGAAGTATGAGTTATAGGTTAAGAGTTATTGTCTTTCGAAGGAAAGGTCATAAAGCTAGGATTATATGTAAAGATTATACCCCCAATGGGGTTGTAGTTGTTGATGTGGTAGTAACAGTATTCGACGTCAAAGAAGTTGGCGTAGCAGAGAATGAATATGTTAAACTATTGTGCATCATGATTTTCAAATTTATAACTTTTTAACAATTAAAAAAGGAAATGCATCATTTTTGAGAATATCGCAAAATTAGGAAGCGCTTTGTTGGTTTTTGCTCGTTTCGTTAGCATAAGCTGATTTTTTTTATTGATTCAGCAATAAAATAGTGGTGTTTTTTATTGCTTTTTAGGTATTGTTTACGGAATTTTGGGCTTTTAATCCCAATCCAAAATGGAAAATTCACATTATATTAGTACGGATGTATTGACTTTAGAGGCGTTGCAAGAGATTATCAGTCAGCACAAAACATTGGCCTTATCAGAAGAAGCAACGATAAATATTGAAAAATGTCGTGCTTATTTAGATCAAAAAATGGCTACTAATGAAACACCGATTTATGGTATAAATACGGGTTTTGGGTCGTTGTGTAATGTGAAAATATCCAATGAGAACCTTTCTCAGCTTCAGGAAAATTTAGTGAAGTCACATGCTTGCGGGACGGGTGAAGAAGTGCCCGCTGAAATTGTCAAAATCATGTTATTGCTTAAGATACAGTCTTTGAGCTACGGTCATAGTGGAGTGCAATTGCAAACGGTGGAGCGCTTGATTGCTTTTTACAACCATGATATACTACCTGTGATTTACAATCAAGGTTCGCTAGGTGCTAGTGGAGATTTGGCTCCATTGGCCCATTTATCTTTGCCATTATTGGGTGAAGGAGAAGTGTATTATGAAGGATTTCGTCAGCCCGCTAAAAAGGTTCTGGAAAAGATGGGATGGGAGCCTATTGTATTGCAATCTAAGGAAGGATTGGCTTTGTTGAATGGAACGCAGTTTATGAGTTCGTATGGCTGTTATGTGTTGTTGAAAGCGATGAAATATTCTTATTTGGCCGACCTTATCTCAGCCATCTCATTAGAAGGCTTTGATGGAAGGATTGAACCGTTTAATGAATTGATCCATTATGTGCGTCCGCACAAGGGGCAGATCGTGACGGCTAAGCGCATGAATGAGTTGTTGGAAGACAGTGAGATTATAGCGCAAGCTAAGGCACATGTGCAAGACCCTTATTCGTTTAGATGCATACCACAAGTGCATGGTGCTTCGAAAGATACGATAGATTATGTTAAGAAAGTATTTAAAACAGAAATCAACTCGGTTACGGATAATCCGAACATTTTTGCCGCTGAAGATTTGATTATTTCGGGTGGTAATTTTCATGGCCAACCTTTGGCTTTGGCTCTGGATTTCTTGGGAATGGCATTGGCTGAATTGGGTAGTATCTCTGAGCGCAGAACGTACCAATTGATCTCAGGATTACGCGGTTTACCCGCTTTCTTAGTTGATAATCCTGGATTGAATTCGGGTTTTATGATTCCGCAATACACGGCAGCTAGTATTGTAAGTCAGAATAAGCAATTGGCTACTCCGGCCAGTGTGGATAGTATTGTTTCTAGTAATGGGCAAGAGGACCATGTGAGTATGGGGGCTAATGCGGCTACTAAAGCGTTGCGTATTATGGATAACTTGGAGCGTATTCTAGCTATCGAATTGATGAATGCTTCTCAGGCTATCGAATTTAGAAGACCGTTGCAATCGAGTGCGTTTATTGAGATGTTCTTAAAATCCTATCGCGAAGAAGTGCCTTTGGTTAAGGAAGACCGCATTTTACATTACGACATTGAGAAATCGGTTGCCTTCTTGAATAGCTTTATGATTGAGTTGGAGGATTAGGCAGTTTTGTTTTACTTCCTAAATCGTTACTTTTATTGCTGCTGAAGATTTTACCGTTTTACTGTGTTTTACAATCGTAGTTATCATTTTGAATTGTGTATTGGCTTTGAAACAGTGGATCGTATTAACAGGGATGATGATGCCTTCCCCTAGTTTTATGTCTACATCTTTTCCGAGGATGGTTACTTGTGCTTCCCCCTCGATGACTTGTACATAAATATCATATAACGCGGTAGTTTCACAAAACTTTTCCCCTTTAGCAAAGGCTACTGCGCTAATTTTACCATTGCGATTTTTTATGATGGTTCTGCATACTATACTATCGGGGACATATTCTATTATTTCGAGAATGATATGAGTTTTTGATTTGGGTAGCCCCTCATCATTACTTTCGTTACAGATTTTGCTGTTTTTGGATGGCATTTTGACTTTTACTCAAAGTACGGCAATACACCAATCAATAGTGTTATATAAAAAAAGGAAGTAGTTCTATAATTCATAGAAACTTGACATCTGATTTCTTATATGACGTTTGTTTTGCCTTAGGTTAGGACGCTACAAAAAACAACAAATCAAACCCAGTATTGCGGGTACTGCTTGCACAAAGAAGATCCTTTTGGATGCCGTCATAGCACCATATATTCCAGCAATTAAGACGCAGGAAAGAAAAAACACCGCAATATAGTTACTCCAATGCAAGTCGGAGATACATAAAGACCATAGTAAACCAGCAGCTAGAAATCCGTTATATAAACCTTGGTTGGCTGCCATGACTTTGGTTTTTTCGAATTGGTCGGCTGGGATGGTTTTAAAAACTTTACGACCGCGTGTGGTCCACGCGAACATTTCGAGCCAAAGGATATAAAGGTGAATTAGCGCGATGAAACCTATGAGGATAGTAGATAGTATATTCATGCTTTTAGTTATTTAAATCGCCTAGTGTTTTATGTATTTTACGTTTATGATGGGTTTGTCTCAAGTTATCGGTTCCCGAAATAATACTGATACTACCGTCGATTTCGAACATGGCTAGTTTGACATCTTTATAGTATTCTACTCCGTGTTCGCGCATCGCTTCTAGCAGTTCTTCATTGGTAATGCCTAGTTTGGCTATAGTAGCAAATGCTATTTTACCATTATGAATTAGAATCTCGGGGGTGTCTTGTACTAAATTTCGAATAAAATTAGACTTCGCCATTACTTTTTTGAAAACGAAATTGACTATGAATAGAGCTAAGGCCGCTACTATACCGCCATAAAGAGAAGTGTTATTTCCTACCATGGCATTTTGCACCGAGTTACTGATTAATAAAATCAGGATTACATCGGCGGTGTTTAATTGGGATAGTTGTTTTTTACCAAAAACACGCAAGGCCATGACCATGAATAAATACACGACCACACTTCTAATTACTATGTCAAGATAGGGGTTCATTCAAGTCTTTAATTTTAAAGTTTTTTTCGATGGCTTTAATCATTTCGCCTGCAATATCCTTGTTGGTCGCTCCTTCAATGCCTTCTAGACCTGGAGAAGAATTTACTTCCAATAATAGAGGGCCTTTTGAGGAGCGGATAATATCGACTCCGGCTACTTTTAGATCCATGGCTTTGGCCGCTTTTATGGCAATACGCTTTTCTTCGGCTGTTGGTTTAATGACGCTTGCTGTTCCTCCCATGTGGATGTTGGCTCTAAATTCGCCCGGCGCGGCTTCCCGTTGCATTGAAGCAACTACTTTACCGTCTACCACAAAAAGGCGTAGGTCTTTACCATTTGCTTCTTTAATGAATTCTTGTACAAGAATATTGGCGTTCAAACTCTTGAAGGCGTTGATTACGGATTCGGCTGCTTTTTTGGTTTCGGCTAATACAACTCCTTTTCCTTGTGTTCCTTCTAATAGTTTAACAATAAGGGGAGGACCACCCACCATTTTAATTAAATCATCGGTATCCAGGGGAGAATTGGCAAACCCAGTTGTAGGGATGTCCACGCCGTTGCGCAGTAACAATTGCAGTGAGAATAGTTTGTCTCGCGATTGGGTGATTGCTGCGGCGGTGTTCAGGCAATATACTTTCATGGCTTGAAACTGTCTTGTTAAAGCACAGCCATAAAAAGTAATACTAGGGCGTATTCTTGGGATTATAGCATCAAAATTGTCCAATATTTTTCCACCTCGGTAATGGATTTCAGGTTTGTCTGCATCCAATTTCATATAGCATTCCTTGATGTTTAGGAAATGCATTTCGTGTCCGCGCATTTCGCCCGCTTCCATGATACGTTTGTTGCTGTATAATTCGGGATTACTCGCTAATACTCCGATCCTCAATCCGGTTTTGGTATTGATGGCATTGAGGTATAGTTCTTTTAGGTTTTCGGTAGATGTTTGTCCAAGCAAGTATTTTTGTTCGGGATCCACTAGGATTCGTCCGCTCATGGCTTCGCGACCTAGGAGCATTCGGAACCCCATAGAGTCACGATTGGTCAAGGTCATTTCAATTTCCCAGGAATCATTGCCAATTTTGACATTGGTTTGAATAACATAACGTTGCTCTCGAAAGCCACTAGAACTTTTAACGATGCGTTTGTCGATAAGTTTGGCTTCACAATGAATAACCGTTTTGAGGTTATTTTGAATAGGGTTGATGTCAAACTTAACCCAATT
>CANFZC010000044.1 GCA_947451475.1 Flavobacteriaceae bacterium | reverse complement strand
CTGAAGGGGAAATAGACGAAAGAGACTTCATGGATAGAGCTGAATTATTATGCTCTATCGGACAAACCGTAATGATCTCCAACTTCCAAGAATATTACCGCGTGGTGGAATACTTCTCAAGCTATACTAAAGCCCGTATGGGATTAGCTATGGGAGTAAACAACCTTGTAGATATCTTTGATGAAAAATACTACCGCCACCTTAGTGGAGGCATCCTTGAAGCATTTGGTAAGCTATTCTACCGCGATCTAAAAGTATTCCTCTACCCTATGGAAGATGAGAATGGAGAAATCATCACCTCGCAAAACTTAAAAGTACACCCCCGTATGAAAGAACTATACAAGTTCTTTGCCTACAACGGAAAAGTAGTAGACATAACCGACTTTGATAGAGACCATCTAAAAATATTCTCTCGTGAAGTACTAAAAATGATTACGAGTGGTACCCCTGGATGGGAAAAACTACTACCTGAAGGAATTGGAGAGATTATAAAGGAACACCACCTTTTTGGATACGATCCCAATAAAGTATTATTAGAATCTTAATAAAAAAAGCCAAGACTAAGTCTTGGCTTTTTTACTACTACTTATTTTAGAATCTGCGCCGCATGGGCTTTAGTTTTAACCTCGGTAATGACCTCATCAATAATCCCCGCCTCATCAATCACAAAAGTAGTACGGTGGATTCCATCATACTCCTTTCCCATAAATTTCTTAGGTCCCCACACCCCAAAGGCTTGGATAACCGACTTGTCTTCATCGGCCAATAAAGGAAATGGAAACTCAAATTTAGCTTTAAATTTGCCTTGCGCCACAGCACTATCGGCACTCACACCCAGTAAAGCATAATTGTTGGCTGTAAAGCGCTCGTAATTATCCCGTAAATCACAAGCTTCCGCAGTACAACCAGGCGTATTAGCTTTGGGATAAAAGAAGACTACTAGTTTTTTCCCTTTATAATCGGCCAAACTATGCGGTTTACCATCTTGATCTTTCCCTGAAAAGGAAGGCGCTTGATCGCCTTTTTGTAATGTTGTCATATCTTTGAGGTATAAGTTTTATAAATTTACAGCCAAATTTAATTCAAAATGACCAAACAAGAGCGTTCAACCTTTGTTATAAATACGTTAAAAGAATTCTACCCACAAATCCCCATACCGCTGGACCATAAAGACCCCTACACCTTACTTATAGCGGTTCTGCTCTCAGCACAATGCACAGACGTGCGAGTAAACCAAATCACCCCACTCCTATTCGCCAAAGCGGACAACCCCTACGATATGATAAAACTTTCCGTTGCCGAAATAAAAGAAATCATCCGCCCTTGCGGCTTATCCCCAATGAAGTCAAAAGGCATTCATGGATTGTCCCATATCCTTATCGATAAACACAACGGCTTAGTACCTCAAAGTTTTGAAGCACTCGAAGAATTGCCTGCCGTCGGTCACAAAACAGCCAGTGTAGTCATGTCGCAGGCCTTCGGAGTAGCAGCCTTCCCAGTAGATACCCACATACACCGCTTAATGTACCGCTGGAATCTATCCAATGGCAAAAACGTGCAGCAAACTGAAAAAGATGCCAAAGCACTATTCCCTAAGGAACTTTGGAATGAACTACACCTTCAAATAATTTGGTATGGAAGGGAATACTGCCCCGCAAGAGGCTGGGACTTAGAAAAAGACATCATTACGAAAACGATTGGACGAAAAGCAGTCCTGGAAGCGTATCGTAAAAAAGCTAAATAGTAAAAGGGTTCTAATTACTCAAACCAGCGTCACTAGCCATATCCGTATAAACGGCTTTAGATAATTCACCTAGGATCTGAGATAACTTCTTATTGTCTTTACCTCGAGTCATGATGGTCATCAAATAAGGCTTGTTTTTTAAATAGACAATGGCCGATTCATGCAATTGCTTCATCGCTTGACTTCCAGATTCGCCAAACTTATGAGCGATAACCGTACCAGCAGGCAACCCTTGAACAATGCCCTGCTTAAAGTCACACTGACTCAATAATTCTCCAGCAAACTCTGAATCATCTATATTCAAATAACCCGCGTTGTAGATGGCTCTCATAAAATAAGAGTACTCTTTGGTTGTGAATTTAAACTCTGCAGCATAGACATTTGGAACTTCAAGATTCATGTCCCTAAACATTTTTTGCAACACCTTACTATCCATATTACTCTCCAATAATACCGTAGCATTATTATCCGAATACTTAATCATATAAGTCAACAACTCTCTAATAGTATAATACTGGCCCACTGTAATCGTCTTAGAGGGAAACTCAACCATTTTTCCGGTATTAACCGAATGGGTATAAGCTACTCGTTTATTTAAAAACCCTGGGTTAAGTTCATTCATCTTTAATATCGTAATCAAAATAGGTACTTTAAATAGTGATCCTGGATCGAATTTCTCCGTATCATTAATGCTAATCCATTCATTATGATTATATTCTCTTAAATAAACTGAGGCAATATCCAAATCGCCAATAGATTTGTGTTGATCAATGATACTAATAAGCTTTTGCTTGGTATTCATCAATGATTCTGACTCGCAATCTTCATCGACAAACATTAAGGGTTTGACAAACCTAAAGCCAGCCATACGCTTAATATCATACGTGCAGGAAACGGCAGCACTACTCATTTGAGCTTCATATTGCTTTGTTTTCCATAAATTAGTTAGGTAATAAGTGCCTAGCAGCACGACTACTAGGGCCAATAGTGTTTGCAGTAGTGAAAAACGCTTGTCTTTAAAAGAAATCATATTTTTTGGGGTTGTATATTATTTAATTAGCAAATTTAACTTTTAATTTTTATTCAATTATCAAATTACCCTACTTTTTATAGTGCTTTTTTCCATTATTTATAAAACAGAATACTAAGTAACTCAGGTATAATTTATAATAAACAGTAACAAACTGCAAAACCCTAATAAAAAAAGCGGACAGTCGTCCGCTTGATAAATACATGCTAACCAATTGCTAGGATTACTGAACTTTTATAACATTTGATTCTTTCAGATTTAAGGCCGTCATAACGGCATTATAATCGGTGACATTTCCTTTGTTTTGTTTGCCAAAGTAAGCAGGAACGATTACAACCCTAAATACTTGATTCAAACTATACCCTGCCGAAACTGCAGGTAAATCAAATCCCTCCATATGCAATTCGGTGTCAAATCTAGTAAAATCAAAATCATAGCGCAAATCTAAAGTCCCATCATTAAAGAAATAGGTTTCTGGTAAGGGCTTCCAAATTTTTTCTCCTTGGAAATACCCAGATAAGCGATACACTAATACCATGTCAGAGGTGTAAATAGAATGAGGATACGTCAGCAATTGACTATAACCATTATCTATTGTAAAGTTTACATTGGAATATTCAAAGACTTCACTGATAGTATCATTGTCTACTGGAGCCACATTAGAACTGTCTTTAGAACAACTTTGTAACGCTATCATCCCGATAAACGCTAGTAGTAAGGTAATTTTTTTCATAACAAATGGTATTAAATGATTAATGATATAAAGATGTATTCAATATTGATGCCAAAGTTACAATTTAACAAAAAATTGTACTTTTACGCCATGGGAAGAAACAACGACAAAAATATAAAAGCACACAACGATAAGCTACACAAAGCGCAGGATAAAGCAAAATCTAAAAAGTTAGCCCGTGCCGAACAACTAAAAGCTATCCTAAAAAAGTTCAACGATACTAAAGAATAAAAAAAGCCCCCTGCAATCAGGAGGCTTTTTTTTAGTACTAGTTTATGTAGCTATTCTTTAATTACCTTTTGGGTAAACAATCCTTTCTGTGTTTCTAAGCGCACTAAATATACGCCCGTAGCATTGGCACTCAAATCAAGTGAATTACCAACCAGCATGCCTAAAGCATTATAAACATAAACCTTAGTTACTTGTAAACTGCCTTGAGGCAATTCCAATTGTCCTGTAGTTGGGTTAGGATACAAACGCATACCTGAATTATCATAAAAATTAGGAGTGGCCAAATTCGTCCAAGCATAACAATCCGATACTGCCGTACAACCATTAGTAGTCAATTGCACAGCAAAATTACCCGTAACGGTTGGTGTATACGATGGCCCTGTAGCATCTACAATAACGGCATTTCCATTATCACAATCCAACCATTGATAAGTTGTTCCAGTCAAAGTTCGGTCTGCTGTCAATGAGATATCGGAAACCGTTACTCCGGTAGTAAACGCATTTTGTGTATCGGTTATCAAAACAGGGATGGTAATTGTATCGGTCTCGTCAGGATCGCAAAACGAATTGGTCACCGTCAAAGTCACTTGCTGATTACCCGGACAGGTAAAGTTATGTGTCGGGTTCTTTACCGAACTGTGTGCCGTACCATCACCAAAATCCCAATCAGACACATCAAAATTACTACTCAAATTGATAAAAGATACCGATGCCGTTTGCGTAGTAGGATCATAATCCGCAGCCACAGGGAAATTAACAAATAGTGCCACCGGAGGTAAACAACGTTGTATATCGATATAAGTAGCGGTGGTAGGCGTCCAAACCCCAGCAACTTCTTGACCCGATACTTCCAGCACAGGTATACCATAAGCGGGATCAAACCATTTATAAGAAATAGTGGTCTGGGTTTGTGTCGTAGTCTGGCCTTGAAGAACCACTGTGATGTCTTCTGTCAAGGTTGATTTCAGTTTCAATACACTAGCAAAGGTTCCAAATGGGGTAATCAAAGAACCCCATCCTTCTACTTCATTTGCACGTGTTCCAACCGAGTTATAACTCAAAGGAACATTCAACGTATTCAAATCAAATGCTAGCGTAGTAGGATTACTGTAAGTATCACTATAATTCATAGGAAATTGATACAATACATCGGGTACCGTATACGTTACCGTAAAAGGTAAGGTCAATCCTGTCACCGTAACATTGGCACCAATCATTTTATTGGCAAAAGTAGCCGTGCTCAACTTACTGTGCATATAGGCATTAGTTAAGCCAAATCCTTGTATCTGCAATCCTTCCAATTGCTTAGTAGCTAAGTTAAAATTAGCATTAAATTGAGAGTTACAATTAAACAAATAATTATTTGAAAAACACCAAGAGGTTTTATAACCCGTACTATTAGGGTTCTCCCAAAGCAGGTTGTCTTGGGTATTCGGACTCAAAGCGCTGTAATCCCAGGCAACATTCGGACCGGCTACTGTAAAATCCAATGCCGCCAATGTCGTAGCATTGCTTACGATAAAAGTATCGTTAATTGAGGCAAAATCGGTCGAGTTATAGGTGGTTTGTGACCATCCCATAGCCGATAGCATTCCTAATAAGGCTAAAGTAATTTTCTTCATACTGTTTTGTTTAGACGGGCTAAATATAAGGATTATTTTAATGTAGTATCATTAGCCTCAAGACTTTAAAAAATAGTGCACCGGAACCAACCAAATATCAGTTCCCTTGGTTGGGCTTGACCGGTATCCAAACAGTCTCTTCCGAACTAGAATCGTTATGCTTGTACAAACTGCCCAAAATCTCAAAATGGGGACGATCGTCCAATACATAAGCTGATGCTGGCAACCATTCCGTAAAAATACGTCTAAAAAAAGGCCCCGCATGAGCCGGAATGCCATGATAAGTAAACACCGCATAGAGCCCCTCAGGAATTTCCAACACTTCCATACCTTCCGGAATTGCTACCCCACAATTAACGGGCACGGTAGCCCATTTCGTAAAGGTCGTATGCATCCCAAAATCAAAAGCTTCTGGGTAAATTTGCACACTATACAAGTCATCACCAAGTCGGTTCGTAATCTCATGACGTCTCGGCATAAATCCCTGCCACAGTACCACCGACAAATCATTCGCAAAAGTCATGGCCTGACATCTACCAATCACGGTTATAGCGGGATGCAATTGAATTGTTGGTATCATTAGTGAGAAAACAAAAAGCCTTCTTATTCAAGAAGGCTTTTACTATTGTTAATATTACATATTTCTGCGATACTGTCCTCCTACTTCAAATAATGCAGCTGTAATTTGTCCTAGCGAACAATACTTAGTCGCTTCCATTAGTTTTTCAAATAAGTTCTTATTCATTATTGCTGCCTCTTGTAAAGCTTCTAATTGCCCTTCCTCAATACCGGTATTGGCTTGATGCAAATTAGTTAAGGTTTGTATTTGGAATTCTTTTTCTTCTTCAGTAGCTCGAATCACTTCCATAGGAACTACGGTGGGTGATCCTTTAGAACTTAAGAACGTATTAACCCCAATGATTGGGAACTCACCGGTATGCTTCAAGGTTTCGTAGTACAAACTCTCTTCTTGTATCTTACTACGTTGGTACATGGTTTCCATAGCTCCCAATACGCCACCACGTTCTGTGATACGATCAAATTCTTGCAAAACGGCCTCCTCGACCAAATCCGTTAACTCTTCAATGATAAACGACCCTTGAATAGGATTTTCGTTTTTAGCTAAACCAAGCTCTTTATTAATAATCAACTGTATAGCCATAGCACGACGAACCGACTCTTCTGTAGGTGTTGTAATGGCTTCATCGTAAGCATTCGTATGTAGTGAATTACAATTGTCGTAAATGGCATACAAGGCCTGTAAAGTAGTTCTAATGTCATTGAAATCTATTTCCTGCGCATGCAAAGAACGCCCCGATGTTTGAATATGGTATTTCAACATCTGAGCTCTCTCGTTAGCATTGTATTTGTTTTTCAATGCCTTAGCCCAAATCTTGCGAGCCACTCTACCAATTACAGCATATTCCGGATCAATCCCATTAGAGAAAAAGAACGATAGGTTTGGTCCAAAGTCGTTAATATTCATACCCCGACTCAAATAATACTCCACATAAGTAAATCCGTTAGCCAAGGTGAAGGCCAACTGGGTAATGGGATTAGCACCAGCTTCAGCAATATGATACCCCGATATTGAAACGGAGTAAAAGTTACGTACGTTCTTTTGTATAAAGTACTCCTGAACATCCCCCATCAAACGCAAGGCAAACTCGGTAGAGAAAATACAAGTGTTTTGGGCTTGATCTTCCTTCAAAATATCCGCCTGTACCGTTCCACGAACTTGCGCCAAGGTTTTTACTTTAATATCTTGGTACACATCTTGGGGCAAGACTTGGTCTCCCGTCACACCCAGTAACAGTAATCCCAATCCGTTATTCCCTTGCGGTAGTGCGCCATTATATTGTGGTCGAGCCACCCCTTTCTTTTTATAGATTTCGTTGATTTTCTCTTCGATTTCAACTTGAAGGTTATGCTCAATTATATACTTTTCACAGTTTTGGTCAATGGCAGCATTCATAAAGAATCCCAACAACATCGGTGCAGGTCCATTAATAGTCATCGAAACAGAAGTCATCGGATGACTTAAATCAAAGCCCGAATACAACTTCTTAGCATCGTCTAAACAACAGATAGAAACACCCGCATTCCCAATTTTACCATAAATATCCGGACGTAAATCAGGATCGTTTCCATATAAAGTCACACTATCAAAAGCCGTAGATAAACGCTTGGCAGGCAATCCTAAAGACACATAATGAAAACGTCGGTTCGTACGCTCTGGACCTCCTTCCCCGGCAAACATACGAGTAGGATCCTCTCCTTCTCGTTTAAACGGATACAATCCAGATGCAAACGGAAATTCCCCTGGCACATTCTCTTGCAAGTTCCATTTTAATAAATCACCCCATGCTTGGTATTTTGGCAAGGCTACTTTTGGTATTTGACTGTGCGACAAACTCTCCGTATGAGTCTCTATTTTAATTTCCTTATCGCGAACTTTAAAACTATAAACTGGGTTTTTATACTTATTCACTTTAGCATCCCAAGTCAAAATAACCTCCCAATTAAAAGGATCTAAATTCATTTTTACTCGATCAAACTCTTTAACTAATAAGTTTAAGAAGTCTTTGTTATCATTGTTGATATTCAAAGAAGTAACCTCTATTCCTGCTCTGTCAATGGTTGGTGCGTTTTTAGCAACCGACTCTATGGTTTTATAAATTCCGTATAGCTTTTGAGCCACTTCAACTTGCGTCAAAACAGTCTCGTCATACTTGCGGTTATTCTCGGCAATTTCAGATAAGTAACGGGTTCTGTGTGGAGGGATCACAAAGATCTTCTCACTCATTTCACGGGTAATTTCAAAAGTCGATTGTAATTCAGCTCCCGTTTTCTCCACTACTTTGTCCATAATTCTCTTGTACAACGTATTCATCCCAGGATCATTAAACTGAGACGCTATTGTACCAAAAACAGGCATTTCATCCGGATTAACATCCCAAAGATTATGATTGCGTTGGTATTGTTTTTTAACATCACGCAACGCATCTAAGGCTCCGCGCTTATCAAATTTGTTTAAGGCAACCAAATCGGCAAAGTCCAACATATCAATTTTCTCCAATTGAGTAGCAGCGCCAAACTCTGGAGTCATCACATATAAAGACACATCGGAATGCTCTATAATTTCAGTATCCGATTGCCCAATCCCCGATGTTTCCAAGATGATAATATCATACTTAGCCGCTTTAAGAACTTGAATCGCTTCATTTACATATTTAGATAATGCCAAGTTCGACTGACGTGTAGCCAAAGAACGCATATAAACTCTAGGATTATTGATTGCATTCATTCTAATTCTATCCCCAAGTAAAGCCCCTCCTGTTTTACGCTTAGAAGGGTCTACCGAAATTAATCCGATCGTTTTTTCAGGGAAATCAATAAGAAACCTTCTAACTAACTCGTCAACTAATGACGACTTTCCAGCGCCTCCTGTTCCCGTAATACCTAATACCGGAATTTGACTAGTTTCGTTTTTCTTGTGTATAGCATCCAAAGTCTCTTTAGCTACTTCAGGAAAGTTTTCCGCCGAAGAGATAACACGTGCAATTGCCGTAGGGTTCTTTTCTTCTAAATGATTAATCTGTCCATTTAACACATCTCCTACTGGATAATCAGACTGCATCACCAAATCGTTAATCATCCCCTGCAACCCCATAGCCCGTCCATCATCTGGAGAATAAATACGGGTAATGCCATACGCATGCAATTCCGAAATCTCACTAGGCAAAATAACACCGCCACCGCCACCAAAGATCTTAATATGGCCAGCTCCTTTTTCTTTCAATAAATCATACATGTATTTGAAATACTCATTGTGTCCTCCTTGATAAGAAGTCATCGCAATAGCATTGGCATCTTCTTGAATAGCGGTATTCACCACTTCTTCAACACTTCGATCATGACCCAAGTGAATAACCTCCACTCCAGTAGCTTGAATGATGCGTCGCATAATATTAATAGCAGCATCATGCCCGTCAAAAAGAGAAGCGGCTGTTACAATTCGTACTTTATTTTTTGGAATATAAGGTATTTGTGGTTCCATGTTGCGGATTTGATAATTTAAGTGCCGCAATTTACGCAATTAATAAAAATTATTAGATAAACGATTGGCATAATTTTTGGGAAGTTTAGTCCAAATTTAACAACTTTTAAAAAATACGTTTTTAACTTTGGCACTCAACTATTTACTGTCAAATCAAAGAAATCTTAATCCCTATTAAACGACTTAAAACATGCATAAATCAAAACTCCTTTTCTTATTGTTAGCACCAGCAATTGGTTTTTCACAAATCAGCATCTTAGACCAAATTAAAAATGAGGTAAAGAAAGTCATACCCATAAATTTACCTTCGGCTACGCTAAGCAATACTGATATTGCCTCCGGACTAAAAGAAGCTTTAAATAAAGGAATCGAAAAGCAAGTAACCAAACTTACCGCAGTAGACGGGTTTTACAAAAACGAAATGGTAAAAATACTCTTGCCCGATGAATTAAAGAAAGTGGACAAAGCATTACGCAAAATAGGTTTAAGTTCACTAGCCGACAAAGGCTTACTAATGTTAAACCGTGCCGCTGAGGATGCGGTTAAAGAATCAACACCAATCTTTGTAGATGCCGTAAAAAACATGAGCTTTACCGATGCCAAAAACATCTTAATGGGTAATGAAAATTCAGCTACTACCTACCTTCAAACCACTACTAACACTCCACTGTATGGAAAATTCAATCCCTTAATAAAAAGTTCTTTTACTAAAGTCGGCGCCGATAAAGTATGGTCTGATATCATCAAGAAATACAACAAGATTCCACTAGTCAAAAAAGTAAACCCTGATTTAACAGATTACACCACCAACAAAGCGTTAGAAGGGGTATTCAAAATGATTGCAGTAGAAGAAAAAAACATACGAACCGATTTAAATTCAAGAACCTCCGATTTACTTAAAAAGGTATTCGCCCTACAAGACCACAACTAGTTCTTAACTAACTGTTAAATTTTTAGAAATCAATAACATAAGAATAACATATCCTTAACATCAGCCAATAAAGTTGCACTGTATCTTTGTCCTATAATAAATTTGGTTTTTTATTATTTTTGGTTAGGGTTAGTTTAAGAATGCCAACAGTTCAGACTGTTGGCATTTTTTTATGTGATGCTCTGATGCATTTTTTTAAAGTAAATAAAGGCTTTTACGACCCGAGTTCCATACCAAGAGAACAGTTGACCGTCCACAAAAACGGTTTTGGCATGATGGGTAAAGCGCCCCAACTCAAATGCATGTTCATCACTAAAAGGAAAGGGCTCTGAAGAGAGTAAAACTAAATCGGGGTCACCTTCAAGGCGTATTTTTTTCAATTCAACTTCTGGATAGCGGCTTTCTCTATCACTATAGATGTTTTCAAAGTGATTCAACGCTAACATTTCATTAATATAAGTAGATTTTCCTGCAGCCATGTACGGACTTGCCCAAATAAAATAGGCAACCTTTTGACTAGGCACACCTTTTATAAATTGCTTAAAATCAGCTAAGCCAAAGTTAATTTTATCAATCCACTTTTGCGCTTCTGTTCGTTTATTAAACAACACACCAAAGTCGGCTATCATTTTCTCATTATCCTCTAAGGTAACAATGTTAGTTACCCACACCGGACAGATTTTAGAAAGTTCTTCCACCATTTCAGAAGTATTCTCCTCCTTGTTGGCAATAATAATATCAGGTCGCAACAACTTTATTTTCTCGTAGTGGACTTTTTTAGTACCGCCTACCACTTTTTTGGTGGATTTAAAATGAAAGGGATGTACACAAAACTTTGTAATTCCAATGATACATTCTTCTAATCCTAAATCATACAACAATTCCGTCTGAGAGGGCACCAAAGAAATAATGCGCTTGGGTGTCGATTCAAAAACGTGATGGGTCCCAAGTTGGTCCGTAAATGATTTTGGAGTATGCACCTTAATTCCTTTTAAAGAGAAGTAACTTCCATAATTTCAGCCATTTCCTGTTGTACTTTTAGTGCTTCTCCCCTAGCCTTTTCAGCAAAATCTACTCCGTTTGAAGCATAGATAATAGCACGAGAAGAGTTGATAAGCAAACCCACTTTTTCGTTCATACCATAACGACAAACTTCTGACAAACTTCCTCCTTGTGCCCCAATACCGGGTACAAGCAAGAAACTATCCGGAACAATTTTGCGAATCTCACCAAAGTACTCTGCTTTTGTAGCACCCACTACATACATTAATTGCTGACTATTGTTCCATGTCGTTGAGGTCTTTAACACTCTTTTATATAGTTCTTCGCCTTCGGAATCTTTGGTCTGAAAATCATAAGCTCCCTCATTAGAAGTTAACGCCAATAATATAGTATGCTTATCTTTAAAGGCCAAAAAAGGCTCAACGGAATCTTTCCCCATATAAGGAGCCACAGTGATACTATCAAAGTTTAAATCTTCCAAAAAAGCTTTTGCATACATCGAAGAGGTATTTCCAATATCACCACGTTTCGCATCGGCTATGGTAAAGATAGAAGGGTACTTCTCATCAAGGTACTGTATGGTTTTTTCTAACGACTTCCACCCTTTTATGCCGTAGGCTTCATAAAACGCAGTATTAGGTTTATAAGCCACACACAAATCATGTGTAGCATCAATAATGGATTTGTTGAATTCAAAAATAGGGTCTTCAAGTTCCAGTAAATGCTGCGGAATCTTAGTAAGGTCAACATCCAAACCTATACAAAGGAAGGATTGCTTTTGTTTGATTTGCTGTACGAGTTGTTCTGTTGTCATTATAGTGTAGTGTTTCGCAAAGTTACTAATTTCACTCCATAAAAAAAGCCTCATTAGATGAGGCTCGTCTTTTAGAAAACTTCGCTTTCTTTTAGTTTTTCCATATTGTTAACCATTTGAAGCTCGTCAACAAACTTTTGAATTTTGCCATTCATTACACCGTCCATATCAAAGACATCCAATCCAATACGGTGATCTGTTACACGTCCTTGTGCATAATTATACGTACGGATCTTCGCCGAACGGTCTCCCGAACTTACTTGCGAAGTACGCTTAGTAGCATCCTCTGCTTGTTTTTTAGCCAATTCTTGCTCGTATAAACGCGAACGCAATACTTCCAAGGCCTTATCTTTATTTTTATGTTGCGATTTTTGATCTTGACATTGTGCCACTAATCCGGAAGGAATATGCGTTAAACGTACAGCCGATTTAGTTGTATTAACCGATTGACCTCCTGGCCCTGACGAACAAAAGAAATCTACACGAACATCATTCATATCAATTTGAACGTCAAACTCTTCAGCTTCTGGCAATACCATAACCGTAGCCGCCGAGGTATGCACACGCCCTTGGGTTTCAGTTTGAGGCACCCGTTGCACTCGATGCACGCCGGCTTCAAATTTTAAAGTACCATAAACATCCTCTCCAGTTACTTCAAAAATAACCTCCTTGAATCCTCCTGAGGTTCCTTCATTCATATCCACTACTGAGGTTCTCCATCCCCTACCTTCACAATATTTCGTATACATTCTATATAAATCTCCCGCAAAGATAGAAGCTTCATCTCCTCCCGTACCAGCACGAATCTCAACCATTACATTCTTAGCATCCTCTGCATCTTTCGGAATTAATAGGAACTTGATTTCCTCTTCTAATTGTGGCAAACGCTCTTTAGCTTCATCCAACTGCATTTTAGCCATTTCAACCATTTCAGCATCGGAACCATCAGAAATGATTTCGTTAGCCTCTTTAATGTTGGCATCAAGAGTAACGTACTCATCACGCTTTTCCATCAAGTTTTTTAATCCTTTATATTCCTGATTTAACTGTACATAACGTTTCTGATCGGATATAACATCCGGTTGAATAATCAAATCCGAAATCTCATCAAAGCGTTGCTTTACATATTGTAATCTCTCTAACATTTTATGTTCTTTATTTCGGGTGCAAAAATAGTAAAAAAACTGTATATATGAATGTGTTCCGTTGGCAGATTTTTTATAGTATTGTAACAGTTAATAAACATCCTACTATGAAAACAACTAGCGCTATAATTTCATTGGTCTTATTGATTTCTTGTCAAAAGAAATCCGATAGAAATTATGAAAAACTAAACAAATTGAATTGGCTACAAGGCCATTGGGAACAAAAACTCCCAGAAGGACTTTTAGTGGAAAACTGGAAAAAAGAAAACGACAGTACCTTGAGCGGTGAAACCTATTTCATAAACACGAAAGACACCGTGCATTATGAAAGTATAAAACTTACTCAAAATGAAGAAGAACTTAATTACAGCGCCACGGTAACGGGGCAAAATAATGACCAACCCATTGATTTCAAACTCACCTCCGATAACGACAGAACGTTTGATTTTGAAAATCCTACACATGATTACCCTCAAAAAATCACCTATAAGAAAGTAAACGCATCACAATTAACCGCGACGATTTCAGGCAAACAACAGGGAAAGAATAGCGAAGAAAGCTATTCTTTGACCAAAAAATAAAGAAACCAAAATCACGATTCCCATATATGACCTCACTTACAGTGAGGTTTTTTTATTCATACAACACATTAAATCAAGCATATAAAAATTTTATTTATATTTATTCTAAATAAACTTTGTGGTTTCAATTAACGTTTTTATATTTGTATATTATTTTTAATTATTCTAAATAAATGTATAAATATATCCTACCTATCGCATTATGTTTCTGTTTAAACACTTTCGCTCAAGGAACCTATACTACAGAACATGAAGATTTAGCCTTACTAAACGATACCATAAAAAACAAAAAAGGGGAAGTGCTTAAAGAAGTGATTATAATATCACAACAACAAAAAACAATTGTTAAAGCGGGAAAAACAACCATCAAACCTTTAGATTTACCGCAAGCTACCTTTGTAATTGGCAAAGAAACAATCAAGCAACAACAAATTGTGAGATTATCAGATGTATTAAAAAATGCTAACGGGGTTTATGTTTCAGGCGCCAGTAATGCAGCCGGAAATAACCAAGAAGAATTGGGCTCCAGAGGTTTTACATTTAGCGGTGGAAATACTTTTAAAAATGGAGTACGTGTGAATGGGTCGCTAATCCCTGAAACTAATTCATTAGAAAGTATTGAAATCTTAAAGGGAAGTTCGGCACTTTTATACGGAAATGTCGCGCCCGGAGGAATTTTAAATCTTATCACAAAAAAACCACGATTTGATCATGGAGGGGAATTAAGTTTTAGAACCACTGAATATAATTTTTTTAAACCAACAGTAGACATCTATGGAAGTGTTAATAACAGCACTACAGTAGCCTATCGGTTCATATCCAGTTATGAGCAAGGAAATAGCTTTAGAAACAATGTTCAAGCTGACAGAATCTATTTCAACCCTTCCATCTTACTGGATATTTCAGCTAAGACAAATATAATGATCGAAGCAGATTATACCAAAGATAATAGAACACCCGACTTTGGTCTCACAACGATAGATTACAAAGTGATTGAATTACCTAGAAACCTATTTTTAGGATTTAATTGGGGAAGATTTAAATCCGAACAAGTAGGTTTTACATCGACAATTAATCATGATTTGAAAAAAAATTGGCAACTAAAAGGTATTTTTTCTTATCAAGGATACAACACCAATTTGTTATCCAGTCTTAGACCAAATGCAACCAATTTAGTGCAAGCCAACGGAGATTGGACAAGAGGAGTTCAAAAAACAACTGCAGCGCAAGATTATTGCTTAATAGAAATAGACCTAAACGGAAAATTCAATACTGGAAAAATCAATCACTCATTGCTTTTTGGTGCTGATGCTGATCAAAGTAACACCACTACCTTAGCCTACAAAAACATAACCTTTTATGACAAAATAAACATTTACAATCCGTATTTTATATTAGATAAAAATCCAATTTACAGCAATACCATTGAGCCTTCAATGGATAAAAATACTAATACTGTAGCCAATGTCAAAAGAGCTGGAGCCTATTTTCAAGATTTAATCACCATTAATACAAAATTTAAAATACTGGTAGGATTACGATACAGCTATTTAGAAAACACAACCAATACGTTAACTTTTTCAACCAATGAAAATGCAGAAACCAGTACCAATGACAATATAATTTCATCCAAACTTGGGTTGGTTTTTCAACCCACAAAAACAAACTCGCTTTTTGCCAGTTATTCAGATTCATTTGTAATAAATACGGGAACTGACAGAGATTTAAAAGCACTACCAAATTCAACGATTAAGCAATACGAAATCGGAATAAAAAATGAATTCTTTAAAGGCAAAATGGTAGCAAATCTTACCACCTACTTAATTGATTATGGAAATTTGGCACAAACTGATTTTTCCAACGGAAACACGAATACTAACATTAAAGAACTAGCCGGTGCTTATCAAAGTAAAGGGATTGAAATTGATATTACCGGACACTACAAAGGTCTAAGGTTGATCGCAGGATATAGTTTTAATGAAACAGCCTATACAAAAAGCAATATCTACGATGCGGGTACTAAGCTAAGATTTTCCCCAAAACATACGGCAAACGCCAGCGCATTTTATACCTTTGAGAATACTCGTATTAAAGGTTTGGAAGTCGGTCTTCAATCAACCTATATCGGTGAGCGATTAGGGGGAAGATTAAAACCTAATAACGCTTCCACCGCAGCTGAATTAGCCAGAAAACCAATTCCCGTTGACGGATTCATCCAGCTAGATTTATCTATTGGCTATTCCATAAAAGATCTTACTTTTAGAACAAAATTAGCAAACATAGGAAATGCAATAAGCTACTATGTATATGATGACAACACAGTTACACCTATAGCTCCAAGAATGCTAACGACCACCTTATCTTATAAATTCTAAAAATGAAACAAGCTATTATTAGAAACCTGCACCGTGACCTAGGTTACTTTTACATCGGATTAATTATTTCATTTGCTTGCTCTGGCATCCTAATGAACCATAGAGACAGTTGGCATGCCGAAAAATATACTATCAAAACCAAAGCAATTAGTGTCAAATTGCCTGCAGAAGACAAAATCAACGAAGCTTTTGCTGATTCCCTAGGAAAAGCACTAGGCATAGAGGACAAAATGCGACGCAATAAAGTTGACGAAGGTAAATTCAAAATCTCATTCGAAAAACACGACCTAGAAATTGACCTTAAATCCGGCAAAGGAGAAATCGTTTCCTACATCAAAACACCCATCATCAGCCAGATGATGAAATTGCATAAGAATACTTCCAACTGGTGGATCTACTATGGCGACATCTTCGGACTCTCTTTAATAGTTATTGCCATCACAGGAGCCCTAATGATTCCAGCTGGAAAGTTCAACTTCAAACAAAGAGGCTGGAAATTGGCACTGGCCGGAATCATATTCCCGCTCTTAGTACTTTTTGTACTTACTTAATAAAACAAAAAGCCTCGTCAATTACTAAACGAGGCTTCTATATTCTATTTTCTATTTTCGTTCCGGAATACTAGCCAAAATCTCTAATAAAAACTTCCAAAACTTCTGTGACGATTTAATAGAGGCTCTTTCGTCAGGACTGTGCGCTCCATGAATGGTCGGTCCAAAAGAAATCATGTCCATTCCTGGATAATTCGTTCCTAATATACCACACTCTAGCCCTGCATGACAAGCAACTACACTCGGTTTAGCATTGTTTTGCTTTTCATAAATGCTTACTAATACATCCAATATCTCAGAATTTACATTAGGTGTCCATCCAGGATAGCTTCCACCAAATTCTACTTCACATCCAAACAATTCATAAGCCGAACGCAAACTATTAGCTAAATCCATTTTCGAACTTTCTACCGAAGAACGGGTTAAGTTTTGGATGGATATACTGCCCTCTTTAACAATTACTCTTGCAATATTATTAGAGGTTTCAACTAGATCAGCCATATCAGCACTCATGCGGTAAACCCCATTATGAGCCGCATACAAAGCACGCAACAAACCTTCTTGCACGCCTAAATCCATTACCTTACTAGGTAAATCACTTTTTACGATATCAATCGTAAGATTAGGCTCCATCGTCTTGAACTCTGCTTTTATATCATTGATGATTTCCTGCATATCAAATACAAAGGCTTCATCATACATACCCGCTACAATCACTTGGGCAACACTCTCACGCGGAATAGCATTACGCAAACTTCCACCGCTGATTTCCGATACCTGCAAGCCAAAATTCTCAAATCCGTCAAATAATAAACGGTTCATGATTTTGTTAGCATTCCCTAATCCTTTGTGAATATCCATCCCCGAGTGTCCTCCATTCAATCCTTTCACCGTGATGGTATACCCCACAGAGCCCTCCGGAGTTTCTTCTTCTTGGTACGAGCGAGTGGCGGTTACATCAATTCCTCCGGCACATCCAATGTCAATTTCATCATCTTCTTCCGTATCTAAATTCAAAAGAATTTCGCCTTTTAAAACGCCTCCTTTCAAATTCAAAGCGCCCGTCATTCCCGTTTCTTCATCTATAGTAAACAAAGCATCAATGGCAGGGTGCGCAATATCGGCACTTTCTAAAATAGCCATAATAGCCGCTACGCCCAATCCGTTATCTGCTCCTAAGGTTGTCCCCTTAGCACGTACCCAATCTCCATCCACATACATGTCAATGCCTTGGGTAAGAAAATCAAAAGTAGTGTCGTTATTTTTTTGATGCACCATATCCAAATGCCCCTGAAGTACAATCGGTTTACGATTTTCCATGCCTGCTGTAGCTGGCTTTCTAATGATTACATTGCGAATTTCATCTTCAAAGGTTTCTAAACCTAAACTCGTTCCAAAGTTTTTCATGAATTCAATCACCCGTTCCTCTTTCTTGGACGGACGAGGCACCGCATTTAAATCGGCAAACTTGTTCCAAAGGACTTTTGGTTCAAGGCTTCTAATTTCTTGGCTCATTATAGTTGATTTTTTTATTGTCGAGGCACAAAGTTACAAAGTTTAGGTTCTTGACGAATTGATATTGTGATTATATTTACATTTTTAAAATAGGACGTGAAACGCAAATACCTACTTCCCTTATTCCTCCTTTTTCAATTGCTCTATCTAAGGGTACTAGCCTATTTCCCTGAAACAGTGGAACACTTTTATAGCAACGGATTGTACGTATATCTTTCTAACGGCTCCCGAACTATATTGGGAAAGATTCCTTTCTCCATAGGAGATCTACTCTATGGCGTTACCATTGCCTACGGTCTGTACTGGGTATATAAAAACAGAAAAAGTAACTGGAAAGATAAAACGTGGTCCATCCTAAGCTTCCTATCGGTGGTGTATTTTTTATTCCATTTGCTGTGGGCCTTTAATTATTATCGCCAACCCCTATTTGAAAAAATGCAAATCCAACGAGACTATTCCAACAAAGATTTAGTGGATTTCACCAAAAAACTTATTGCTAAAACAAACGAAATTCAATACCAAATTACCAAAGATAAAAACGCAAAAGTAACCAACCCCTACTCGCAGGATAGTATTTTCACAATGACCCAAAATGGGTACGACAATCTTGCCCTAGAATATCCAATATTTCACTATAAGTACCCTAGCCGAAAGAAATCATTATTTAGCCTACCTCTCACCTACATGGGCTTTGGAGGATATTTAAACCCGTTCACTAATGAAGCACAAGTGAATAGTAAACTGCCCCTATACGGCTTTCCTAATGTAGTATGCCACGAAATGGCCCACCAAATAGGCTATGCCAGCGAAAGCGAATGCAACTTTATAGGGTTCCTTGCGGGCATCAAAAATAAAGATGCCTATTTTCAATATGCCGCCTGTGCTACCGCACTTCGCTACTGCCTGGAAAATGTATACCTGAAAGAGGAGGGTCAATTCAAAGCGCTAAAACCGTCAATCAACAAAGGCATTTTAAAAAACTACCAAGAGAGTGAACAGTTTTGGGAACAATACGACACCTTTATCGACAAAGGTTTCCACCTCTTCTATGACCAATTCTTAAAAACCAACCAACAAAAAGACGGCATAGAAAGCTACAGCAAGTTTGTCAATTTGCTCATTAACTACTACAAAGACAAGGAGATTAACTAATACAACTTCGTATAAACAAAAAAACCACTGATTACTCAGTGGTTTGTTGTGATCCCAGAAGGATTCGAACCTTCGACCTACGCATTAGAAGTGCGTTGCTCTATCCAGCTGAGCTATGGAACCATTTTTGTTTTAACTTAATCTTCAGCTTCCCTAGTTTAAAAGGGATGCCCTGTGAAGATTGAGCTGTAAAAACATGATTTAAAAAAGTCGGGGTGGCAGGATTCGAACCTGCGACCTCCTGGTCCCAAACCAGGCGCGATAACCGGGCTACGCTACACCCCG